>CAZWXS010000029.1:0-29994 GCA_964638005.1 uncultured Lachnospiraceae bacterium
TGGTCGGCGAGCTGGGCAGAGAAGAGGCAACACAGGAAGTAATCATGTCCCACATATTAAATAACGGTAAAGGAGAAGCGTAATGGGAAAATTTATTGAGGAAGTCAGAAAAAATGCAATGACGATTGTATTGGTGCTGGTTGTCATATTCTTTGCTGTCATGTCAAAGGGCCAGATATTGCAGCCAACAAATGTCAGCAATCTGATTGCACAGAATGCATATGTATTCGTTCTTGCGACAGGTATGTTGTACTGTATTTTAACGGGAGGTAATAT
Organism: uncultured Lachnospiraceae bacterium; assembly: GCA_964638005.1. Classification (GTDB taxonomy): domain Bacteria; phylum Bacillota; class Clostridia; order Lachnospirales; family Lachnospiraceae; genus JAAYYM01. Next base: position 277 of record CAZWXS010000029.1, read on the forward strand.
CGATCTGTCACCCGGTAGTATTGTTTGTTTTATCGGGGCTGTCGGCGGCGTTATGATGGTTACGTGGGGTTGGCCGGTGTGGCTTTCGATGCTGTGCATGATCTTACTGGGTATCATAATCGGTGTATGGCAGGGCTTTTGGATTGCGTATGTGAATATTCCTCCATGGATTACGACTCTGGCAGGTATGTTGATGTTCCGCGGTTTGGGAAATGTTGTACTAAAGGGATTGACGATTTCCAATTTCCCGCCTGTATTTGTAAATATGTTCAACGGTTATGTACCGGATATCCTGGGCTTCATTAACGTTACGGTGCTGGGAACGAAATTAAATATCTTCTGTATATTTGTAGGTCTGGTTGTATGTGTGCTGATTATCTTGTCTGAATTAAGGAATCGTGCAAACAGAAAGAAAAAGGGTTACGAACTGGATACAGTTGCAAAATCAATCGTAAAAACTGCTTTGATCTGTGCGGTGGTACTCTTTGTTATGGTTGAACTTTCTATGAGCAAGGGAATTCCGTTCATTTTAATCTGGATTGCGGCAATCATGCTGATATATGATTTCGTTGCTTCCAAAACAATCCTGGGAAGACACTTCTATACGGTAGGCGGTAATGTTGAGGCTGCAAAGATGTCAGGTGTTGATACGAGAAAGATCTTCTTTATTGCATATATCAATATGGCATTTCTGTCTGCAGTGACCACGATGATTACAATGGCACGTTTGTCATCGGCGACACCTACAGCCGGTACTAACTTTGAAATGGATGCAATCAGTTCATGTTTCGTCGGCGGTGCTTCGGCATACGGCGGATCAGGTACGATTCCCGGAATGATTGTCGGAGCTACATTGATCGGTGTCATCAACCTGGGTATGTCTGTATTGCGTGTGGATACTGACTGGCAGAAGATTGTCAAAGGCTTGGTACTGTTACTGGCAGTTATCTTTGAGGTCTTGAACAAGAGACAGAAGAAAGCATAAATTTATTTTATATATTGTACTGAAAAAAATACACACCCTGCTATAGACAAATCCATAGCAGGGTGTTATATTATAAATGAAAACAGTAATAGTTATCAATATTAAAATAAAACAAATAAAAGGAGGAATCATTATGAGAGCAAATGAAGCACAGGTAGACAATCTGGTAACAATGTTAGACGGATATGTAGCAGAGGGCGGACATCACTTGAATGTTAATGTACTAAACAGGGATATGCTGCTTGATGCACAGAAGCATCCTGAGAATTATCCACAATTAACAATCCGTGTATCAGGATATGCAGTCAACTTCATAAAGTTGACACCGGAGCAGCAAAATGATGTAATCTCCAGAACATTTCATGGAGCGATGTAGCGGCCGGAGCTGATAGAAATGAATCATGTCAGCAATCACGTCAGCAATTATATAAATAATGATAGGAATTTGTCACATTTTGTGATAAACTGAAAAGACAGAAAACTTAAAACAATAGAACTAAATAATATGACAACTCAAGAAAGAGAGGAACAAAAGTATGAAGTATGTATGTCAAGTATGTGGTTATGTTCATGAAGGAGATTCTGCACCGGAGTATTGTCCGCAGTGTAAGGCACCTGCATCTAAGTTTACAGCACAGAGCGGTCCCATGGAGTGGGCAGCGGAGCATGTAGTAGGAGTGGCACAGGGTGCAAGTGAAGATATTATGGAAGATCTCAGGGCCAATTTTAACGGAGAGTGTTCAGAAGTTGGTATGTATTTGGCTATGGCACGCGTTGCACATAGAGAAGGATATCCGGAAATCGGAATGTACTGGGAGAAGGCTGCTTACGAAGAAGCAGAGCATGCTGCAAAATTTGCAGAGCTTTTAGGCGAAGTCGTAACGGATTCCACAAAGAAGAATCTGCAGATGAGAGTAGAGGCTGAAAATGGTGCAACAGCAGGCAAGTTTGATCTTGCAAAGCGTGCGAAGGCTGCTAATCTGGATGCAATCCATGATACGGTTCATGAGATGGCGAGAGATGAAGCCAGACATGGTAAGGCGTTTGAAGGCTTGTTAAAGAGATACTTTGGGTAATCAGGATACAGGATCAGATGCATTGCTTTAGAAATAAAGCAGTGCATTTTTTTGTGCAGCAATATCAGTTAATATGCTTTTGACATACTTCATAGAGTAAACTATTATATAAGATAAGGATAAAAAAAATATGTACTATCAGAGCAGGCGGGTATTGTGAGATGGAGACAAAGCGATATACGATTAAATATGATCATGAAGGACGGCAGGAATCGACAGAGGATATTGTGGCAAGAGAGGTAAGGCTGTTTTTATACGTAAGTGAGGTGTTGGAGCATTGCTTTGAGTGTTCTCCGTGTGATATGGAGACACTGGTCATCGGATATTTATATGTAGAAGGAATTCTCGATGATCCGAAGCAGATAGACGGGACAGTATCTGATTGGAGCAAACTGTATAGAGGCATAGAGGTACAGCAGACAGAATCAGGAGATTGTGAAATCAGGCTATCTGTCAGGAGAGAGCAGAAGCTGAGGTCATTGCAGCAGGTCAGGACTCTGCCCGGATTTAAGGCTGATTTGATCATGCGATGTGAAGCACTCTTGCTGGAATCTTCGAAAGCATTTCGGGAGACAGGATGTATCCATGCAGCCGGATTGTATGAACTGTATACACCGGGAGCAATTTCGGATACCCGTGTGGATGAGACAGAACTGCAGGGAGTTACAAAGTACTTTGGTGAAGACATCAGCCGATACTATGCCATGTATAAAGCAGTCGGCAAGGCGCTGTCTGCCGGTTCGTCACTTTCTGATATGTGTCTGTGCACGACAGGCAGATTGCCGATGGGGTATATGGAGAGGGTAATCAGGGCAGGCATTCCGTGCGTGGTATCACGTTCGGCACCGACCGATGCAGCACTTTCGCTTGCTGAAAAGTATGGTGTCATGGTCTTTGGATTTGCAGGTAAAGCGAGGGTGAATCTTTATCCGACACTGACAGGCTGTGCGATTTTGGCGGGAGGTACGGCATCACGGCTTGATGGTGCAGATAAGGCACAGCTGGAGGTGAACGGGAAGACGATGCTGACACATATTATGGAGCAGCTGCCAAAGGATATGACATTGTTCCTGTCTTATAACCGGTCTGAAGGTGAACTGAAGATGGGGGAAAGAGTCTATAGGGTACTGAAGGATCAGGTGGAACATATCGGACCGCTTGGTGGTATCCATACGGTGCTTACGTGTGCAAAAAAGGATGGATATGTCAGATTGTTAATTGTGGCATGTGATATGCCATGGTATAATATGAGTATTACGGATGTGTTGATGCAGGTGGCAGATGAGGAAACAGATGCGGTGGTTATCCGAACCCGTGACGGCCGTACACATCCGCTCTGTGGTATTTACAGAATCAATTGTCTGCCGGTGATAGAGCAGATGATAGAGGAAAAGAACTATAAGCTGCAGATATTGTTAGACAGAGTCAGAACAAAATATCTGTCTGCAGATGAAGCTTCATTACAGGAAAAATGGTTTACAAATGTCAATACGTCAGAAGACTATCGGGTACTGCAGTCGGAATAAAAGAACAAAGATAAGGATTGCTCCATGGATAAAATGATACAGATGGAAGAGGCCGCAAGGCTGATTATAGAGAATGCCAAAGCTGTGGAGGAGACAGAGACGGTTCTGCTGTTTCATGCGGTCGGACGTGTTGCTGCGGTTGATTATGCTGCGGTGTTGGATCAGCCGTCATTTGATCGTTCTCCTTTGGACGGGTATGCCATGCAAAGTACAGATATTACAGCAGCTACCAAAGAACATCCGGTGGAACTCGAAGTGGTCGAGACCATATATGCCGGTGATGAACCGGTGCGTTGTGTGGAATCAGGACAGGCTGTCAGAATCATGACGGGAGCTATGATTCCCAAAGGGGCTGACTGTGTTATACGACAGGAAGATGTTGAGCCATTTCGCCGTAAATGTGCCGACGTGGATCATTTACAAGAAGGCGAGCAGCACAGAACAGTTAGGATCTGTACTCCGCTTCAGGCGCATCAGAACATCTGCAAGCGCGGAGAAGATATCAGGGAAGGAACTGTCATCATCAGATGCGGAGAAGTGATTACACCGGCACACGGTGCGGTGCTTGCCGGACAGGGAATCGATTATGTAAAAGTATACAGGCGTGTGCGGGTTGCGATTCTGGCAACCGGTTCCGAATTGGTTTCAAGTGTCGGAGAGAGAGAAGGCAGATGTAATCCTCTGCTCAATATTCAGACAAAAACAAAAGATATAGCACCGGGAAGGATTTATAATACCAACGGTCCTATGCTTGCGATGCGGCTTGTCCAATTGGGAATGGAGCCCGAGTTTGAGAGCGTCTCAGATGATCTGCGGCTGATTCAAAGTAAAATCGAAGCATTGACTGAGCAGTATGATGCGGTGATTACGACCGGAGGAGTATCGGTCGGGGATAAGGATTATATGCCGAAGGCTATGGAGCTGCTTGGGGCTGATATACTCTTTCACGGAGTTGATATCAAACCGGGAACCCCGATGCTGACGGCAATCTGTAAAGATAAGCCGGTTTATTGTCTGTCAGGTAATCCCTTTGCGGCTGCGGTGACGATGGAATTGTTGGCTTTACCGGGATTGTTTTCGATGTGCGGTCTACATAACGTACCGATACGGAGGTTTCAGGCTGTTCTGCAAAATGATTTTCCAAAGGCGTCCTCACATAAGCGACGTTTTATTCGGGCACGAAAGTCCGGAAACGGTGTCAGTATACCGGATAATCATTCTTCAGGTTCCTTGTATACCATGATTGGCTGCGATTGTTTGGTAGACATACCGAAGGGAAGTAAAGCGCTTAAGGCGGGAGATTTGGTACAGGTCGTGGAACTTTTAGATATCTATCAAACATATGACGAATCAGAATCTGAGATTGAGAATATCGGAGAGGGTACGAAGATACGGAAACAGGTTTCCGATATACCGACACTCTGTATCTGCGGATGTAAAAATGTCGGAAAGACTACATTTATGGAAGGATTGCTGCCTTGTCTGCTGAAAGAGGGGATTCGGGTCGGTGTCATCAAGCATGACGGGCATGATTTTACACCGGATGTGCCGGGGACGGACAGCGCAAGGATATACGGCGCGGGAGCATATGCAACGGCAGTTTATTCTGACGAGCGACAGACCTATCATACAAAACAGAAACAGGAAATCTTTGAGGAAATACGGGACAGATTGGTGATGCTGCAGGATGAACCGCCGGAACTGATACTGGTGGAAGGACTTAAGGATTCTGCATATGACAAAATTGAAATCATGCGTCGGGAAATATCGCAGGAATCCGTGGTTCACGGCGGCAGAGTACTTGCAGTGTGTAATGATTTTGAATACAGCGAAACAGACAGAGTGAAGGATATGGATCAAGTGCATATCTATGAGAAAATGAAGCAGTTCGGAATATCTGATTATGAGCAGACGGCACGATTTATCATAGAACATTACGGACTATAAGCACATATAGGCAAATATACAGCGGGCGTATATAATAGTGCAACCGAAATGAAAGGACACCACATGAGAAAATCATTACAGGGAAAAGTTATTTTTATGTTTGGGATTATTATGATTGTCAGTGTTATGCTGTGTGGAGTACTGATATTCAGATGGCATTATCAGGAGGCACAGAACACATATGGTGCCATGGCAAAACGCGGAGCGAGCCTTACGGCAGAATACCTGATGGACATGGATATGGAAGAGATATTGGAGAGGGGACAAGACGTAGGATATGTGGCAGATCAGAGACATATTCAAGCTATCTGCAGTAACTTCGAACTGAAATATCTCTATGTGTATCTGCCCGATATTGAACAGAATCAGGTGACCATGATCTATATAGCGGCAAGCGATGCAAAGCAGCGCGAAGTGGTTGAAGCAGAAAGAGGATTCGGAAAGGTTGTTAAGCGAGAATTAAGACCGGAAGAAATAGATGTTTTTACAGGAAAGCGTGATGCAGCGGCTGTAGTCGTCAACAATCAATACGGAAATGTTGTGACCTGGTATGATGCATTTCTGGATGCAGAGGGTAATATTGATGGTCTGATAGGAGCGGATGTTGAAGTGCAGACCATTGTGCATGACATCTGGCAGCATACAGTCTGGACGACATTAATCGTACTGGCAGGATTATTGATTGTCCTTTGTATCTTGCTGCTGCTGTTGAACAGGAGCGTCCTAAAGCCAATCAAGCTTTTGTCTGATTATATGGAAAACTTTGCACAGAAGGGAAATAAGGATTTCAAATTGCCAAAGTTGAGCTCCAAGGATGAAATAGGCGATATGACTGAGGCGTTTCAGAAGATGGTCGGAGATATTGATACATATGTTGCGAATATCTCACAGATGACAGCCGCCCGAGAAAGGGTGGAAGCTGAACTGGATGTAGCACAGAAAATCCAGCTGGGTATGCTTCCGCAGGTAGATGCTTATGATTCATGTCAAGAAATAAATCTCGGAGCTTATATCATGCCGGCAAGGGAAGTCGGGGGTGATTTATATGATTTTTTCTTTATTGACGAGACTCACTTCTGCGTGCTGGTCGGAGATGTATCAGGAAAAGGTATTACAGCGGCTCTTTTCATGTCCATGACAAGAACATTGCTCAAAGATTATCTGCTTATGACCGGAAAGCCGGCGGAAGCAATGAAGCAGGCGAATACAAGACTCTGCGCAGAGAATCCGGAAGGGATGTTTGTGACGGCATTTGTCGGTATATTGGATATTTCATCGGGAGAATTTGTTTATGCCAATGCGGGTCATAATTATCCGGTGATCGATCATGGTAAGAAGGAGTTCTTAAAAACAAAACGAAGTGTTCCGCTTGGCGCAATCGATACAGCAAAGTACGGAGATGAAAAGACAGTATTGGAAGCAGGAGAAGAAATCTTGATGTATACCGATGGTGTAACAGAGGCACAGACGGATGCGGGAGAGCTGTTTGGAGATGACAGACTGATAGGGATATGCAGTGAGATGGAAAGCAATCTCAGCGAGCAGGAGAAGATTCAGAAGATTAAAAATGAAATAGATAGATTTGTCGGAACGGCAGAGCAGTTTGATGACATTACGATGGTATCACTAAAATACATTGGAGGATGAATCATGGAGAGACATTTGCAGAGATTTGTCATAGCAGACAGTGAGAAATGCGTGGGCTGCAGAGCCTGCGAAGTGGCTTGCTTTACGGAACACAATCAAAAGAGCAATCATGTCGGAAAGACAGTCGGAACAGTTACAGTGCCGGTCATTCCGAAATTGTTTCTGACCAGAGGAGAGGATATCTGCATGCCGATTCAGTGCAGACACTGTGAAGATGCCCCATGTATGGAGGCATGTACACTGCATGCAATTGAGCGGAAGAATGATCAGATTATCGTGAATCAGGAAAAGTGTACAGGCTGTAAGGATTGTCTGATGGCATGCCCGTTTGGTTCTATAGAAATATTGCCGTCTCTGAAAGCGGGAGCAGTTGAAAAACAGGTAGATAGTGATGAAATCCGTAAGATTGCATCCAAATGTGACCTCTGCTTTGACAATCCGAAGGGACCTGCATGTATCAGAGCCTGCAGGCAGGAAGCGCTTCGTATTGTAGAATTGCAGGATGAAAATGAAATCAAACAGGAAAAAGCAGCACAGATTTTAAATACGATCAAGGACTAGGAGGGCAAAGACATGAACGTAATACAAATTGATGAGCGCATATGTACCGGCTGTCAGGAATGTGTCAAGAACTGCCCGGCCTATGCGATAGAGGGAGAGCATGGAAAGCCACAGAAGATCAATGAGACGATGTGCATCAAATGCGGTCAGTGCGTACAGACCTGTAAGTCCTATATTTCTCTTGTGGATCATGAACAGGGATTATACGAGCAGATCCGTGCAGAACGCGGAATTCCGGATTCTGTACAGGAGCCGTTATTTGCAGCCTATAATATGAGTCATGTACAGGAAATCAAGGCAGCACTTGCCGATCCGGATCAAATTACGATGGTACAATGTGCTCCGGCAGTCAGAGTTGCAATTGCAGAGGATTTCGGACAGTCGCTTGGCACATTGGCATCGGGAAAACTGGCGGCGGCACTCAAAAGACTGGGATTTGATTATGTCTATGATACAGACTTTGCGGCGGATCTGACAATTATGGAAGAAGGCACAGAACTGATCAAGCGTGTGACGGAAGGCGGCATTTTACCGATGTTTACCTCTTGCTGTCCGGCATGGGTTCAGTTTATTGAGCGTACCTATCCGGAACTGACAGATCATCTTTCGAGCTGCAAGAGCCCGCAGCAGATGCAGGGGGTGATTGAAAAGACCTACGGAGCAAAGATCAATGGATTGAATCCGGCTGATATCTACAGCGTTTCAGTCATGCCGTGCACAAGTAAAATATATGAATGTAATCGCCCGGAGATGAAGGACAGTGGATATCAGGATGTGGATGTGGTCATGACCACCAGAGAACTTGCCTGGCTGATCAAGGATCAAGGCATTGATTTTGATTCCCTTCCGGAGGAAGAATTTGACCAGACGCTTGGAGCATATTCAGGAGCAGGTGTCATCTTCGGAGTGACAGGCGGTGTTATGGAAGCTGCAATCCGTACAGGCTATGAATTGATTACCGGGGAGCAGATTCCCGGTGTTGATGTGTCGGAGGTGCGTGGAACACAGGGACACAGAACCGCTAAGATACAGGTAGGAGATCTGACCCTGAAAGTAGGTATTATTTCGGGTCTTAGCGATATTATAGAAGTATTGGAGCAGGTGGCAAATGGAACTTGTGATCTGCATTTTATAGAAGTCATGACTTGTCCGGAGGGATGTGTCAGTGGCGGAGGGCAGCCGAAACTATTGTTGGATGAAGACAAGCCGGAGGCTTACGCAGGCAGAAGGGCAGCACTGTTTTCGCATGATTTAAAACTGCCGGTCAGAAAATCGCATGAGAATCCGAGCATTCAGAAGTTGTATACAGACTATCTGGAAAAACCAAACAGTGAGAAGGCACATCATCTCTTACATACTGAGTACAGAAGAGGAGGACAATCATATGGCAATTAAAGAAGTACAGACCACATGTGCATATTGTGCAAGCGGATGCCAGATCGGCATGGTTGTGGATACAGATACCAATCAGATACTGGAGGCTAAGGCACTTGACGGAAGAACCAATGAAGGCAAGTTATGCCTAAAGGGATTTTACGGATGGGATTATCTGAACGATCCACAGATTCTGACGAAGCGCATCAGAAAGCCAATGATCCGTAAGAACGGAAAACACAGTCCTCTGGAGGAAGTGGAATGGGATGAAGCAATCCGTTTTGTAGCAGACAATCTGAATCGGATCAAAGAAGAATACGGAGCCGATGCAATTATGGGAACGGCATCTGCAAGAGGTCCCGGAAACGAAGCAGGCTACTTGATGCAGAAATTTGTGCGTGCCTGTATCGGAACAAATAATATCGATCATTGTGCGCGTGTGTGTCACGCTGCATCTGTTGCAGGATGTCAGGCATCCATCGGAGAAGGTGCGATGTCACTCGGTGTACCTGAAATCGAAAATGCAGAAGTGATTTTCAATATCGGATACAATGCGGCAACTTCACACCCAATCGTGGCACGCAGGATCGTAAAGGCAAAACAGAAGGGCTGTAAGATCATCTGTATCGATCCACGTGTAACGGAGACGGCGAGAATCGCAGATGTACATCTACAGTTAAAGGGCGGTACGAATCTGGCACTGACCAATGCCATTGCCCATGTCATCATCGAGGAAGGATTGATTGATCCTGACTTCATTGAAATGAATACCAAGGGATTTGATGAATATAAAAAGGTCATGGAGAAATATACTCCTGAATATGCGGCAGAAATCTGTGGCGTTTCGGCAGATGATATTCGTGAAGCAGCACGTATTTATGCAGGCTCACGCCATTCTGTCATTCTGTGGGGAATGGGAATCACACAGTTCAGACAGGGTGTCAGCGTAGTGGAAAGCTGCTGTAATCTGGCGATGATGACCGGTAATTTTGGCAGACCAAGTACAGGTGTTGGACCGGTACGTGGACAGAACAATGTACAGGGCACCTGTGACATGGGAGATCTTCCGAACCAATATCCCGGATACCAGAACGTGACTGATCCGGCTGTTCGTGAAAAATTTGAAAAGGCATGGGGAGTGAAACTGTCAGATCAGGTTGGAATACAACTGACCAGAGTGCCGGAATTTGTATTGGAAGAAAAAGACCCTAAGAAGCAGCTGCATGCATATTACATCTTCGGAGAAGATCCGGTGCAGTCTGACCCACATGGTGCGGAAATCAGAGCAGCCTTATCTAAAATGGATTTTGTGATCGTACAGGACTGTTTCTTCTCAAGAACCTCGGCTTATGCAGATGCAATTCTGCCGTCTACGGCATGGGGAGAGCATGATGGTGTTTATACATCCTGTGATCGTGGTTTCCAACGTGTACGTAAATGCGTTGAGCCATCAGGTGATGTGAAAACGGATTGTGAGATCATCAGTCTTGTATCGACAGCAATGGGATATCCGATGCACTATGACAAGGTGGAAGATATCTGGAATGAAATGATTGATCTGTGTCCGAAATTTACGGGAGCGACCTATGAGAAGATGGAACTCTATGGAGGAGTCCAGTGGCCATGCTATAGCAAAGACCTGAGTGACAAAGGAACTCCATATCTGCATAAGGGTGGTAAATTTGCACATCCTGACGGTAAGGGTGTCTTTATCGGAGTAGAGTATCAGGAAGTCTATGAACAAGAGGAGAATGAATATCCGTTATCCTTATCTACAGTGCGTGAGGTGGGACATTATTCTGTCAGAACAATGACCGGAAACTGCCGTACTCTTCGTAATCTGGAGGATGAACCGGGCTGGGTAGAAATGAATCCGGCAGACTGTGCGGAAAAGAACCTGAAAAAGGGTGAACTGGTATGGGTAACCTCCAAGCGCGGAGAGTGCATGACCAGATGTATGCCGACAGAACGTGTCACGAAAGGGTCAATCTATATGACCTATCAATGGTGGATCGGAGCCTGCAATGAATTGACCATCGGTCAGCTGGATCTGCAGAGCCGTACACCGGAATATAAATTCTGTGCATGTCGAGTCGATAAGGTCGAAGATCAGGAATGGGCAGAGAGATGTGTGGAAGCAAATTATAAAGCCATCCGTATGGAGATGGGCATTGATATTCATCAGAAAGAGGGTGAAGCATAATGAATCATTTTGTAAAAGGAAATCCGGATTTATGTATCGGTTGCAGAACCTGTATGATCAGTTGTGTCATAGCGCATGAAGGAAGAAGAATCTTTGAGATCGATCCGGATGGATATGACTTCAACCCGAAACTGCATATGGTCAAGACCAGAAAGATTTCTGTGCCTGTACAGTGTAAGCACTGTGAAGATCCGGCATGTATGGCAGCTTGCCCGAAGAATTGTATTACAATCAAGGATCACAGTGTCTGTCTGGATACAAAGAACTGTATCGGCTGCAAGAGCTGTATGGAAGCATGCCCGTTCGGAGCAATTGATATGGTTACGATCAAGAGTGAGAAACAGGCAGACGGAACCGAGAAGGTCGTTGCAAATAAGTGCGATCTTTGTGCCAACATTCCGGGAGGTCCGGCATGTGTCAGAACCTGTCCGACAGATGCGCTGCAACTGGTAGAAGAGGAAGAACTGGAAGACAAAGTATCAAACCGCAGATTGGAAGCAGCAAAGAGTCTGTCGATTACAAAAGAGTTCTAATGCACTGATCAGTAAAGACTGAATGGGAGACAGACGGGAATGAGAAAATGGACCATATCAGCAATTTTGCTGGTTGCTTTGGTGGTGGGCGTTATCTGGATACAAAGCGTGGTACAACAGAAGAATTCCGGAAGCACTGCGGTGCAGGCGGATGAGCATGCTCCGGACGACGAGTCTGCAGAAGTGAAGATACAACCTTCTGCAGATTTGCAGCCTATACCGAGCATTACAGAAGAGGTATTGCCCCCAGATGATGTAGAAACATCGGAAGAACTTCTGGCGAAGATGTCACTGGAAGAAAAAATCGGACAGATGATGTTGGTGAATTTCCGTTCATGGAAGACGGCAGAGATGGCAGAAGCAGATGACCTGACTGTGATGAATGATGAAATAGCACAGATCATCAGTGATTATCATATCGGAAATGTGATCCTGTTTGGTGAAAATACAAAGACTACGGAACAGACCATCAAATTGACCTATGATTTGCAACGGGCTGCGATTCAATCTGAACAACTTCCGCTTTTGATCGGCATCGATCAGGAAGGCGGTACGATCACAAGGCTTGGTCAGGGAACCTGTATGCCGGGAAATATGGCAATCGGAGCTACCGGAAATTCGAAATATGCTTATGACAATGGAGTTGTGATCGGAGAAGAACTGAGTGTGCTCGGAATCAATGCGACCTTCGCACCGGATGCAGATGTCAATGATAATCCTGATAATCCGATCATCAATTTACGTTCTTTTGGAGAAGATCCTCAGAGAGTGGCTGAGTTGGTGGTTCAGATGCAGGAAGGGCTGAATGCGCAGGATGTAGCGGCGTGCGCAAAGCACTTTCCGGGGCATGGGAATACTTCTACAGATACCCATACAGGGCTTGCAATTGTAGAAAAGACAAAGGATGAATGGGAGACTTGTGAGAAGGTTCCCTTTCAGGCAGCAGTGGACAGTGGAATTGACATGATCATGACTGCACATATCCAATACCCTAATTTAGATGATACACAGGTGATTTCAACCCTTGACGGGACACAGATCTATCTGCCGGCGACATTGTCAGAAAAAATTGTGACCGGTATTTTACGGGACGAGATGGGGTATGATGGAGTTATTTCTACAGACGCGATGGATATGCAGGCGATCAAGGATCATTTTGGAGAGACCGATGCGATTATCATGGCGATGGATGCAGGAGTAGATCTGATGTGTAATCCAACCAAACTGACGTCGTCAGAGGATGCAGCAAAATTGCAGGCAATCTATGATGCGGTTGGGGCAGCAGTGGAGTCGGGGGAACTATCGGAATCCAAAATTGATGCAGCAGTTCTGCGTATCTTGAAACTCAAAGAGAAGAGAGGAATTCTGGCGAAGGCATCAGAGGAAATCTATCTTGCAGAGGAAGATCAGTATGCGGAACAGTTACAGAAACAGACGGTTAAGGCAGAGCAGGTGATTGGCTGCAAGGCTCATCGTGAAACGGAAAGAGCCATTGCAGAGGCAGCAATTACACCTTATCATAAAGACTTATTCAAAGCATTTACTCCGGCAGAAGGAGAGACTGTGCTTTTTATCCTGCCTTATGAGGATGAATGTTACAGTGCACAGTATGCAGTGAATCGATTGACAGAAGAACAGACAATCCGGAAGATTGAGACGGATTTTTACAGTTATCAGAGAGAATCTGAACCGGGGGATGGTCTTCGGCAGAAGATAATGGATGCGGATTATATTTTATTGGCATCGGAAATGTATGGTTCCACAAAAAATGATGCGACACACTGGCAGAACGTATTTCCAAAGGCTGTCTGTGAATATGTGAATGCGGTTGGAAAGCAGGATCGTATGACTGTATTAAGCCTTGGACTTCCGTATGATGCGGTTCATTATCCGGAGGAACCAATTTTACTTGCATATGGCTATAAGGCAATGGAAGAAGCAGATGCAAAAAGCGGAGTTATAACAGGAAAGTACGGACCGAATCTTCCGGCAGCCGTAGGAGCGGCGTTGGGTGCGTTTGAGCCAAAGGGTGTTCTGCCGGTTGAAGTAGAGTAATCAATGAAGTGTGATAATATAAAAGGGCGGTACGGAGAATGAAACAATTCATGAACATACATCAGAAAAAAATCATAGGGATGTTAATGGGACTCATCGTTTTAACAGGTGTGTTGTTGATATGGACAGATGTAGATACGGCGGCAGCAGAGGAAGGACAGGAAATTACTGTTCTCTTTACGCATGATATCCATTCCTATCTGGAGCCAAAGGATGATGGAACGGGAGAGAAGTATGGGATTGCAAGGCTCAAGACAGCGATTGATGAGTTACGCAGTCAGAATGAAACAACACTTCTTGTTGATGCCGGCGATTTTTCTATGGGAACTCTGTATCAGACGCTTTTTACAGAAGAAGCAGTGGAACTTGTCATGCTTGGAAAATTGGGATATGATGCAACAACGTTTGGTAATCATGAATTTGATTATCGTGAAGCAGGTCTTACAAAGATGTTGTATACTGCAATCGAAAGAGAGAAGGCAGAAGGAGATTTCAAGTTGCCATTCCTGTTGCTTTCTAATCTGGACTGGACTAAAAATACAACAGAAGATAATGTGAAGCTAAAAGAGGCATGGGATGCCTATGGTGCTTCAGAGTATGCTGTGATTGAACGTAATGGCATGAAAATAGGACTATTTGGAATCTTCGGTGAAAATTCAGCGGAAGACGCACCTTTGAGTGGACTGGTATTTGAAGATCGGATTGAATCAGCCAAGGCAACTGTGAAGAAGTTACAGGGAGAGGGTGTAGATATGATCGTGTGCCTGTCTCATTCAGGTACATGGGAAGAGCCTAAGAAGTCAGAGGATGAGCTTTTGGCGAAGGCAGTACCGGAAATCGATGTGATTGTCAGCGGACATACGCATACAGTTCTTTCAGAGCCGATTATACATGGTTCGACTTATATTGTATCCTGTGGATGCTATACACACAATCTGGGAGAACTTTCCCTTAAGAGGAACACAGACGGACGTTATGATATGACAGGGTATCAATTATATCCAATGACAGGGGAGGTTGAAGAGGATGAGGCTGTTGCGGAGGAACTGACGGCATATCAGAGGGATATCGATCAGAACTATCTGAGCAGATTTGGTTATACTTATGATCAAGTGATTGCACATAATGAAGTTGAATTCATTTCAATCAGAGATTTGGAACTAAAGGGAATCAGTGAAGAACCTCTGGCGAATCTGATCGGGGACGGTTATCGTTATGCGGTTGAGCAGGCAGAGGGAGAAAAAGGTGTGTCGGTGGATGTCGCAATCGTCGGTAAGGGTATGATTCGCGAACGCATTCCGGTGGGTGAGGTTCATGTGAGGGATGTATTTGATGTCTGCGCACTTGGAATCGGACCTGATGAGGTGGCTGGTTATCCCATAGTTGGAATCTGGTTAAACGGTGCCGAACTTGAGACGATGGCAGAAATAGATGTTTCTATCTCCGAGGGAGAATCCGCACAACTATATTCAAGCGGTGTCTGCTGGACCTATAATCCAAACAGACTGATTCTAAACCGCGTAACAGATGTGTCAGTCATGAATGAGGATGGCAGTCTGAGCAAAGTGGAAAAGGATAAATTGTATCGCGTAGTGACCCCGCTATATTGTGCACAGATGTTAGGCAGCGTTCAGGCAAAATCGAAGGGAATCCTGACAATTATCCCGAAGGATGTAAATGGTGAAGTGATTACAGATTATGAGGATTTTATCATTCGTAATCATGAGACGGGTGAGGAACTAAAAGAATGGTATACGCTTGCTTCTTATTTGGAATCATTTGAACCGACAGTTAACGGTTTGCCGGAGGTGCCTGCAGAGTATGCAGAACTTCAGGGACGTAAGGTGATGGTGGATTCATGGAATTTATTCGAACTGATTAAAAATCCGAATAAAGTGGCAATGGTGCTGTACTGTGTCATCATAGTTTTGATCGTGGCCATTGTATTGATCATCAGAAGAGTCAGGAGACGACGATGAAAAATTTGTAAAAGCCAACTCGTTAGAATATAATAGCAGAAGATGAGCATAGAAATAAAAGACAGAAACGAGAGGTTAAGCAATTATGATTGAGTATTTAAAGGCATTACTGTTCGGAATTGTGGAGGGCATTACGGAGTGGCTGCCTATCAGTTCTACAGGACATTTAATCTTATTAAATGAATTTATCACCTTGAATGTCAGTGATGCATTCTTTGAGATGTTTGAAGTTGTAATTCAGCTTGGCGCAATCATGGCAGTTGTGATTCTGTATTGGAATCAATTGTGGCCGTTTGCAAAGGGGGAGAAGTATTTTATCAAGAAAGATACCTTCAGCATGTGGTTCAAGATTGCGGTCGCATGTATACCGGCAGTCATAGTGAAATTATTGCTCGGCGATTTTATTAAGGAAAATTTCTACCGTTATGAAGTGATTGCGGGAGCATTGATCGTCTTTGGTATTGCATTTATCATTATTGAAAACAGAAACCATACATTGAGCCCGAAGGTGAATTCTATAGCGGATATCACATATAAGGCGGCATTTATCATAGGACTTTTTCAGGTTCTGGCTGCGGTATTTCCGGGAACGAGCCGTTCCGGCGCTACGATTCTTGGTGGAATCTTGATTGGTATATCACGTTCGATAGCAGCAGAATTTACATTTTTCTTAGGCATTCCGGTCATGTTCGGAGCGGGTCTGATGGAGATGATGGATTTTGGCTTTCATTACACAAGTCAGGAAATCATGATTCTTTTGATTGGCCTTATTGTCTCATTTATAGTATCATTATTTGTAATCAAGTTCTTGATGAGTTATATCAAGAAGCATGATTTTAAAGTATTCGGCTGGTATCGTATCATACTGGGTGTTATTGTTCTGCTTTATTTTGCAATTTTTAATTAAAGAAGAAACTGTGTGAAAGAGGGAACATAGGAAAAGCAATGTGAATGGCACGCCGATGATACAAGGTTGGATGTCACATGGGAGAAAATGCGTATGACACAAAAGATAAGAAGAGGTTTGTTGACTGTATTTGTATTGGTGAGTGTGCTTTTTACAGTCTCATGTAATCCTGAAAGTGGCGTGGATTACAGAGATGCTGCTAATTGGGCATATCTTCCGGAGGAGACAACGGCAGAAGCGGATTGTTTTCTGATCTGTCCTACTGTATATGGCGGAGACAAAACGCATTACAACATGGAAATGACGGATGAGGAGACAAAAGCCAATTTCTATGGTGCGCTGAATATGGAACGAGGGATCTACGAGGAGTCCTGTAATATGTATGCACCCTATTATCGACAGGCGTCGCTGTCAGCATATACGTTAACGGCGGAAGAGCGAGAGCAGTACCTGACATATGCATATCAGGATATTAAGGTGGCATTTGAATATTATATGAAGAACTATAATGAGGGCAGACCGATTGTTCTGGCGGGATTTTCACAGGGAGCGGATATGGTCTTGCGTCTGCTGGAAGAATATTTCGATGAGGGCAGCTATCAGAACAGGTTAGTGGCAGCTTATGTGATCGGCGGGGCGGTGACAGAGGAAGATCTGAAGCAGTATCCCCATCTGAAGATGGCACAGGCAGAGGCTGATACCGGATGCATTATTTCCTTTAACAGTGAAGCGCCGGAAGCTGATTATTCCATTCTGGTGCCGGATAAAACACTTGGAATCAATCCGCTCAACTGGATGACGGATACTACCGAGGCAGAAGCATCGCTAAACAAGGGAGCCTGTTTTACAGATTATTCAGGTGCAATCAAAGAGGAGATACCGGAGCTGTGTGGAGCATATCTGGATGAAAAGAGAGGTACGCTGAAGATAACAGGGATTACTCCAAAAGAGTATCCGCCTGTGTTGGATTTGTTCGACAGTGGTATTTATCATTTATATGATTATCAATTCTTCTATCGAAATCTACAGACAAATGTCGCTGTGCGCCTGAAACAATATCAGACGATTGCTTTTGTGAAACAAAATTATGCGGTGAATGATCTTCCGGAAATCTATCAAAAGATAGACTATCTGGAGCAATTGGCACCGGAGATGGAATCTTCAAAAGATATGGTACAAGAGGAAGCATTGCAGAAAGAAGCAGAGTATCTGAGTCTGATTTCTGAAGTGTTGCCGGAAATGATGGATGCACAGTTCTGGATCGATAAAATCATCAAGCCGGATGAATTGATCATGTCAGAGGAGGAGATTGCCGGTTTTAACGCAAATGCAAAGGGCGTATATGCTCGTTATGCGGCCAAAGGTGCGCTTAATACGATTCCCGGAAAAGAACTGGAACAAATAGTGGCAGAATTTGCGCAGCCATCCGCCGAGCGTTATCTGGACGGAACATTATTGGAGCAGGCATATTGGGATCAACTGCTTGAAGAGCGAAATGTAGAAGCCATTCAAGAAGAAAATCAAATACAATACGGGATTTCCCTTGCTAGAACGGGAGTACGTTCCTGGCCGACTGATGATGTGGTTGCAGATGCACCGGAGTTCACTTTCTTTGATGAAATGCAGAACAGTTCTATAACTGTCAATGAGCCTGTGATTGTGCTGCAGACAAGCAAAAGCGGCGACTGGTATTATATTTTGACGCGCTATTGCGGAGGATGGATGCACAAGGAGGATATTGCATTATGCAGGACACAGGAGGAGTGGATAGGAGCACAGCCGCAGGAAGACTTCCTGATGGTTACGGGAGATAAGCTTCGCTTGGAATATGATCCCGTGAACCGTATTGCTTCGGAATATGAGATGTCCATGGGTACGGCATTTTTGCTTGCAAGACCTGAAGAGTTTCCGGAGTCGCAGGAAGGCAGACATGCAGCGGACAATTATGTAGTGAAATTACCGGTCAGGGATAGCCGGGGATATCTGGATTATGAGTATGCATTTATACAAAGATCTCAGGATGTACATATTGGATATTTGCCATATACAAGGAGCAACCTCATAAAGCTGGCTTTCAAATCAAACGGAGACCGCTACGGGTGGGCAGGTATGTATAATGCCCGGGACTGCTCACAGTACATGATGGAGATATATCGCTGCTTTGGAATCAATCTTGCGAGAAATTCAAGCGGTCAGGCGGCAACAAAGTGTAAGACCTTGAATCTTGCAGGTATGAGTGATGAGCAGAAATGTGATCTGTTGCAGGTGACTCCTGCAGGTTCGATTCTCTTTTTTTCGGGACATATCATGATGTATCTGGGGGAAGCGGACGGACACTATTATGTAATCAGTTCAGCAGGAAGTTTTAGAACACCCGGGTCTGCAGAGGATGTATTTCCGAATTATCATTCGGTGGTTGTCAATGATCTGTCTGTGCTGCGTAAGAACGGAAAGACATGGATGGAGAGCCTCGCAAAATGTAAAATAATATGGGAAAACGAAGAGAATTAAGTTACAAGTGTTAATTTTTATTACATTTTTATTGCAGAGTATTTGTAAAAGTGCATAAAATGTGGTAAACTGGTATAGTTTTGGACGTAATATATATCGGAAAGTTGGAAAAACGATGCTATGTAAGAACTGCGGAGGAGAATTACCGTCAGGGACAGACAGATGTTTTTACTGTGGACAGCAGATACATCGAAGAAGATTGACACATGAAGAAAAGATGATCAGACAAAGAATGAGAAATCGTCAGGTCAGAAGAGCCAAGGTAATGTTGATTGCAGCGTCAAGTGCCATTTTGCTGGCGATAGGGGCATTGATTTATTTTAATGCCTTCTTTTCGTATGCAACGGTGGATTTGAGTGATTGTGTAACGATTCAGTATTCGGGATATCACTCAAACGGAAGCGTGACGGCCGCATTGAATCAAGATAAGATCAGAAAGACTCTGGATAATGCATACAGCAGGTATCAAGCGGTACCGATTCATTTTGCAACGCATACGCAGGCGGAATACGATGCACTTTATAGCAGCTTTGCATGTGTACTGAATCAGAGCGAGAACCTACATAACGGAGATGAAGTTACAATTTCATTTTCCTACGATCATAAGCTTGCGAAAAAGCTGAAGGTAGAATGTATTGCAAAGGATCAAACATTTATAATCGAGAATCTGCCGGAAGCTACTGTAATGAGTAAAGAGGAACTCTTTGACACGGTAGATATCAAGATGAGCGGCATTTCACCTGAGATTAAGGTTGAGATCGTAAAGAACAGTACGGATCCTTTCCTACAGTCGGTTCTCTTTTCTGTTGAACCGAGCAAGATGTGGTATAAGGAAGGTGATGTGCTGACGGTCAGGGCTTCTTGGGATGAAGAGGCGGCTGTGAAAGCCAATATCAAGATTGATGCTGCGCAGGAAGAGTGTGTACAGACATATCCGATTGAGGGATTTGATCAATATCTGTCTTCGGCAGATCAGATACCGGAGGACTTGTTTGAGCAGGCAAATGCCAAGGCTAAGACAATCTTCGGAGATGCCAATAATTACGGTCAGAGGGTCTTTACGGAGGCAGGGATAGTCGTGGACTGGACAGGAGGAAAGACGAGCTTTGTATGGTCTGATCCGGTGCTGCTGTCATGCTATTTTAAGTCTATCAAGGATGAAGCGGTTGGTACACAGGGATTGGATTATAATAATCTGGATTTGATCTACTATACAACGCTGTCGCAGGGAGACGGCAAATCCTGCAAGGCAGAGGTTGCGGTGCGCATAGACAATCTGATGCTGCGTGCAGACGGAACCTATGAGGCTAATCTGGAAAATGCAGAGATTATCTCCGCTTCCTATAATGACCGGAGCATCATTCAAAATATCATTACAAAATATGAGGATAACTATAATATAGAAAAGATGACATATTCGGAGTATTATTGATGAACATAGGATAGAACATAGTAAATGCAGCAACAGGAGGAGAAAAAATGAGAAATAAGATGAGAATGGCAATCATGACATTGCTGATTATGAGCGTGTTTGCAGCCGGTCTGCTTGGAGGTTGTGGAAAGCAGGAGGCTGTCAGTGCTCCCGAGGAGAGTGCGGGGGCAGTTGCAGAGCCTGCAGAGGAAAGCGTAGCTGAAGAACCGGAACAGGAAGCACAAGAGATTACGCTGCCGGCAGAGGACATCATAGTACTTTATACCAATGATGTACATTGCGGAATCGAGGATTACATAGGATATGCGGGACTTGCGGCATATAAGAACGAATTGCTCGCACAGGGAAAACAGGTTCTTCTTGTAGATGCGGGGGATATCGTACAAGGTGCAGCAATCGGTTCCTTATCAAAAGGAGAGTATCCGATCGAAATCATGAATCAGGTTGGTTATGATGTGGCTACAGTCGGTAATCATGAGTTTGATTATGGAATGGATCGTTTTCTTGAGTTGAAGGATATGGCGGAGTTTCCGTTTGTCAGCTGCAATTTTATGGATCTGGAGAAGAATGAGAGCGTGCTGGATGCATACCGGATGTTCTCTTTTGGTGATACACAGGTGGCGATTGTCGGTATGTCTACTCCTAAGACGATTACCTCCAGTACGCCGAAATATTTTCAGGACGATGCTGGGAACTTTATCTACGGCTTCTGTCAGGATGACAGCGGACAGGGACTTTATGATGCCATTCAGTCAGCAGTTGATGAAGCACGTGCCGAGGGCGCAGACTATGTAATCGGTCTTGCACACCTTGGAATCAGCGATTCCACCTCACCGTGGATGTCAACAGAAGTAATCGAGCATACGACAGGGATCGATGCAATGATTGACGGACATTCCCATAGCGTTGTGGAAGAGGAGCGCGTGAAGAATGCAGAAGGAAAAGAGGTCGTGCTGACGCAGACCGGAACGAAGTTAGAACGTGTCGGTGAGATGATTATTAACACAGAGGGCAGGGTTTCTGCAGGATTGACTGCGGAGTTTGAAGATAAGGATGCAGAGACAGAGGCATATATACAAGGAATCATGGAGCAGTTCAAAGTGCAGTTAGGCGAGGTGATCGGCGAGAGTGAGGTAGATCTTGTCGTGAATGATCCGGAGACGGATGTCCGTATCGTCAGAACGGCGGAGACCAATTTGGGCGACCTTTGCGCAGATGCATATCGTGCGGTAGGAGAGGCTGATGTGGCCATGGTAAACGGTGGCGGTGTGCGTGCTGCAATCGATGCCGGAGAAGTGACGTATGAGGATGTGCTCAATGTGCATCCGTTTGGAAATGCAGTCTGTGTTGTGGAAGCAACGGGACAGCAGATATTAGATGCTCTTGAGATGGGTGTCAGAGCACTTCCGGAGGAGAGCGGCGGTTTCATGCATGTATCCGGAATGAGCTATGATATTGATATGAATGTACCTTCATCTGTTACATTGGATGAAAACGGTATGTTCGTTTCTGTGGATGGGGAATATCGTGTGAAGAATGTCAAGGTTGGGTCTGAGGATCTGGATGTTGCAAAGACCTATACGCTTGCAAGTCATAATTACATGCTGATCAACGGCGGAGACGGATTCAATATGTTTGTCGAGGATAATCTGCTGAAGGATTCCATCATGCTGGATGTGGATGCGTTGATGACCTATATCAAGGATACATTAGGAGGAAATGTCGGGGAAGCATATGCAGATCCGTATGGTGAAGGGCGTATCATAGCAATTGAGTAATACGATGGATGAGGAAGGGGTCTTATTCAGATGTGGTTTCTATTTGCGCTGCTAACAGCACTCTGCTGGGGCGCAGCAGATTTGTTTTATAAGAAGGGGTCGGAGGAATCGGATCCGATGTCCCATATCCAGATTACGATCATGGTAGGTTTGGTCATGGGTGTCCATGCAATCGGGCTGATCGTATTTACGGGAGCTTCTTTTGCACCGATTGAAATGCTGCGGTATCTGCCGGTATCTGCAATGTACATCGTTTCCATGATGATTGGATACTTTGGACTGCGTTACATTGAATTGTCAATTGCTTCACCGATACAGAATACATCGGGTGCCCTGACAGCAATCCTGTGTTTCATCTTTTTTGCACAGGCGCTCAGCGGACTGACGATTACGGGTATGATCCTGGTGACATTGGGTGTCGTGGCACTTGCTGTGATTGAGACGAAGGAAGAGAGAAGGGTGCGATTGCCCTTTCATCCTGAAAGGTATAAAAAAGGCGTACTGGTATTGATTTTTCCACTGCTTTACTGCGTGTTTGATGCACTGGGCACTTTTCTCGATGCAGTTTATCTGGATGAGATGGAACTGATCGGCGAGACGGAAGCACTGCTGGCATATGAATTTACATTCTTTGCGGTTGCCATTTTTCTGCTGCTCTACATGACATGTATCAAAAAACAACACTTTTATATTTTGAAGCAGGGGAACAGGACGGCGGCAGCGTTGTTTGAAACGGCAGGGCAGTTCTTCTATGTATATGCAATGTCCGGCAAGGCAATCGTAGCGGCACCTTTGATTGCATCATACAGCATCTTTTCGGTCATATTGATCCGTATCTTTGGGAAGGAAAAATTATCTGCCGTAAAATATGTTATGATTGGTATCGTTATGCTGGGTATAGCAGTACTGGGACTGGCGGAAGCGGTATAAGAAATAGTCACAAAGAGATGATACAAAGAAAAGAGAGCAATCAAAAAAGGCAGTTCGCAATGAACTGCCTTTTAGGTCGTCTAACTATGCTACACAAACATTAACAGCTTTGAGCTTTCTGGAATCCTTAGGATCCTGCTCTGTGTCAAAAGTAACCTTCTGACCTTCATCAAGGCTCTTGAAGCCGTTAGAAACGATTGCTGAAAAATGTACGAATACATCATCTCCACCCTCGTCATTTGTGATAAATCCAAATCCTTTTTGTGAGTTAAACCACTTTACTGTACCGTTATTCATATTAGGCACCTCCATTTTTAGTCGTACACGAACCATTTCGTGATACATATTCGTATCAAATTATGAAAAAATAAAAAATGACCCAATCGTGTAAATCATCAAACATGACTTACAAACTTAGGTCAAATTCAAAATTCATCTTGATTACTTAGCAACCATAACACATATCATTTGAAATGTAAAGCTTTTTTTTATTTAGTAAACGAAATGCGGTTCATTACTTGCGTGTCAGGAGGTTATGGGGTAAAATGTTCCATGAAGCAAATGAAAGCTTATACGGCTTTATGAAATCAGGAGGAGTAGAGATGACAATATTGGTTACAGGCGGTGCAGGTTTTATTGGAAGCCATACATGTGTGGAATTGCTGAATGCGGGATATCAGGTGGTCATAGTAGATAATCTGTGCAATGCATGCCACGAGGCAGTCAACAGGGTAGAAAAGATTGCAGGTAAGAAGGTTACATTCTATCAGGTAGATCTTCTTGACAAAGATAAATTGAATGATGTGTTTGAGCGGGAACAGATTGATGCAGTTATTCATTTTGCAGGACTCAAGGCTGTTGGAGAGTCAGTTGCAAAGCCGTTGGAGTATTACTACAATAACCTGACAGGAACATTGAATCTGTGCGATGCTATGAGAAATCACGGCTGTAAGAATATCGTGTTCAGTTCTTCGGCAACCGTATACGGTAATCCGGCATTTGTACCGATTACAGAGGAATGTCCGAAGGGAGAGATTACCAATCCATACGGCAAGACTAAGAGCATGCTGGAGGATATTCTGCAGGATTTGTGTGTGCCCGATCCGGAGTGGAATGTGATACTGCTTCGTTACTTTAATCCCATCGGAGCGCATGAATCAGGACTGATCGGAGAAAATCCGAAGGGGATTCCGAACAATCTGCTTCCATATATTACACAGGTGGCAGTCGGCAAGTTAAAACGTCTCGGTGTATTTGGCAATGATTATGATACGCCTGACGGAACAGGTGTAAGAGATTACATCCATGTTGTAGACTTGGCAGAGGGACATGTCAAGGCAATCGAGAAGATCGAGTCTATGGAGAAGAACGGCGAATCCGGTGCCAAAATCTATAATCTGGGTACGGGAATCGGATACAGTGTACTGGATATTGTGCACAACTTTGAAAAAGCGTGTGGGATGGAAATTCCTTATGACATCAAGCCACGCAGAGCAGGGGATATTGCAACCTGCTATGCAGATGCATCTAAGGCAAAGGCGGAGCTTGACTGGACAGCGAAGAGGGATATTGCAAAGATGTGTGAAGATGCATGGCGTTTTCAGTCACAGAATCCGGAAGGTCTGTCCGACTGATCACATATACGAATGCAGAGACTGATACAGAGCCTTGTGAACATAGTTCATGGGGCTCTACATGATTGACTTACAGGCAAAATAAAGTTATAATTGTACGATAATGACCGAAAAGCACTGAGAGGAAGCATTGTTTTATGGAAGCAAAACAACAGCCGATGGAAGAAGCACCAAGAGTGGAACTGGTCTTTGATGATGGACACATTGAGGCCATGGATGAGTTCTTAAGTCCTGAAGAACTATATCAGGATCTTATTCTGCGTGTGCGCAAATATCACCCGTCGGATGACATTTCCCTGATTGAAAAGGCATACAATGTGGCAAATGATGCACATAAGGGACAGGTCAGGAAATCAGGCGAACCATACATCATCCATCCTCTTTGCGTGGCCATTATCCTTGCGGATCTGGAACTCGATAAGGAGACGATCGTTGCAGGACTGTTACATGATGTCGTTGAAGACACGATCATGACAGATGAAGAGATCAGAGAAGAGTTCGGGCCGGATGTTGCACTGCTTGTTGATGGTGTGACGAAGCTGGGACGTTTGACATACAATGGAGATAAACTGGAGTTTCAGGCGGAGAATCTACGTAAGATGTTTTTGGCGATGGCGAAGGATATCCGTGTAATCATGGTGAAGCTGGCAGATAGATTGCATAACATGCGTACTTTAAAGCATATGACGCCGGAGAAGCAGATTGAAATTTCAAGAGAGACGTTGGATATTTATGCGCCGATTGCACAGAGACTTGGTATATCAAAGTTAAAGGTGGAATTGGATGATTTATCGTTGAAGTATTTGGAACCTGATGTGTATTACGACCTGGTGGATAAGATTTCGGTTCGAAAGAGTGTACGTGAGAAATATGTGCAGAACATCGTGGATGAGGTATCGGCACATATCAAGGCCGCAGGGATAGATGCGGAAATAGACGGAAGAGTAAAACATTTCTTTAGTATCTATAAGAAGATGGTCAATCAGGATAAGACGCTGGAGCAGATTTATGACCTGTTTGCGGTGCGCATTATCGTGGATTCGGTTAAGGACTGTTATGCGGCACTTGGTGTCATTCATGAGATATACAAGCCGATTCCGGGACGCTTCAAGGATTATATCGCTATGCCGAAGCCAAATATGTATCAGTCGCTGCATACGACGCTGATCGGTCCCACCGGACAGCCTTTTGAAATCCAGATTCGTACCTATGAAATGCATCGGACTGCGGAATATGGTATTGCGGCACATTGGAAATACAAAGAAGCCTCTGACGGCAAGCATGTAACGGAGCAGGAGGCAGAGAAGCTCAGCTGGCTGCGTCAGATTTTAGAGTGGCAGCGGGATATGTCTGATAATAAGGAATTCATGAATATACTGAAGAGTGATTTGGATCTCTTTTCAGACAGTGTATATTGTTTTACACCGACGGGAGATGTCAAGAATCTGCCGGTGGGTTCCAATACGATCGACTTTGCATACAGCATTCACAGTGCGGTCGGCAATCGAATGATAGGAGCGCGTGTCAACGGTAAGCTGGTGACAATTGATTATATCATCAATAACGGTGACCGTATTGAGATTCTGACGTCACAGAATTCCAAAGGACCGAGCCGTGATTGGCTGAATATCGTCAAAAGCACACAGGCTAAGAGCAAGATCAGCCAGTGGTTCCGTAATGAATTTAAGGAAGAGAATATTGTAAAAGGCAAGGAAATGCTGCTTTCCTATTGTAAAACGAAGTCTCATGATGTGCAGACATTGATGAAGCCTGAATATATGAAACCGATCATGGAGAAGTACGGGTTTAAGGATTGGGAGTCTGTATGTGCCGCAGTCGGACATGGTGGACTTAAAGAAGGCCAGATCATCAATAAAATGCAGGAGTTATATGATAAGGATCACGCAAAACTCATATCCAATGAGGAGATTCTTCAGAATCTGGTGGAAGCCAATAAGGATAAGGTACCGAATGCCAAGGCAAAAGGCGGAATTGTTGTGGAAGGTATCCATGATGTGGCAGTTCGTTTCTCTAAGTGCTGTTCACCGATTCCGGGAGATGAGATTGTGGGCTTTGTGACAAGAGGGCGCGGTGTGTCCATTCACAGAACAGATTGTGTGAACGTCATCAATCTGTCGGATATGGACAGAGATCGTCTGATTGATGCAGAGTGGCAGAAGACGGAAGCTAAGACAGATGAACGATATATGGCGGACATCAATCTGTACAGCAATAACAGAAACGGTTTGCTGGCGGATATTACAAAGGCACTGACCGAGAAGAACATCAATATCACCTCGATGAATGTCAGGACGAGTAAACAAGGTACAGCAACCATTTCTTTGGCATTTGAGATCAGCAATAAGGAAGAACTAATCAGCATCATAGACCGCCTGCGTTCTATAGAAGGTGTGATTGACATTGAAAGGACTATGGGTTAAGTAAAATGAATGAATTGAAAGTAGGACGTATAGTGCTCGGCATGGTGAGTACCAACTGTTATTTTATCTATCGCGAAGAGGATAAAAAGGCAATTGTAGTAGATCCGGCAGATTCGGGTGAATATCTGTATCAGAAACTGCAGGAAAACGGGATAGAGGTAGCTGCTATTTTTTTGACACATGGTCATTTTGATCATATCATGGGCTGCAATGAGCTGCGTAAGGCATCGGGAGCTGAGGTTTATGCCAGTGCAGAGGAGCAGGATGTCTGCGAGAATACGCATAATAATTGTTCAGATCAGGTCGGCCGTCTCTATACTGTAATAGCAGATCATTATCTGCGGGACGGAGAGGAAACAGAGATTGCCGGTATGAAGTGCAGGCTGTTGCTGACACCGGGGCATACAAAGGGAAGCTGCTGCTACTATTTTGAGGAAGATCAGGTACTGATCAGCGGAGATACTCTGTTTGCAGGCTCGGTCGGACGTTCTGATCTGCCGACGGGCAGCGAAGGTACTCTGATTCGTTCCATAAAGGAGAAATTATCCGGACTGGCGGGAGAGGTCAGGGTGTTCCCGGGACATGGAGATTCGACAACGATAGAATATGAAAGCAAGCATAATCCGTTTTGGGGTTAGGTGTTATTACGGGTGTTATTGAATGGAAGTCAGAATTTCGGAAGCAAATTATGAATATGATATTCACTCTTTGGTAAAGGCGTTTTACCCGGAGGAAGAAGTGCATGTCAAACAGGAAGAAACCGGAGAGAATTATTCCGGTTTCAAAGTTTTTTACGGAAATCCGTCAAAGCAGTCGGCGGTTATCTATTATGAGAATGGTTCGGAACTTCAAAAAGCCACCTTTGACTTGGATACAGAGGACAGAGGGAAAGCAAAGAATACCTTGAAGCAAAATCTATATCAGGTGTTATCGGATGTGACCGGCAGGCAGCTGCCGTGGGGAACGTTGACGGGAATCCGTCCCACGAAGATTGCTATGACAATGCTTTGCGGCGGAGCATCCAAGGATGAGACGGCACAATATATGAAATCCACATATCTGACATCAGATGAGAAGGTCAGGCTGTGCTGTGAGATTGCAGAGCGTGAAACAGATATATTGTCAGAACTTCATGGAAAGTCGGGCTTTAGCTTGTACGTTGGGATTCCGTTTTGCCCGACGACCTGTCTGTATTGTTCCTTTACATCTTATCCAATCGGGCGTTATGCTGATCGCGTAGAGGCTTACCTGGCTGCCTTGATGAAGGAGATAGATGATACTGCAGAGATATATAAGGATAAGATCTTGGATACAGTCTATATCGGCGGAGGAACACCGACGACACTGACTGCGGAGCAGTTGGACAGGCTGATCACCAGGCTTAAGGAAGTATTTGATTTTTCAAGAGGCCCGGTGCGTGAGTTCACGGTCGAGGCGGGAAGACCGGACAGCATTACGGAAGATAAATTACGTGTGCTATATCATCATGGAGTATCACGCATTTCCATCAATCCACAGACAATGAATGAAGAAACGCTTAAATTGATAGGGAGACATCATACAATATCAGATGTTATAGAATCGTTTCGGCTTGCAAGGAACATTGGTTTTCGTAATATTAACATGGATTTTATCCTGGGACTTCCGGGAGAGGTACAAAAAACAGGAGATTACGGTAAGCTGGAACATACGATGCAGGAAATGAAGCGACTCGACCCTGACAGCATTACGATTCATTCAATGGCATTGAAGCGGGCGGCGGGAATGCACAGATGGTTGGAAGATCATCCTGAGATCAGCAGCATCAATACTCCGGAGATGATGGAAATAGCAGCAAGTGCTGCGAGAGATCTGGGTATGGTGCCATATTATCTGTATAGGCAGAAGAACATGGCCGGGAATTTCGAGAATGTCGGTTATGCAAAACCGGGCAAATTCGGTATCTACAATATCCTGATCATGGAGGAACAGCAATCCATAGCCGCCGTAGGCGCCGGTACAATTTCCAAAGTAGTACTCGAAGCGGGCAGAATCGAACGCTGTGACAACGTCAAAGACGTAACGTTATATATTGACAAAATTGATGAAATAATCCACAAAAAACGAAGGTTTTATGATATACTAGCATAAGCAGAGCCAAATACAGCAAGGCTCCCCGTGCAAGTTTACTTGCAAAGGGTAGACATGCTGCATTTGGTG
>CAZWXS010000030.1:0-27985 GCA_964638005.1 uncultured Lachnospiraceae bacterium
TAATTCATTGTTATCGAATTGCTGTTGGAGTTTTATATATCTCAATATAAAAAACAAAATAGCTATTCCCGCCACAGTCAGATAATAAGGGAAAAATTGATATATCAGCACATTCTCCTGTGTAAGAGGAACCTGTATATATGTAACATATCCTGCAAGTTTTGAAACTCTGATCAACATAGAAGGAGCAAACCAAAATATCAGACCATATGCTACCACCACACATATAAAGCAAATACTCTCACCAAGTGCATATCCTTTAAAAAAGTTAGATTTGTTGACCCTGACATTTGCAATCAAAATGAGCACCACTGTTGTAGCAAGAATCAATAAATTGATCCCTCTGGTCACAAGTTCAATTCCATTTACAATACCTGTTATCTGCGATGCATCAAGCAATTTTCCGCAGATTGATATATATATAAGTTGATATAACTTCGGATTATAAATAATAAATTGCATTACCAGCCAGATAATCAGTCCGATTCTTAATTTTTTATTTCTGTGGAGATGTCTGTCTGACATAAATGTAAATGCAAAATGAACACAATAATAAATAAACAAAAGTGAACAGGTATTCATCAGCCAAATCATCACATCTTGCGGAATATTAGAATACATCAGCACATTCCAGACCTCTTGCGGAAACATAAAATAATGATTTAAAACATTATAATAATACACATCCTTTGATACATAGAGAATCAAAGTCACAATATCAAGCATGAATATCAAAAGAACAGCCAGCAGATATTTATCTGCCTCTCTTTTATCTTTTCGGCTTACAAAAAATAAAATCAACAAAACAATCACAAAAATAAAGTAAAACATATCATCAACCCATTTCAACCTTTTAAAGTTCTATTATTGCTGATATAATAATACCAAAATCTGAACATGAAAGGAAGAAAACCTCTTGATAAAGTCTTTGATTAAAAAAACATTAACTATTCTTGTTGTTTTTGGAATTACCTTCCCTCTGCTTTCATGTTCAAACAGTACAACTGCTTCATCACCTTCTCTCCCTGCATCACCCGTCGAAAATGAATATATCGAATTGAATTATTATGTATGGGCTGATGAACTTTTATATATTACAGATATCATTGATGTTTTTAATGCAGCACACAAAAACATCAATATTAATGTCGTCCCACTTTCCAATACCAACTATGAGGATAAACTGAAAAAATCTCTTAGTAATCCTGAGGAACAAGTTGATCTTTTTGATACAAAAGGAATGGCATATGTTATTCAACTTGTAGAAAATGAAAACGCCTATAATATTACAGAATATGTTGAAAATAGTATTCTAGATGGCTCGATGAATATTTCTGCATATGGAACTTTATTTAATGATATCACCTACCATGAACAATATTATGCTCTTCCGATGCGTTCTACTTGCTGGGCCCTTTATTATAACAAAGAACTATTTGATAATGCCGGTCTGCCATATCCCTCTCAATTGACTTGGGATGAATATGCCGCCCTAGCCAAAAAAATGACTTATATTGACGGAGATTCTCAAATCTGGGGTGGATACTTTGTAGAATGGTTACCTAATTTCCTTGCCTTGCAGCACGGTCAATACTTAACTGAAGATGATCAACAATATTCCCGCAGATCAATTGAACTATTGAACCAGTTTTATAATATCGATCAATCTCATGTCAGTTATACAGATATCATCAATTCTCCGGATCCTTCAACTGATGTCTATACAAGATTTGAAGCAGGAGAAATTGCAATGGTTCTCCAAGGCGAGTGGATGGTCAATATACTTCTAAAAGATCACACTACAATTGATTGGGACATTGCTCCTATGCCCATCGATAAAAACATAGATGCTAACACTACTATAGGGCAATATCAATTTGTCAGCATATCTTCTTCCTGCAAACATCCCGAAGAAGCCTATGAATTTCTTGAATTTCTTTGTGGCAAAAATGGAGCATCAATATATGCACAAAATGCTATTGTTCCCGCCTATACAGACAAAGAAATCATAAATAGTTACCAGACTGCATCAAGTAAAGAATCCACAAAGTATTTCTTTGAAGCTAAAAAGTATCCGGAACAGATTGCCATACGTGGCTATCAGGAAACCATTGTTGCCTTCAGCGCAAGCGCAGGCAAATACTTTTCCGGACAAATGACACTTGACGAAGCAATGAATCAGTTTGAACTGGAACGTAAGGAGATTTTTCGTTAAATAGTTTTCCTTTATCCCTTCAAACCTGAAAAAGCAACTCCTTCAATCAGATATTTTTGAGCCAGACAATATATAATTACAATCGGAATCAGAGAGCATACAGTTCCTGCCATAATCAAACCATAGTTTGTTTTATAAAGTGAACGCAATCCTGCCAATCCAAGTTGTAAAGTCTTATACTTATCATCAGACAAGTATATCATTGGTGCCAGATAATCATTCCACATAAACGTAAACGTAAATACCACTAATGTCGCAACTCCTGCTTTGCACAAAGGAAATACGATTTTTGTAAAATTCTTAATTTCACTGCATCCATCAATTCTTGCTGCCTCACTGATTTCATCCGGAATTCCCATCATAAACTGTCTCAAGAGAAATACTCCGAAAGCGCTGAATAAGTTCATAAAAATCACTGCTCCCGGCTTATTATAAAGACCAAGTGTCCTATTCACAATAAACTGTGGAATCATGATTGCCTGCCACGGGATCATCATCGTTGCAAGATAAAACATGAAAATCAGATTTTTCCCCGGAAAACGCAGTTTCGAAAATGCATATGCTGCCAATGAACATGTCACAATCTGACCCACTGTAACAATAACAGAATACTCTAAGGTATTCAAAAAATAGCGTAAAAACGGAATATCCGTCCAAACATTAATATAATTATCCAGCCTAATCGGATCCGGGATCCATCTGATAGGATATAAAAATATTTCATTATTGCTCTTAAAAGAAGCTGACAACAGCCAGATGAACGGTACGATCATACAAACTGCCAAAAATATCAGCACTACAAAAAGCACGATATTCGATATCTTTATTTTCTTTCTATTGATTTTTATCATCTCATTCATCTCCTGATTATCATTGATATACAACCCATTTTTTCTGTCCCCAGAATTGAATCAGAGTCACAACCAGAATCACTGCAAATAGAAAATAGGCCTCAGCTGATGCATATCCGAAGTGGGAATAATTGAATCCTTCCTGATAAATTCTGTATACCAAAACATTTGTTGCGCGTCCTGGCCCTCCGTCTGTCATAACCTGTATCAGGTCAAATACCTGGAACGAATTGATAATAATCAGTATCATTACCATAAAGGTAGTCGGAGATAATAAAGGTAATGTAACCTTAAAAAATTTCTTTATCTTTCCTGCCCCATCTATTTCCGCCGCTTCATATAGATGACGCGGTATAGATTGCAGACCTGCAAGAAAGATAATCATATAGTAACCTGACATCTTCCATATATACACGATCATTACAGCCGGAAGTGCTGAAGATGTTGATAGCAGCCATCCCGGAGGATTAGCAATTCCTATACTTCTTAACAAACTATTGATTGGTCCTACTGTTGGGTTGTATAACAAAGTCCATATAATACCAACCGCGACCATTGAAGTGATATAAGGAAAGAAAAATACTGTTTTGAAAATAGGTGTCCCTTTAATTCCTGTATTCACTGCCACAGCCAATAAAAGAGCTATGATAAGCGTTGCCGGTACGGTAACCAATGTATAAAACAGATTATTCCTAAGTGAAATTGTAAAGTAACTATCTTTAAACATATTAATATAATTACTCAGTCCAATAAAATCCATAACTTTGAAACCATCATAATTTGTAAAAGAGATATATAACCCAAAGCCAATCGGAATAAGCAGAAATATTGCAAATCCCACAAAGCTTGGGAGTATAAACAAATAACCTGTAACTGCTTCTCTCAATCTATATTTTTCTTTTGTTTTATTTGATTTTTTAATCATTTCTTTTCCCATTTTCTATCCCTTTTAATGCAAGAGGAAGATATTCCCATCTTCCCCTTGATTGATTCTTGCATCCTTTTGCTGTAGTCAGACTATTTTCTGAGTTTTGCAGTCTGATCTTTAAAATCACTCATGCATTGATCAATATCTACTTCACCAAGGAAGTATAACTGTGCATTTTCATTCATTATATTAAGATACTCTTGATAGTCAGTCGCATTCGGCTGTTCCTGTACTTTCTGAGCATCAACCAGGAAATGAACAGACTCTTTCCCCGATGCTTCAGCCAAAGCTGTTGCTG
Organism: uncultured Lachnospiraceae bacterium; assembly: GCA_964638005.1. Taxonomy (GTDB): domain Bacteria; phylum Bacillota; class Clostridia; order Lachnospirales; family Lachnospiraceae; genus JAAYYM01. The sequence continues at coordinate 4,293 of CAZWXS010000030.1, forward strand.
CCCCATCTGTTGAATAAGCATGTATCATTCCTGTAGACGCATAAACCTCCGCGCCTTCACTTCCACATAAATAACTCAGGAAATCATATGCTTCTTCCGGATGTTTGCATGTGCTGGTAATTGCTGCATACTGGAACTGCCCCCAAGATGTGCCTGCCTCTACACCTTCAGGAATCGGCATCGGTGCAACTTCCCAGTTTGGAACCGGCTCACCGTTTTCTTTTGCACTCATCAACATATTTACAACCCATTCACCGTTAGGAAGCAGTGCTACATGACCATTCTGAAATTCCGAAAAATAATCATATGTTTCGGATGAAACATCTACATAACTATAATGTGAACCGTTGGTCCATAACGTGTTTAGCAATTCAAATGAATCTTGGATTTTACTTGTATCTTCAGAATTTGCATAAACTCCGCTCTGTACTGCATTAAAATGATAAATCCATGGTACCCAATAACCAGCATAAACAGGTGACCCATCCTCTGCTGTTACTCCTTCAAGTCCTGCTGCTACTTTTGCCGAGTAATCGATATATTCTTCCCATGTCATCTGTTCCGGTGTATCTACTCCCGCCTTAGCAAGCAGATCAGTATTATAGAACAATTCCCAGCAAGTTGTTCTTGTCGGTAATGCATAGTAAGCACCGTCCACATCACTGGAACTCCACATATCTCCATACTTGGATGTATCCAGATCTGCATCACCTGATATCTTGTCTGTAATATCTAACAAAGCACCCTGTCCTGCATAAGTAGCCATCTGTGATACACCACGAATGTCTACAATATCAACTTCTGTTCCACCTGCAAGCATAACCTTCAGATTGTCATCATAGTCCGGCTCCGGAATCACGCTAAGTTCCACCTTTACATTACCCTGAGATGCATTATACTGATCGACTACTTTTGAAATATAGTTCTCTTCATCACTCCAGATACTAAATGAAAGTGTTACCTGTTCTCCGCTGTCTGCAGTTTCCTCAACAACTGTTTCGTCCGATTCTGCTGCTTCTGTTGTTTCCGTTTCCGGAGAAGTTGTTGCTGCAGGCTCTGTAGCGCCACATCCTACAAGACCTGTCACCATAACCGTTGATACGACAATCGCTAAAAATTTCTTTGCAATTTCTTTTCTCATTTCTTTCTTGACCTCCCATTTAAGAAATTAAAATTGTTAAAATCTACAATCCAATTAAATGATTATTCTTTCATTTTGAATAGGTTGATTTTTTATCCACCTTGAAAAAAAACTCTTTTTTTTGTAGAATCAATAGATAGTCACTTATATAGGTAATTGCGAAACAAGTTCGAAATCTTGATTCAAAACAAGGAAGAATTGCTACATTGCAGCAATTCCAGGATAAAAAGCACAATGGCTGAAAAAAGGGCACACTTAATAAAAGCTAGTATCAGTATTAAGTTGGTAAGGCCTAAGCTATAAGAGGCTTTAGACTTCTTAACAATTGATGCTGATGTATTTTATCGGCAAGGACTACAGAGATGAGTTGTGTGATTCCCGAAAGAATTAAATCAGCATGAAGCGTTCTTTCGTTTTGAGTTTTACGACCAGCAAGACCAAAGCAGTCTTTAAAGTGATTTATGGATCGTTCAACTGTTGTTCTTGTTTTGTAAGTGGATTCCCATTCTTTTGTTCCACGAATAGTGCCTGGGAATGCACGATAATCACTTTGCTGCTGAAGATATACCATACGCCCGCATGGAGAGGTGGTACATGGGTTTTCACACTTACATTCACGATGTGCTTTTTGTGTTTCGGGATTATAGACCCACTCAGTTTTAGGACAGATGAATTTGTAGCGGGTTAATCCGGCTTTTGTCTTAGCAGTGCCTTCTGGTTTCATTGCAAGATCCGGAGACTTCGGACAACAAGGAATACCGTTGGAATTGATTGAATAATCAGGATTTTTAAGTTTTGATCTTTTATTTAAAGGAATAAAAGCTTTTGAAAAATGTTTATTCTCACAAAAAGTATCACCTGAAAGAAGCTGTTCATAAATAGATACAGAATCAAAAGCAGCATCGCCAAGAAAAACTTTTGGGTTGATCAAGGGATGAGCTTTGAAGAAATCCTTGAGTGTTGGAATTAGAAGTCTTGCATCATGAATGGACTTATCTTCATCAGGAGAATCTGATTTCTTGTTGGGAACAAGTTCAGGGTGAGAATTTAAAAAATCTCTGTTATAAAAGTCAAGATGTCGGACAATGCCAAGACCATTTGTGACGATACCGATTTTATAGACGTAGCAGAAATGACCATCGACATAGAGTTGTTTGATTTGGTCATTGGCTACAGCATGGGATGGCATGGAACCATAAGCAGCTTTGTAAGGATCATAGTTAGAATTAAAATGATTTGCTTTGGCATAAGCTTTTAATTGTTTAATGATACGGTTGGCAAACTTTGGATTATTTTCAGTGACCCAGGCTTCAATGCCAGAAGAATCAAAAATAGTCATATCTGCTTTTGCAGAATCAAGAGCTTGGCAGATTGGTTCGGTAACATCAACAAGGTTATCAAAAACTAATTGTAAGTCCTCAAGGAAATCCTGTTTGAAACGAGTAATCTTAGAAGCATCGGGAACCTTAGTGAGACCACAAAATTCACGAAGATGTCTGGAATACTTGAGGAAAACAAGAAGTAACGAATCCGTAGGAATTGAAAAAATCCGCTGGATGATAAGTGCCCATAAAAAGGCATGCAAAGGGTATTTACGGGATCTTCCCGTTGATGCATAGAAATGATTCCGGAAGGAATCAGGAATAATTTCATCAAGATCAATGTTTGATTGAAGAAGAGACAGGAACTCAGGTTTATCAGATTCATAAATATCCTGACAATCTGAAAAAACATCTGCCAATGAAAGCTGATTACATGGTATAATAGCCATAAGATAACTCCTTTCAGTGTTTTGTTTGATTGTTTCTCGACAATTCAATTATAACATACCTGTGAGGAGTTATTCTATTTTAAAAAGTGAAAAAGCCAGTAAAATCAAGGCTTGTGGCGTTTCACAAACGCCTAAGAGTCACTTATATAAAAGAGAGGAGCCTCCATATGCAAAAATATCAGAACCCCATTATAAGAGGATTTAATCCTGATCCAAGTATTTGCAGGGTTGGAAATGAGTTTTTTCTTGTAACCTCAAGCTTTGAAATTTTCCCCGGCGTTCCTATATATAGAAGCACCAATCTTGTCAATTGGAAGTGTATCGGTCATTGTCTGACAAGAAAGTCCCAAATACTATTGGAAGACTGTAAGGCATCGGAGGGAATCTATGCTCCGACTATTCGGCATCATAACGGAAGATTTTATATGGTTACTACGAATGTATCGGATAAGGGTAATTTCATCGTGTACACCGATGACATCTACGGAGAATGGTCAGAGCCAATATGGATTGATCAGGGTGGAATCGATCCCTCCCTGCTATTTGCTGATGATAAAGTATACTTTGTATCTAATGAAGATGACCACGGAAACAAAGGCATATACATGTGTGAAATCGATCCGCATAGCGGAAAGAAACTGACGAATAGTCGACTGCTGTCCAAGGGCTGTGGCGGCAGATATCCTGAAGCGCCTCATCTATATAAGATAGATGGAATATATTATCTGATGCTTGCAGAAGGTGGTACAGAATATGGACATATGGTAACCCTCCAAAGAAGCAATAACCCTTACGGACCCTATGAGCCCTGTCCGCACAACCCGATTCTCTCTCACAGAGAACTGGAAGATATGGATATCAATTGTGTAGGACACGCAGATATGATAGAAGACCAACATGGCAACTGGTGGATGGTTGCATTGGGAACAAGGGCAATTGCTTATGACGGCAGACAACCAATGCTTCATAATCTGGGACGCGAGACTTTTCTCGCTCCGATCCATTGGAAAGACGGATGGCCCATCGTAGGAAACAGCGGAACACTTAGTGTTGAAATGAAAGCAGAACTTCCCGCAAAAATCGCAGTACAATATACTTCCGAAGTAAAAACACTGCAATCTCTTGTGTCCTCTCATGCATTTTCATATATCAGAAATCCTGATGAACATTGCTACGAGTTGGATGCAACTTCCAATCACCTTGTTTTACACGGGACAGAGATTACTTTGTCCGAAGAGGGAAAATCCCCAACATTTATGGGGTTCAGACAGACAGATTTTCTTATGACGACAAGTGTCAAAATCATTCCGGAACATATTAAGGAAAACGGAAAAAGTGGTATTTCTGTCTATTATAATCATGAGCATCATTACGACCTTTTTATTTCTAAACAAGACAGTGACTATTATGTAGCAGTCCGTAAACGTATTTATGATGTTGAAGTGATTACTGTCAAAAAGAGACTCGCTGCAATGGAGCAATATAATTTAAGCATAGAAGCCGACAGAGAAAACTACTATTTTTATTATGAGGAAAACAATGAGAAGTTTTTACTGGAACAGGGAACCTCTGCTGCGCTATGTTCGGAAATCACCAGAAGAATGACCTTTACCGGCACCTTTGTCGGACTGTTTGCTGAGAATGCCGATGCGGAATTTGAAGATTTAAACGTTTCTTTTGGAAAATCATCTGATTGATTTTTCACAAATAATTCACACTTTTTCTATTGACCACTTGTTCTATATGTTGTATAACAAATATATAGGGAGCAAGAAGAAACAAACACCAAACCAACAACATACAAACTAATAGAAGGAGTGATTGCTATGTTAGCACCATCATTATTTGAATCATCAAGACCATTGTATATGGACAAATTTTTTGACAAGGCATTTGAGAACTTCTTTTCGGATTTTTCAAATGTAGGATTCTCGGACAACTTCCACACAGACCTGATCGAAAGAGACGGTGAATATGTTCTCGAAGCAGAACTTCCGGGATTCAACAAAGAGGATATCAATATCGATCTGAACAAAGATGTCTTGACCATCAGTGCCGTACATGACGAACAGTCAGAGGACAAGAAAGATAAGAAGTATCTTCGCAGAGAGAGACGTTACCAGTCCTATCAGCGAAGCTTCTGCGTACCGGACGTTGCTCCGGAGGATATCAATGCTTCCTATGAAAAAGGTATCCTGGAACTGAAGTTCCCGAAGAAAGATCCGGCAGAACCGGAAGTCAGGAAAATCGAAGTAAAGTAATATGCACTAAGCAGCCGCCCCGCAGGATATACCTGTGGGGCGGTTCTAGATTTTAAATGTCTCTTGCATTACCGGCAAAAATATTGTATGATAGCACTCGTGAGTTCGAAACCTTCCTCACAGAGGTGGCAAAGCCGCCAAAAAAACAAAACTAAAGGAGAAAACTAAATATGAAGAACAAGAAAGTACTTATCATCACCCAGGCAGCTGCAATTGCAGCTATCTATGTCATACTCACTTACATTGCAAGCGCATTCGGTTTGGCAAATTATGCCATCCAAGTCCGTTTCTCAGAAGCACTCACCATCCTACCCTACTTTACACCCGTTGCAATTCCCGGACTGTTCGTCGGCTGTCTGATCAGCAATATTCTGACCGGCTGCATGCCTCTCGACGTCATCTTCGGAAGCCTTGCGACCTTACTCGGCGCCATTGGAACTCATTTTCTGCGCCGGCTGTCTGACCGCATACTCATAAAATGGCTGACCCCGCTTCCGCCAATCATAGCGAACACCTTAATCGTTCCCTATGTCCTGGCCTACGTCTATCACTTTGAAGGCTCCATCCCTTACTTCATGCTGACCGTAGGAATCGGAGAGGTAATATCCTGTGGGATTCTGGGCCTGCTTCTTTTGTTTTCATTGCAAAAATACGAGTCTTCTTTGTTTTCACATCATTAGTTCTTTGTATATGTTAAATTAACAATAAAAGCACATTTGGCAATATTCTGCTAATTGTGCTTTTATAATTTCAAATTCTTTACTATTTATTCCACTCGAATCCTATTGCATTTAGTATTGTTGTTGCAATAAGCATATGTCCTGCCTGATTAGGGTGTATCCTATCCCATGAAAATTTATTTGCATGTCCTTCCTGTAATGCCACATCAAAGGCTTCTTGCAAATTTACGTAAGGAAGATTGTATTCGCTCGATAACTTTCTGATAACATCACCATACATATCCATCCTTGCTCTCATTTTATCCTTTCGATTTGGTTCCATATAATAAGGTGTTATTAGTAAAATACCATTTACCATTGGAAGTGTCTGTTCAATCATTTGTTTCACATTATGCTCATATTCTTCTACTGTTACATGCTGCTCAACCAATAATGGTGAGTCAAACTGTCTCCACACATCATTTGCCCCTATTAGTATAGAAACCCAGTCAGGTCTTAAGTCTAGCACATCACTTTTCCACCTTTTGAGCAAATCTGCAGAAGTATCTCCCCCACATCCCATGTTAATGACACGTATTTTCTCTTTCGAATAATGTACCTTTAAAAGTGCATCCACCATTCCTAAATAACTCCTCCCAATTCCCTCAAAAAGGCCTTCTCCATATGGTCTGGCTCTATCGCAATCACTAATTGAATCCCCAACCATAATCCATTTGCTTCCTGTTTCCAGCATTAATTTTGTACTCATTTTCTCTCTCTATTCATTAGTTTTTTGATCCCGTTGTTGCAATTCCCTCTACAAATTGCTTCTGAAATATCACAAATAAAATGACCATGGGAATAATTGCAATTACTGATCCTGCCATCAACTGTGGATAATTTGTCAAATACTGCCCTTGAAGAAGTGCCAGTCCCGATGATAAAGGCATCTTTTCTGCAGATGTATTTACAATCAATGGCCACATCAAATCCTTATATGCAAATAGTGCTGTAAAAATAGCCATAGATACCAATCCTGATTTAGATAATGGCAACATAATTTTAAGAAAAATCTGGCCCACACTTGCGCCATCCAATGTGGCTGCTTCTTCAAGTTCATCAGGGATTCCCATGAAGAACTGTCTTAGAAGAAATGTTCCAAACGTACTGGCAATTCCAGGCACAACCAAAGCTTTTATTGTATTTATCCATCCTATTTTTGCCACAATCAAATATTGTGGTAATATGAATATCTGAGATGGTACCATCATCGGAATAAGTACCATCAAAAACCAAAAATTCTTTCCGGGAAATTCCAGCCTTGCAAAAGCATAAGCCGCCATAGCACTAATCAGAGTTGACAGAATCACTCTTGCTAAAATCATGATTCCTGTATTAACAAAAAAATGAAGAAATGGAAGTGTATTCCAAACGTCCACGTAATTCTTAAAACCAAATTCAGTAGGCAGAATTTTAGGTGGGGTAATCAATGATTCACTCAACGTTTTAAACGACGTAAGTACACTCCATATGAATGGGAAGAACATGATAATACTTCCCAATATTAACAAAATATAGACTCCCTTATTTTTCAAATCATGTTTGCTTTTCATATTCTCTCCTACTGGTAATGAACCCATTTTTTTGCAATTTAAATTGAATTACTGTCATAATAAGTATGATTATAAGTAAAATTGTTGCAATGGTCGAACCATATCCTTTATTATATTGCACAAAAGTAAAATCATAGAACATGTATACTATGGTTTCTGCCGTGCGCTTCGCGGGATTATTATTTCCAATCATCATATAGACAATATCAAACACCTGAAAAGAACTAATCATTGTCGTCAATGTGACAAAAAATAGAGTTGGTGTGACAAGCGGTAATGTAATATGAAAAAACTTTGTATAAACACCTGCTCCATCAATTTCTGCTGCCTCATAGTAAGTCTTTGGGATATCTTGAAGACCGGCCAGTAAAATCACCATATTATAACCAATCATAGCCCATATGCCTACAATCATTATTGCAGTTAGCAGAAATCGACCATCCCCAATCCAATTCGGTCCCTCAATACTAATCATGGAAAGCAAAAAATTAATGATTCCATATTCTGAGTTATAAAGCCAACGCCATACCATTGCAATAGCAGTTGGTGCAGATATGACCGGGAGAAAATACAGCACTCGAAACAATCCTTTTGCTTTTATAGATGTATTCAAAAGAACAGCCGTCAGTAATGATAAGAACACTCCTATCGGGACCGTTATCACAACGTAAATCATTGAATTCTTTAAGGTGTTCCAAAGTTCTACATCATGAAAAGCCTTTTTATAATTATCAAACCCAACAAAAATAGGCTGAGCCATACCACGAAGTTTCTGAAAACTGTACCATACAGTCTGAATAATCGGCCATATGTTGAGCACAAGAATCAATAATACAGTTGGTGCTATCAGTGCATATGCCCATAACCAGTTCTTTTTATTATGTTTCATTCAGTTATCCTTTCTATTTCCTGACTTAATCAGAAACGGGTAAAAAGCCATTGCCCTCTACCCGCTCTCCAATCTGTCTTTCTGGCACTTTTCCACTTATTCTGCTTTATATTCGTTTAAGACTTCCTGAATCTGTGCAGCTAATTGCTTGCACCCATCCTCTACATCAAGATTTCCTGCAAAAATCTGTGCCATTGTATCTTCTTCCATAGTCACCCAATCTTTTCTACTTTGGCAATACTGAGTCGAATATCCATATTCTGAAGCATCTACAAATATCTGTGCATTGATAGATGGAAATCCCTTTACCCATGCATCTTGTGAATCTGCATACGCAGAAATAGCTGCTCCTGATTCGGACTGAATAACATTTGCATCATAACTTCCTAAATACTCTAAAAATCTCCATGCTTCATCCGGATGTTCTGTAAAAGCAGAAGCAGAATATCCCATACCACCACAAATCGAACCTCTTTGTATTGATTGAGGTAGTGGCGCAACATCGCAATTCAATCCATCGATTCCAGTTAATTCGGCTGCCAGCCATGAACCACCTGTCAACATAGCCGCTTTGCCTGACTCAAAATACTGAAGTGCTGTTGTACTTGCCTGATCTGCTGTAGAAGGCGAATATCCTGCATTTATAAATGATACCGCATACTGAATTGCCTCAATCGTCTTGGGATCATCATACAAACTATCAGTTTCATCCTCTGTGATTACATCAGTCCCATTTTCCCAGATTAAGTTATAATAGTAATCTTGGCTACTGCATTGAGCCAGCATACCATAAACTCCCTTATTCTGATCTGTTAGTTTTGCTGCTGCATCTTTCCAGTCATCCCAAGTCCATGTATCATTCGGATAAGCTACACCTGCTGCATCAAAAAGATCCTTATTATACCAAAGTCCCATTGTACTATAATCCTTTGGGATAGCATATTGTACTCCGTCCACCTTGAAATCCCCAGTTATATATTCTGGGTATTTTGTCAAATCAATTGTAGATGACGGAATACGCTCTGAAAGATTCAACAATGCATTTCCCACTGCAAAAGTATATACCTGTTCCGGATGCATCCAAAAGACATCTGCCATCTGGCCTCCAGTAGCACCAGCCTGAAGTTTTGTCCAGTATTCATCCCAAGGCGTTACTTCTACGTTAACCTTAATATTTGGATTTTTCTCTGTAAAATCAGCCGCCATGGTCTCCATTCCTGCTTGTTGGTTAGAATCCCATATCATAAATGTAAGTTCCGTTACATTCTCTGAATCTTCTTTTTCAGGATTTTCTTCTACATTCACTACATCGTTTTCCATTGTTTCTTTTGCTGCAGTTGTTACATTGGAGTCTGTACTCTGCGAGTTGCATCCCACAAGCATTGATGCACATATGGCAGATGTTAGTAACATTTTAATCATTCTGTTATATTTTTTCATGTTTATTCTCCTATACATATTGATAGTTCATAATTCCATTACCTTCTGTTATTTTTGACTGTTTTTCAATTTATATCGGCGCCGATATAGTTATAATGCACAAACTCTTTTGGTTTGTAAGTACATTATAGTAAAAATTATGATACTATCGAAATAACTAATTAATTCATATCACTATAAAAATCATTCATATTTATTGCAAAAAAATAGAAAGACGGTATAATTATGAGTATGAAAGGTGTAAACTACCATGCAAAAATATGATTATTTTTTAGATCCTGAAAAAGCTACTGCTAGAGATGGTCTCGTCATCCATAATGTAGGATTCTACCAATGTCCTCCTGATTACACCTATGGCTGGGATACTCGAGACTATTACTTGATTCATTACTGTATCTCCGGTAAAGGCACTTTCCACTGCAACGGAATTGAATACGAAATTGATGAACATGATGGTTTTCTGATAACTCCAGGTAACACCATTATGCATGTTTCTGATCATGCTAATCCTTGGAACGTAGGCTGGATTGGATTTAATGGTCCTCATATTGAAAATTATTTAGAACAAGCTGATTTAAGTGAATTAAAGCCAATTTTTCATTATTTAAAAGACGACCTACTCTTAAACTGCATTACAAATTTGTATGATAAAATTCGAAATCCGCAAATATCAATTCTTACATTGACCAGTTACCTCTATACCTTCCTTGGTGCTTTAATTGACAATCATAAACAGGCCGATGAAACTACCATCAGTCTAAACTACTTTGAAAAAGCATCTCGTTATATCAAACACAATATTGGCACACAGTTAACTGTAGATTTGTTAGCCTATGAAATCGGTGTTTCTCCATCACAACTCTATCGCTCTTTTATAACTCATTGTGGGGTTTCACCCAAACAATATATTGATCATGAAAAGATACAGAAAGCCTGCTCTCTCATGGAAAAGACTGATTTATCATTTCACGAAATTTCAGAATTTCTAGGATATGAATACGATACACACTTCTATAAAACCTTTAAGCGTATTATTGGGAAACGTCCAACAGAATACAAAGAAAATTTAGTGTGAAAAAGCAGAGTGTATTTCTTCACACTCTGCTCAATTCACACTATTAATTTAGAACTAATACTCTAAACTAAATTTTCCGGATTCAGGCACTCCAGTTCCGGCACTACAAATACGCCATCCTTGCGGATCAACACATCATCAAAGTAGATCTCTCCTCCGCCATATTCAGGAGTCATGATCAACACCAGATCCCAATGGATGGCAGATTCATTTCCGTTCGGTGCCTCATCATAGCACATTCCCGGTGTAAAATGAATCGATCCCCTAATCTTCTCATCAAACAAAATATCTTTCATTGCCTTTGTAATATACGGATTTACACCAATTGCAAATTCTCCGACATAGCGTGCACCCTCATCCGTATCGAATACTTTGTTGATCTTCTCTGTATCATTTGCTGTTGCCTTTATGATCTTACCATTCTCAAATGTCAACGATACCTTTTCATACGTAAATCCCTGATACAATGAAGGCGTATTATACGTAATCACACCATTTACCGAATCCTTGACCGGCGCAGTATATACCTCACCATCCGGAATATTCAGTTCACCTGCACAGGCAATTGCCGGAATATCTTTGATGGAAAATGAAAGATCCGTATCTTTTGCTACCAGACGTACCTTGTCTGTACGATTCATATATGCAACCAGACTCTTCATCGCCTCATCCATCTTGGAATAATCCAGATTGCACACCTTGAAGTAGAAATCTTCGAACTCCTCTGTGCTTGTACCACATAACTGTGCCATTGCTTCATTTGGATAACGAAGTACTACCCAGCGTGTCTTCGGTACGCGGATCTTATGATGCACCGGGGTCGAATATAATCTATCATACAATGATAGTTTCTCCGACGGAACATCCGACAGTTCTGATACATTATTAGTGCCTCTGACTCCGATATAGCAATCCATCTTCGACATCTCTAATGCATCGACTTCTGCCATGATCTTTAACTGTTCTTCACTACAGTTCATCAGCATTTCTCTCTGTACTTTTTGACTCGTATAATGCGGAAATGCCTGTCCTCCGGCTTGATAGATTTCTTTAACAAGTTGTCTTGCCAAATCCTCCGTTGCCTCTCCGATATAATGCACATATACCTTATCTCCCTGTTTTACTTTACAGGAATAGTTCACCAGATTATGTGCTAACGTTTTAATTCTCTCATCCATTCTACTACTTCCTTTCCATTTGCAGTTCGGGCGTCCGAACTTTTATTTTATGAATGTAATATACTTATTTCCATACTGTGTGAATAAATCATCCGAATCATTCATACCCATCTTGGCAATTGTTCCTTCAACCGGATTGAATAAGATCGTATTCTTTTCATCGTAACCGACGATCAACATACTCTCATCATCGCCCAGCGTTACCATGACCGGAAATCCTCTGTTCACGTAATATAATACAGAATCCAGAGAACAGCCTGTCAATTCCAAGATATGTGCTTCTGCATTTTCCTCCAGAATTTCCATTGCATTCTTACCTGAAGACAATAATTCTGAAGTTTCTTTATAGGCACCTGCACTCTTTAGCATTTCGTCCAGACAGACTGCCAGAGAACCTCTGTCCTCCGATACCTGCTCTGCCTCGATTCCTTCTAACTCCTTCGAAGATGCCCTGCTGCCATATGCCCAGACATATGCACATTGATCGTCCACTACAACACCACTTTTTCTGACTGCCTCATTGACAGCATCTGTCTCGTCTGTATATACTCCCGTGATTCCTCCATGAGCATATACATAATATCTGGCAATCATATTATCGTTTTTCTCTAATCCCACATTATGATTACCCTCATACAGAACCTGTTTCGGTGTCAGGAGCTTTGACATTTTATAAGAAGACTCTTTCGTCAGTGTCACCTGCAGCGTCGTTTCCCGTTCGGCTGTAACAACCTTTTTAAGTACATTTTTCCCGGTTGTTTCAATCAGGTTATTCATAATCTGGTCGTTAGCAATGATTGTGTAATTTCCGGTTTCAGGATCTTTTTGCAGCCGTTCCAGATTAATGACATTATCGGTAATATCAATATTAGTCACATAAATATTATTGTGTTCATATTCCTTCAGGATATTCTGCTCTTTATCTTCTATCCGCACGGTATACATCGGAAAAACAGTTCTACCCATGGAATCTCTGGCAATATCACTTCTCTTTGCTATTCCATAAATAAAATCTTCATCCATAAATCCAAGCGGAACTACTGTGTCTCCGATATTTGCCTGAACCTCAACCGAAGTTGAATCATTCAGATTCATCAGCAGGATCGTATCAGATGTATAGATACTATCACCTGTCTGCCATGCCACAACACTATTATCTTCCGATACTACAAACCTATTTTCTGTCAATCCTGAAATAATCTCCTGATATGTTCCGGAAAGCAGATTTATCTCATAGATGGTTCCATCCATCATCATATACAGCATACTTCTCTTATTCACATAAGAGAGACAGTTAACATCCTGTTTCAACAACTCATAGGACTTCGTACACGGTATATAAATTTTCTCCTCGATGGAATTGAGCACTGTGTCGTAATAATAAATTGCAGCACCAACCTCGCCCTCATGCTGTCCACGATTCATATATCCATATACCATAAACCTGACATTTCCGGCCTCGTCAATCGACAACACCTTAATATCATGATCATTAAAACGCGTCCGGGCATCATCATGATCCTTGTCCCAGAATGAAAACAATTTTGCCAAATATCCTGTAGAATTATTATAACTGTACAGCGCATGATCCTTCACAAAACATAAAATACCGCCATCTGTACTCTCGCTTAACTGTGGTTCCTCATCTGCTATTCCCAGCAGCAATTGATCCTTAACCAGTATTGTCTGCTCGGGATCAAATATCTGATCCATCGTTCTTTCAAATTCTAATAAATAGATTCTCTCGCTTCCGCGTCTTACACGATAAAATTCTTTTACATCAAACAGGTCTTCTTCTACGGCTATACGATAGGTCATTTCCATCGTTGCATATTCTGAATCCATCTCTTTAATCTTCAACTCAGGGTCTGTGATCACTCTCGGATTCAAGTCTCCCCACGTCAACTGCTCAAAATTAGAATGAATATCCACATAACCAAAACTGGAATTATCACCTTCCGCATTGGTTTCCATGTTCCTGACCAGATCCTTTGCCTGTTCCTTGTCAAATGTCTTCGCATGAAATTCATTGACAAAGTCCATCTTCTCTGTCAGATACAGTTCGCCCGGATTGATGATTCTAGTATAATATCTGATTTCCTGACTTGTTCCCACATTTAATTTCAATACAAGCAGATATTCTGTTTCAGGCTCGATCAGATCCTTGAGATACAAGGTTGCTGACACATAACCATTTGCATCCTCCTGCGTGTAATCCGTCACTGTAGTATTCTCTACAAGACGCTGCATATCCATGCTTCTGATTTCATAAGACAGTCCCTTGATTGCCGGCCCAAACGTTCTGATTTTGATCGGCAGACTTCGTCTTTCCTGCAGCGGGGTAATAGAATCGCGAAGATAATTACCCTCCATCTCAGATGCATATCCATGAAGGCAGTTGATATTCTGATTATTCACTTCCATATAAACAAGAGGATAGGTCGCAGGTTTCATTTCAGCCGTCAGATCCGTATTACCACGGTTCATGATCTTACTGGTGATGATTGTCGTTGCTATGAAAACTGCCACACATACTCCTATTTTAATTAATGCTTTTTTCATTGATTACTCTCTTTGTCCATTTTCTTTCAACAGTTCATTTAACATTGGTTTTGCATGTATTGCTTCCATCAATTGCTGTGTGCCGGTATCCTCTGTGACCGACTGCCCGTTTCGCACAGCTCTGATCAAGATGTTTTTCGGCGTATGCTGCATATCGATAAACTCCAGCACCTGCACATCATATCCTCTCTGTTCCAGCAGATTGGCTCGAATTCCATCCGTCAATAATGCCGACATTCTTTCCTTGAGCAGTCCATATTTCAGTACCGGTGAAAGCAACTCATTATCTATCTGTCCATTCAGTTCATGCTGACAGCATGGAACAGATAAAATGACGGAAGCATTCCACTTGACCGCCTTGGCTAATGCATAATCAGTTGCCGTGTCACATGCATGGAGTGTAACGACCATATCGACTGCATTTACTTCATTATATGTACTGATATCACCGCATACAAATGTCAACTGGTCATATCCATACCGATCTTTCAACTGATTGCAGGTCTCTATTACATCTTCTTTCAAATCAAGACCAACAACGGATATATCATAATTTCTAAGGACTTTCAGATAATAGTACATGGCAAAAGTCAGATAAGACTTGCCACATCCGAAATCAATGATCTGAACCCTTCGGTCTGTCGGAAGTTTTGGCACGATATCCTCTATAAATTCGAGGAATCGGTTAATCTGCTTGAACTTATCATATTTTGCCCGAATGATCTTTCCATCCTGATTCATGACCCCGAGATCTTCCATAAAAGGAACATGAGTCCCTTCCTCAATCAGATATTTTTTCTTCCGGTTATGAGACAGATCCGTAACTTCTTTTTCATTTTCATACTGTACCATACGCTTCTTTTTCAACATGATATTTCCACGTTTGCTCGCAAGTCCTGTCACCTGCATGCCCGGTACCGTAATCTCTATCTGTCTGAAAGTATTACCAAAATATTCTAATATATACTGAATGACTTCATCCTTCTCATAATTCTCATGAAATACCTTGGTTCCTACATAGCTTGTACACTGAAAGAACAACCGGTCCTTCAACATAACCGGTCGTATCTTTATTTTACTGATTTTCTCTTTTTCTTTTGAATTGCTCAGAATGACCTGTCTGAGCTGTTCAGACATACATTCCTTCAGAATGGTGCTTAACTGCTCCAATGTAGTTCCCCTTTTCGATACCTGATAAGCGCATAGGCAATTCCTGTTTACCTATACGCCTATTGTACTGTTTTTGCTGTAAAACCTCAACTAAAAATTATCTAAAATATTGGTACTTTTGTCTTTTCTGCCGTCTGCGTATCAATTCTTCATACAGCAGTACCTCGATCAAATCTGACAGATTCTCTATATTCTCAATATCTCCTGCTCGGTCATAGACATTACGCACGATCATACGCAACATTAATTTATCCGGATATTCATCATAAATACTGCTGGTATCATAATCACGCAACGCCAGTTCATCTTCTATCATCTTCTGTAGTTTCTGTGCTGCGACCGGGTACAGAGATTTCATATAAACGAAATCTTTATCACTGTTTTCCTCTTGGTCAAAGTACAACGATAACGGATAAGCCATGTAAAAAGGAATGATTTTCTCCATGTGATGTTTCCTTTCGCTCCTTGCAACTACTATAATATACTATATGCCTGACTGTCGTCGAAGTTCAATTCTGAGTTGTCCTCTTCCGATTCTTCTGCACACGTAAAAGGACACGCACATCATTCCATGCATGTCCTTTTATATCTGTTATCTTTACTTCTTGACTGCTTCGATACGAACAATGGATTTTTTCAGAGCCAATTCCGCTCTTGCAAGATTGATGCCCGATGCTTTTTCACTCAGTCGTCTCTCCGCACGAATCCGGGCTTCCTCAGCACGGTTCAAATCAATCTCTTCCGGCCACTCGACCACTTCTGCCAGAACTCTTACCTTGTCCTGCAGAATCTCAACAAACCCTGCATGGAGTGCTGCCACCTTAACCTCGTCTTCTGATTCGCGAACACGCATCAGTCCCGGTGCGATGACTGCAGTAAGAGGAATGTGATTCTTCAAGATTCCGATCTCTCCCTCGGTCGTACATAACTCAAGCATAATCGCCTCGCCCTCGTAAAATACACGATCCGGTGCAATCACTTCTACTTTAAAAGCTCTCTCATCTGCCATTTGACCACCTTACTCCTTTATCTTAGCAAGTACATCGTCAATATTTCCCGCATTTAAGAAATAACTCTCAGGTACATCATCGTGCTTTCCTTCGAGAATCTCCTTGAAGCCCTGGATCGTCTCACTGATTGGAACATAACGTCCCTCAAGTCCTGTAAACTGTCCTGCCACGAAGAATGGCTGTGACAGGAATCTCTGAATCTTTCTGGCTCTGGATACAACAATCTTATCTTCCTCAGAAAGCTCGTCCATACCAAGAATTGCTATGATATCCTGTAATTCCTTGTATTTCTGTAAGATTTCCTGTACTCCACGGGCTACTCGATAATGCTCTTCACCCACGATTCTCGGATCCAGTATTCTGGATGTGGATTCCAGCGGATCAACTGCCGGATAAATACCAAGTTCTACGATGGAACGTGATAATACCGTTGTTGCATCCAAATGGGCAAATGTAGTAGCCGGAGCAGGATCTGTTAAATCATCCGCAGGCACATATACAGCCTGTACGGAAGTAATGGAACCGTTTTTGGTAGATGTGATACGCTCCTGCAGAGCACCCATCTCTGTCTGCAGCGTCGGCTGATAACCAACAGCTGAGGGCATACGTCCAAGCAATGCTGATACCTCAGAACCTGCCTGTGTAAAACGGAAAATATTATCAATGAATAAAAGTACATCCTTACCACCCTTATCACGGAAATACTCCGCCATTGTAAGTCCTGACAGACCTACTCTCATTCTGGCTCCGGGAGGCTCATTCATCTGACCGAATACCATTGTCGTCTTGTCTATAACTCCTGACTCCTGCATTTCATGGTATAAGTCATTTCCTTCTCTTGTACGCTCACCAACACCAGTAAATACTGAATATCCACCGTGCTCGGTAGCAATGTTACGGATCAGCTCCTGAATCAATACGGTCTTACCAACACCGGCACCGCCAAATAGTCCGATCTTACCACCCTTTTGATAAGGGCAGAGCAGATCGACTACCTTGATACCTGTCTCCAATAATTCCGCTGATGTTGACTGTTCCTCAAATTCCGGTGCTTTCCTATGTATCGGAGCATACTCCACATTCTCAGGTGCCGGTTTATTATCTATGGGCTGACCGAGTACATTAAAAATACGTCCCAGCGTATTCTCACCAACCGGAACTCTGATTGCGGAACCGGTCGCTTCTGCTTCCATTCCTCTTACCAGTCCGTCCGTCGGACCCATGGCAATACATCTGACTGTATCGTCTCCCAGATGCTGTGATACTTCGACTACCAATATTCCGCTGTTCTTTGTCGTAATATTGATTGCTTCATTAATTTCCGGAAGATGTCCGTCCGCAAACTTAATGTCAAGTACCGCACCAACAATCTGAGTGATTTTACCTATGTTCTTATCTGCCATCTTTGTTTACCACTCCTTTTCTGGTTGCTATTTCCTTAATTGGCTGAGATCTGCTTCGCAGCTTAAAATTCTGACGAATTTTAAGCATGTCACGTGTTTGCCGTGCAAACGCGCGACGGGGCTAAGATCTGCTTCGCGGCATAAAATTATGATATAGCCTCTGCCCCTGCTATGATCTCAGTTAATTCTTGTGTGATAGAGCCCTGTCGTGCTCTGTTATACATCAATGATAAATGGTCTATCATATCTTCAGCGTTGCTCGTTGCCGAATCCATTGCCTGCATTCTGGCTCCGTTTTCACTGGCTACTGCTTCTACAAGTGCTCCGTAGATCAGACTTGTCACATACTTCGGAATGATCAGATTCAGTGCTTCTTCCTCTTCCGGTTCGTAATTCATCGGTGCTCTGTCATCTGCAGATCCTGCGTTTTCATCCTCAGATGCAGCCTTCACATCAACGGGCAGTAATTTCAGTAATGTCGGAATATGGCTTACTGTGTTCTTGAAAGCCGTATAAGCCAGATAAATTTCTCCGACCTCGCCATCCGCAAAGGATCTCAAGATTGTTTCACTGATTGCTGCTGCGTCGGAGTAAATCGGCTCATTGATCACATCGGGATAATCCGCCTTGATCTCATAGCCATACCGTTTAAGAGCATCTCTGCCCTTCTTTCCGATTGCATATACTTCCACATCTTCCTTTGGTAATGAACCTCGGGTCAACAATTTTACGACATTGGAATTATATCCTCCTGCCAGACCCCTGTTGGATGTGATGACAATGACCGCCTTCTTTTGCGATGCACCCGGAACCAAATAAGGATGGTTGATGTTACCGGACTTTGCAAGCATTGAAGTAACCGTCTCATACATACATTCAAAATATGTCTTTGAGCGCTCTGCCCTTGTCTTTGCACGCTGCAGCTTTACAGTAGAAACAAGCTTCATGGCTTTGGTAATCTGCTGAGTACTCTGTATACTGACTTTACGTCTTTTGATATCTCTCATTGAGGCCATGATGTTCTCCTACCTTTACTCATTCTCTGTAACTATTTCAAAAATCCTGCCTTGAATTCCTCGATTGCCTTCTTTAACGTCTCTGCAGTCTCATCTGAAATTTCTTTCTTTGTCTTGATTGCTTCCGGGATCTCGCTGTATTTCGTCTTGACGAACTCTAAAAACTCATCCTCAAACTTCGTAATCTGATCCGTAGGCACATCTAACAGATACTTGTTGGTTGCCACAAAGATGATGATAACCTGATATTCTACAGGCATCGGCTTATACTGAGGCTGTTTCAGTACCTCTTTGATACGTTCACCCTGTGCCAGCTTCTCTTTTGTATCTGCATCCAGTTCTGAACCAAACTGTGCAAATGCTGCCAACTCACGATACTGAGCCAGCTCCACACGAATCGGCGCTGAAATCTTCTTCATTGCCTTGATCTGTGCCGCACCACCTACACGGGATACGGAAAGTCCTGCATTTACCGCCGGTCTGAAGCCTGAATTGAACATTTCTGTTTCCAGATAAATCTGTCCGTCTGTAATGGAAATTACGTTCGTCGGAATATATGCCGATACGTCACCCGCCTGCGTCTCGATGATAGGAAGCGCCGTCAGGGATCCGCCGCCATATTCTTCACTCATTCTCGCTGCTCTCTCAAGCAGTCTGGAGTGCAGATAGAATACGTCTCCCGGATAAGCCTCACGGCCTGGTGGACGTCTCAGAAGCAAGGAAAGTGTACGGTATGCCGTAGCATGCTTGGACAGATCATCATAGATCACAAGAACATCCTCGCCGTTTTCCATCCATTCCTCACCGATTGCACATCCCGAATAAGGTGCAATATACTGAAGAGGTGCCAATTCACTGGCTGTTGCAGCAACAACAGTCGTATATGCCATCGCTCCATGCTCTTCCAATGTCTTTACAATTGAAGCAACGGTAGAAGCCTTCTGACCGATTGCCACGTAGATACATTTTACATTCTGTCCTTTTTGATTGATGATCGTATCGATGGCGATTGCCGTCTTACCCGTCTGTCTGTCACCGATGATCAATTCTCTCTGTCCTCTTCCGATCGGTATCATGGAGTCAATCGCCTTGATACCCGTCTGTAACGGGGTATCAACTGACTTTCTCGTGATAACACCGGAAGCAACTCTTTCAATTTGACGATATTTATCCGTCTGAATAGGACCTTTTCCATCAATGGGTTGACCAAGAGAGTTTACAACACGTCCTAACATCACATCGCCTACCGGAACCTCAACAACCCTGCCGGTTGTCTTGACCATATCACCTTCGTTGATATTCTTATGGTCACCGAGTAATACGGCACCCACATTATCTTCTTCCAGGTTCAATACCATTCCGAATACTTCGCCGGGGAACTCAAGAAGTTCTCCCTGCATTGCATTTTCCAGGCCATGTACACGTGCGATACCATCCGCTACCTGAATGACCGTACCCACATCGGATACTTCAAGCTGGTCGGCATAACTCTTAATCTGATCCTTAATTACCGAACTTATTTCTTCTGGTCTTAAATTCATGGATCTTACGCACCTTTCTGCTTTCAGTTTAATTGGATCTTTAACAGATCCTTAGATAGTTCATATAGTTTCGTACGGATACTGCTGTCAACCACTCTGTCGCCGATACGGATTACGATACCGCCTATGATATCCGCATCTACTTCGTAGTTCATTTCCATTTCAACGTACTGTGTCGTCTCGATCAATCTCTGTCGAATATCACTTTTCTGAATTTCAT
The DNA here is from genome assembly GCA_964638005.1 of uncultured Lachnospiraceae bacterium. Lineage (GTDB taxonomy): Bacteria > Bacillota > Clostridia > Lachnospirales > Lachnospiraceae > JAAYYM01. The sequence goes on from CAZWXS010000030.1 coordinate 25,242, forward strand.
TCATTGGAACTGCTGTCGTAATATAGGCAATTCCGATATGCTTCAACTCCTTGACGCGGGATATGTAATACTCCAATGTCGGTATCACGTCTGCATAGCGGTCATTCACAATCATAATCTTAAGAAATCCTGTCAGCTCATCGGCCATTTTGCCTTTGAACACACGCTCCATGATCTCTTCCTTTTCTTCACGTACGATCTTTGGGTGGTTCATTAATTTCGTGAAATCGGTATTCTCTGATAAAATTTTTATCAGTACATGTACTTCTTCCGTCCATGAATCAATCATGTCACGCTCAAGCGCCAATTCATACAATGCATCACCGTATGTCTTTGATATCAGCTTAGCCATGTCTGATCACCTACTTCTCTTAATGTTTCCTCCACCAGAGTGTTCTGTATCTTTGTATCAATAGAAGCCGCAACTACCTTGCCTGCCATGAGAGATGCGATCTCTATCATTTCCTTCTTCATATCGTCTGCTGCCTTCTTGCGTTCCAGCTCTGCCTCTGCATTTGCCTGCTTGATAATCATGGCTGCCTCTTCCTTGGCATCCGCAACAATCTTTGCTTCATTTGCCAGAGCCTTTTTGCGCGCAGCGGATAATATTTCTTCGACTTCCTTATCCACTTCTTTCATTTTAGACTCATATTCCGTCTTTAATGAAAGGGCTTCTGCCTTCTCAGCCTCAGCCGTATCGATATCACCCTGAATCTTATCCTGTCTTTTCTTCAAAAGATCTCTTGCCGGGTTAAACAGCAGATAAGACATTACAAGAAACAGACAGAACACCGCTCCTGCTACGAGCACTGCGTCATGCAATAACTGGAGATCCAGATTGAACAGTCTTTCCATCTGTGGCTCAGTCGATAATAATGCGGCACTTAGTAATATGTCCAAGATTTTGCCTCCTTTCGGTATTTTTCATTATTTAACTTCTCAGAAAGCTTATAATCCGAGACCACTAAGCGGTTTAACGAATAACAAAATCATACCGATCAGCAAGCCGTACAAACCTGTTGTCTCTGCAACAGCCTGTCCCAAAAGCATAGTAGAAGTAATATCAGACTTTGCACCCGGGTTTCTTCCTACTGCTGCTGCGGCATGTCCCGCTGCGATACCCTGTCCGATTCCGGGTCCGATACCTGCGATAAGCGCAAGACCCGCTCCGATTGCTGAACATCCTAATATAAACTGCTCTCCTGAAACTTGATTCATGATAATTCCTCCTTAAATTTTACTTTGTTTTTTATTTTTATTTTTTCTTTATTGCCTAAATCAAAATCCTCATTCACGTGTCCCTGCCGTCACGCATCTCCGATTGCATCCGTAATGTAGGTCATCGTCAACATACAGAATACATATGTCTGAATCGCACCTGAAAATACATCGAAGTACAGATGCAGTGCTGCCGGTATACCGATCTTCACAAATATCGGCAACAATCCGTAAAACAGAGCCATCATAACCGTTCCTGACAATACATTTGCAAATAAACGCAGCGACAACGAAATGGGAACTGCCACATCTCCAATGATGTTGATGGGGGCCCAAATCGGCCACGGATCACACAATCCTTTTAAGAAGCCGCTTACCTTCTGATGCTTGATCTTATTAAAGAAAATCAGGCAAAAGGTAATGATACCCAAGGGCAATGTCGTTCCGTAATCTGCTGTAGGCGGTCTTAATCCCAATAATCCCGAAATATTACTGATCAAAATAAAAATGAAGATGGTTCCGACATAATTCGCAAATTTAGGTGCATTCTTTCCCATGACATTTTTGATCATATTATCAAGCATCTCTACGACCATCTCGACGATGTTCTGAAATGTACCCGGTGCCTTCCACTCAGAGACCGGCTCTTTTAATGCACGCTTGATGGCATGGTTTGCAAATATGCCAAATGTAACAATCAACAGCATAACCAACAATATACATACATGACTGGTTGTTATCCACACGGTTTGTCCGAAGAGTTCATAGGAAAAGAGTCCCTTAATCATGAAATCAACATCATTGCCGGAAGATAACAAAGCATAACTACTCATTGATTCACCTCCTTAATATTTTATGTGTCAACGGCTGCATATAGGCTCCCACCTTGAGACCCATAATACCCGCAAAACAAGTCAGCGGATTGCCGATTTTTAAAAAGAATACTGCCATTACTACCAAAACTGCTGCAAAATATCGCAGAATAGCATGTGTACGCAACTTTCCCGGGGCCTTGCCCTCTTCCATATTGACAATCTGTTCGATCGAATATTCCATATGACAGGCCATGGCAATTGCCCCTGCCACTCCGATCCATAGCCCGATTGCATACAACAGCTTCTCCTCAAAAAAAATGAGGCCTGCAATCTGTACCAAAATTCCATAAAAAAGGATTCCGATAATCAATTCACCCAACACACTGTCTTTGCCGAATAATTTCTCTTTCATTTCTGATTTCCCTTGTCTTTCTTAGAAACAATCACGTCATCTCTCTCTGCCGGTTTCTCATAAATCTTCTTTGCAAAAATGAACACATTGCGAAAACCCGCCGCTGCCCCTAGAAAGAACAGGATTATTACGATAAAAGTAGTTTCAAACAATCTGTCGAGAAAAATCCCTATGAATGTGCATAAAAAAATGGGGACAAGCATATTGATTCCGAATTGCGTGATAAGTGCAAGGGATCGATACACTGTTCGTTTATATTTCATCGCGATTCCCCCCCTATTATGACATTACACACTATT
>CAZWXS010000031.1:0-27860 GCA_964638005.1 uncultured Lachnospiraceae bacterium
AGCCTTTCATACAAATATGATAGTGAAAGGAGTGTCGAGACTGTCTACTCGACGGCTTTGGAGACTGGGTACAGTTGTATCTGGATGAACCCAGTGTAACCATAGAAAGCGGAAAAAGACCGTGTCCGCTTGTAATAGAGGAGCTTCCGGGGATTTGGTACAGACATAGAGAGACATGGGCAATGTTATGCTATCAGCTCTATCAATGATGGTACAATAAATATAGAGATACGAAAGAGGAGGGAACAATATGTTCTGTAGTAAGTGTGGTTTTAATCTATCCGAGGAGATGGAATTTTGTCCGCAGTGTGGACAACCCGCCATAAAGGACACGGCGAAGGATACTATGATTACTGAAGCGGTACAGGAAGATTCTGCTGAAGCAGCTCAAAGTGATGTACAGGAGGAGTCGGTCGAGGCAGCTCAAGATGATGTTCAGGCAGAACCGGTTGATGATGCACAGAAGGAGTCAGAGGAAGCGGAGCAGACTACGGTTCCGGCAGTTGTATCAAATGAAGTACAGGCTTTGGAAGTTGTATCTGATGATGAAAATAAGAAATTCTGCCACAATTGTGGTGCAGAAAATGCAGCAGGAGATGACTTCTGTTATTCATGTGGTGCTCCGTTTGGAATCGTAAAGGGAAAAGGAGCGAGGAGAGCAGTCAATAAAAAAGTATGGATTGCTCTGGGCGCGGTTGCTGCAGTGGTACTGGTGGTATTTGCGGGGACAATATTGCTTAAGAATATTGGCGGCAAGGCGCCTCTTGTCTATTTGAAAGACAATGCACTGGTCAAAATGCAGGGAAAGAAGCAGTTTGAAATCACAGGCGATGCATATGATGATGATGACCTGATCACAGGTCCTTATAGCAGACTAAGTTGGATGTTTCAATTGAGTGCAGATGAAAAATATATGTATTATCCGGAAGACTATGATGGAGAAGTATTTGACTTATATCGTAAGAAGACGGCGTCTAAGAAGGATGACGGTGTTGAAATGGCATCCGGTATAGTGGAATATAGTGTATTGGAGAGCGGTTCCATCATTTATATCAAAGACAGTTACGAGAATAAGATGTATCTGGCTGATGCAAAGGAAAGCGTTAAAATAGATTCCGACGTGGAGTGGTATAGTTTATCAGAGGGTGAAAAGTATCTGTTGTGGAAGACAGTTGATCCGGAGGATTCATCTGATACAACTTTGTATATTGCAGACATTAAACATTTGGATGAGAAAGTCAAAGTAGACTCAGATGTTGATTCCGTTACATATATGTCAGATGATTTTAAGAAAATCATTTATACAAAGCAAGACGGTGATGAGCTGGAGCTGTATATTTATCGGGATCTGGCGGAAAAAGAAAAAATTGTTTCCGATTATAATGAGTTATTTGTATGTGAGGACGCTGACGGTAACGCAGATATCTATTATACAGTCACTTCTGAAGAAGATACTTTGACAGCGTCGGATTTTATTGAGGATGATTATGCTGCAGAAGATGCAAAAATGCAGGAGCCGAATATAGAGGATTACCAAACTGTCACACAAAAGCCTTCTTATTGGGGAACAAGAGAAACTGTTGAGACGGATGAGGCGTATTATGATGCTTTAGACAAGTATGATGAGAAGTTGATGCGAGATTACTACAGAGAGTCACTGGAATATATGGAGTTTGGCGATAGCTCTGAAGAAGTGTATTATTATGACATGGATAAAAATGAAGAAACTAAAGTAAAGGACAGTTCTGTAATATGGTTATATACCTATTATGGAAGCGAATGTATGATTTGTGGCGAAGTGGACTTTGAAACGATGGAGAAGCCTAAGTTATCACAGCTCCTTGCAGCTTCGTCAGAGACGAATATTGAAGATGAAATAAGTGAAAAAATACTTGATGCATGGACTTACTCTTTGATCTATAAGGGAAAGGAAGTTGAACTTGCCGGTGATATGGAAGGTATTGACGAGGAGGACATGTATTCAGAGAATGTAGTTGAAGAGATCTTCTGTGACGAGAAAAACAAGAAGTGTTATTTTACCGCACCATCTGATGACGGAAAAGGATTATATGTGACAAACTATGGCAGCATGGACGGAAAAGTATCTCTATATAAAGATGAGGTCTTTGATGTTTCGTTTATTACAGATGACGGTATCTATTATACAATGGATCAGGATGATGAAGTATGTGATCTGTATCTTAATGATGAGAAGCTTGATTCGGATGTTAAGACTTATTCAACGCGGAAAGATGATAATACAGTATATTATATAGTGGATCCGGATGACGGGGAGGGAACACTGAAACGGACAATCGGAGGTAAATCTGTCAAGATTGCGGATGATGTGGCGGAATATAGTTCCGACGAAAGCGGAGACGTAGTGTTCTTGTCAGACTACAATTTCAAGAAGTATCGCGGAGATTTATCGTTATTCAGCAACAACAAGATTGAAAAGATAGATACAGACGTAACAAGTATTGTATATTTCAAATAGAGGAGACACATAAAAATGGCAAATTTAAAGGATAGTTTTACAAAGGGACTGGCAACAATCAATGTGAAAACATCTAATTTTATGGAAGAGAATAAACTGAAAACATATATTACCACGCTGGAGTCGGAAATCGAGAGGTTGAAGCTTGAGGTTGGCGAGGCGGTATATGAAGGCTGGAAGCAAGACACATTCTCACTGAATAGTGTAGAAGAGCAGTTGAACAGCATCAAAGCAAAGAATGCGACGATCACAGAGGTTCAAAAGCAGATTGAGTCCTTGGCTCAGACAGAAAAGGAGATTCTCGGAGCGGATCATACAGAGAATACTGCCAGAATGTTCTGTCCACAATGCGGAGCCGAAAATAAGGCGGGATATCGTTTCTGTGAGAAGTGTGGTACAAAACTGGAATCATAAGCATGCAAGCATGGCTATCTGTATTGGGGGAGAGGAGAAGCGAGTATGTTTTGTATAAAATGCGGAAATGAGATAAGAGAGGATGCGAAATTCTGTCCAAAGTGCGGGCATCATATTGAAATGGGTGAGATGCCGACGGCAGAAAAGACTGAAACGGTTGAGGTTGTAAAAGAAAAAAAGTCCGGCGGTAAGAAACCAGTATTGATTATTCTGATCATTTTTTTAGCACTTTGTATCGGAGCGGGAATCTTTTATTTTTTCTTCCTAAATGATGGATATGATATTCTCGGACTCAAGGATGTGATGCATATGGTTTCGGACGAAGATGCAGATGAAGAAGATCATGAAGAGGATGAAGAAGCCACGCCCGATGAAAAGTCTAAGGAGGACGGAGCTTCAAAGGACGAAACCGAAAAAGCTGAGGAAACACAGAATACTGAGCCGGTTGAGCAACAAGATGCCAATATTGAAATACGACAGGTGGATAATTCAAAATTCCCTCAGATTACATTTTATGCTAATATTACCGATCAAACCGGTAATTCAATCGGGGATCTTGGTTTGAAAGACTTCAAGATTCAGGAGATTGATGCGAAGGGAAATGTTAAGGATGCCGAATTAAGTGATGTATCGCGAGTACTGAATACAGAGCACATCAATGTGAATCTGGTATTGGATGCAAGCGGAAGCATGAGTGACTACAATAAGATGGAACAGGCTAAGAATGCTGCTTCTGCATTTGTATCACAGATGGCACTTGACAAGGGAGATCAGGTTGAGGTGATTTCTTTTGATGATTATGTTTATCTGGAGCAGGAATTCAGTAATCAAAAGGAAAACATCTTGCAGGCAATCGGCAATATCGGAATCGATGGAGGAACCGCGTTATATGATGGTTTGTATGCAGGATTGTATCAGACATATTATGAAGATGGTGCAAAATGTGTGATCGGTTTTACCGACGGCATGGAAAATGCAAGCAGTTATACCTTTGATGATGTAGTGTATCTTGCAAAGGAATCCGGAATCCCTGTCTTTATCATCGGAATCGGGGAAGAGTATGATGCGGCTGAATTGCAGGAGTTGGCAGCACAGTGTTCAGGTAAGTATTATTCTGCAAATGTGGATGATCTGCAGACAATTCTGGAGGATATTTATGTGAGCATCTATCAGGAGCAGCAGGACTATTATGTATTTCGTTATCAGACTGATAACTTGGAAGACAAATCCGAATACAGGGAAATAGCGTTACAGACTTCGGATACCTCCGCATATCGAGGTTCCTATACAAAGCCTTATGTGCCTGAAACAGATTTGAGCGGAGCATTTTCAACGTCCTATATGAACAAGGACTTCATTTTGGAGTTTTCTGATCAAAGAGCAATCACGGAAGATGATTTGGTAGGTATGAGCCTTGCGGAACTTCGGATTGCGAGAAATGAGTTGTTTGCCAGACATGGAAGACAGTTTAGAGACGTAATGTTGAATCAGTGGTTTTATTCTAAGACCTGGTATTTGGATATTGGACAGAAGTATGCGCCGGATGATTTTGATTCACATTACGCTTTGAGCAAACTGGAGGCGGCCAACGCAGAGGTGATCAGAAATTATGAGGATTCTATTATGTCTTCTCGTGACATTTTCCCGGAAGCAGCAACCGTACAGCTGTCAGCTTATGATTTGGCATTATCAAAGCCGGTGCTAAAGACGGCATTGTCACAAATGCAAGGATATACTTCAACAGAGATATTGAAGGAAAATATTCGTTTGGTGCAGGAGGCAATCAATCAGGAAGATGTACAGTATTAGATGAATGGTGAATTATGAAACGAAAAATGGTATTTTTATTGTTGGTTTTTGCAGTGCTGATTGCAGCCGGTTGTCAGAAGGAAAATGAGCAGCCTGCTGTTGATAGCGAAAAAGCGGAAGAAGAGGAACAGACGGGAATCTCTGAATCAGTAGAGAGCGGTGCAGAACCGGATATCCAAACTACAGGAGTAGGAGATGAAGCCGAAGAGCCTGTATCTGAATTCAAAGATGTGGTTGTGATCCAAGCAGAGGATGTCAATGTCAGAAGCCTTCCACAGGTGGATGGAGATTCTGTTGTGCTTGGGAAAGTACAATCGGGTGACAGTTTTGAATACGTGGATGAGCAGGACGGATGGTTTCAGATCGTGTATCAGAATGCGGATGCATTCATTAAAAATGATTATGCTGTGAAACAGCAGATTGAAGTAAAGCCGGAAGCTGAGGTGAAAGCATCGGATCAGAATCGTTTGGTGGTTATTGATGCAGGACATCAGGCAAAGGGGAATTCCGAGCTTGAGCCGGTAGCTCCCGGATCAAAGGAAATGAAAGCAAAGGTTTCCTCGGGAACCCAAGGGGAATTCAGTGGTTTAAAAGAATATGAACTGAATCTGGCGGTATCGCTCAAATTGCAGGAAGAGTTAGAAAGACGAGGCTATACTGTGATGATGACGCGAACCTCAAATGATGTCAACATAAGCAACAGTGAGCGTGCGGCAGTAGCAAATGATGCACATGCGGATGCTTTTATCAGAATTCATGCAAACGGTGCAGATGATGCAAGTGTCAGCGGCTCAATGACGATATGTCCGACAAAGGATAGTCCGTATTGTAAGGAAATATATGAGGCTTCTTATGCGCTGTCAGAGAGTGTGCTGGACTGTATGGTTGCAGCTACAGGAGCAAGACGTGAACGAGTATGGGAAACTGACAGTATGAGCGGAATCAATTGGTGCAGTGTGCCGGTGACAATTGTGGAAATGGGCTACATGACCAATCGTGACGAAGATCTGAAAATGGCATCTGAGGATTATCAGGATAAGATCGTGACAGGGATAGCAGATGGCATAGATGTGTTTTTCGGGTTATAAAATCACACAGATGACTCTTCCGTTTCAAATAAATGATCGCGGGTGATGTTCTTGACCCATTTTCCGCTGCGGTAATGCTTGAGAACCACAGGCCATTTGACAAATTCATCCGTGCACAGAAGGAAGTAGACTACAAGTACCGGAAGTTTTAGGGCAAAAGCTGCGATGAATCCAAGCGGTACTGCATAGCACCACATCGTGATGGCATCACAAATGAATCCGAACCGGCTGTTGCCGCCTGCGCGGAAGACACCGGCAATCAGTGTCGTATTCACGGCAGCTCCCAGAACATAATAGGTATTGATCAGGAGCATATACTTCAGATAGTGCATGGCAGTTTCCGTCAATGTCGCATACCGAAGTATCAAAGGGGTTGCACACAAAATCAGCAAACCTCCCGCGAGACCGCTGAAGATTGTTAACTTCATTAATCGTTTGGTATCGTCCTTTGCTTGTTCGAGTTTATTTTCTCCGAGCACCTGACCAATCAAGATACCGCCTGCATTGGCAACACCGAAGCATAGGATCGTTCCGAAGTTGCGCGCGACGACGACAAAGGAATTGGCAGCCACGGCATCCGAACCCAAGTGTCCGATGATAACGGAATACATGGAAAATGCAAGGCCCCAGATGACATCATTGCCGAGTGCCGGAAGTGACAGTTTGACAAAGTCCTTAAATAGAATTTTATTTTTAATAAACATAAAACGCAGATCCAGTTTGATATCTTTGCTGCGTGCGGACACAATCATGCATCCGATCAGCTGTATGATTCTGGACGTGGAGGTGGCGAGAGCAACACCTGCAGCGCCCAGCTTGGGAGCACCAAAGAGTCCAAAGATAAATACGGCATTCAAGAAGATGTTGACGAAAAAGGCTACCATATTCAGAGCGGTACTGATGGTCACGCGTCCGATGCTGCGCAGGATTGACAGGTATATCTCGATTACACCCCAACACAGGTAACTGATGCTGACGATACGCAGATATGAAGCGCCGATCCGGATGAGTTCGGGATCGTTGGTATAGATTTTCATCAGATACTGTGGAATACACAGGGCAAGTGCTGCCATGATGGTGGAAACGGCAATCGAGAAACGCAGAGAAATGCCTTCAACGACCTCGATTGCATGCATATCGCCCTTTCCGTAATATTGTGCACACAGCATGGTTGCACCGGTGCCAAGTCCGAAATAGAACATAAAGAGAATGCTGGTAATCTGTGATGCCAGCGAAACAGCTGAAATCGAGGATTGCCCCACATAGTTAAGCATAACGACATCTGTTGAGCTGATAGTTGCACTGAGCAGATTTTGTATGACGATCGGAAGTACCAGTTTCCAGATTCGTTTATTAAAATCACGATTGGTGTTTGAAATTGCAGTTGTCATCTATATCCTCTTTCTGTCGCTATAATATACTGTTTGTCGCAAGGGTTATGTATTCAGTGCGTGTCGTGTATTAAATTATAGCAAAACAGGTCAGAAGATGCTATAATAAAAACAATCAAAATTAACACATTTTTGATCAGGAGGCGAGAATATGAGTATGAGTATTGTTTTATTTATGATATTGTGTGTTCTAATGGTGGCTAACCAGATGATCGGAATTGCAAACGGATGGTATCGGGACGGATTTTCTCTGCATAAGATGGTCTGCGGACTGCAGAAGTACGGAATTATCCTGTTGGGTTACGGGGCAATTGCTCTGATTGCATTTGTGGCAGGTAAGTATTTTTCACAATTTGAATATATCAGCGGCCTTTTGCTTGAGCCAATCGCGAAATATTTCATTAAACTGCTCAACCGCCTCAGAGTTGTCCTAAATGATAATATAGAGGATGTCATAGAGCATAAGAGAGCCAATAAGCGTGCGCGGAGTGCCAGGAGAAATGCAGCACTGAGCGGAATACCTGTTGCAGAGGAGACAGTTGCTGCGGCACATATGGAGCAGAACGGAGATAAGACAACCGTGCAGCTGATTAGTATGGCACCTGCAAAGCCTGTTCGCAAGCCTGTACATAAGCCGCTCAATCAGTCCTTGCCGGAGGCGGTTACATCCGAGCAGGGCGAAGCTAAGAAAAAACGCACAGGTGTATCCAAGAAAGTCGAAGCATAGAAGTATAAAACGAAATAACGGAATTATGAAATCATAGAGCAATCAAAATGAGCGTCCCAACGAATTAAGGGCGCTCATTTTGATGTTGACTGTCTGGTTTACATCTTGGAAGTTAATTTTGTCACGGCATCTGTATTACCGACTACTACGATGTGATCGCCTTCTTCAAATACATAGGCAGGCCCGGGCAACGGCTTTAATTCCTGTCCCAGCTTGACTGCCAGGATATTGATTTTATATTTGTTGCGGATGTTCAAATCGGCAATGCTTTTTCCGACCCAGCTTTCAAAGATGGGAATCTCGAAAATGGAAAACTCGGGAGTCAGTTCGATAAAGTCGAATATTTTATTTGCATTATATCTGATTGCCAGCTTCTCTGCCATTTCCTTTTCCGGATTGATGACCTCATCGGCTCCGTTTCTGAGGAGAAACTTCTCCTGTATGTCACGATTGGTCTTGGATACGACACGTTTTGCTCCCAACTCCTTCAATAGAGAAGTGATTTCCAGTGAAGATTGGAAGTTTTCTCCGATGGTTACGAAGCATACATCGAAATTGTTGATACCAAGCGATCTCAACACCAATTCCTTTCGGCAGTCACCGACACATGCATCCGTGAAGTTAGGAGACAGTTCATTGATCAATTCACTGTCCTCATCTACGATCATGACATCGTTACCGAGTTCATATAATTTTGTGGCAAGGCTGCGTCCGAAACGTCCCATGCCGATTACCAATACTGATTTCATAGTCATTCAACCTTCCTGTTGAGAGATTTGATTCTTGCATAATGATGATGCAGCAATAGTTTAACACATTTCCGGTGTTCTGCCTATCCAATCAAGATTTTTTCGATCGGACGTTCAATCGGCACGTAAATCCGTTTTTCTGCCAATACCAGAGCCAGTGTCAATCCGCCGACCCTGCCTCCGAACATGAGGAACATGCAGATCAATTTGGTGGCAATACCGACTGACGGCGTGATACCGGCTGACAGCCCGACGGTTCCTGCGGCAGAAACGGTCTCAAGCAATATTTCTTTTAAGGAAAACGGCTCTATTGCGGAAATGATCATCGTGGAGATCATAATCGCGAGCAGATAGATCGTGGCAATTGCGGCGGCCTGTCTGGCAACGCCGTCCTCGAGATTACGCTTGAACAGGGTGATGTTCGAGGAGTGTCTGCATGCGGCACCGATGCTCATGATGAGTACCAGGAAGGTACTGGTCTTGATACCGCCGGCTGTAGAGCCCGGGTTGCCGCCGATGAACATCAGGAACATGGTCAGGAGGCTTCCGCTGTCTGATAAGGCACTGATCGGAGTTGTATTGAATCCCGCGGTTCTGGGTGTGGCCGATTCGAAGAAGGAGGCAAGCAGCCGTTGACTGAAGTTCATACCGGCCTGTGTGTCGTTGTATTCAAACAAAAAGAACAGGGTCGTGCCGATGGCCAACAAAGATCCGGTCATGGAAAGTACGATCTTGGAATGCAGCTGGTAGCGCTTAAAATGCAATTTATGTGTGGAGATATCATTCCATACGATAAAGCCAAGTCCGCCAACGACAATGAGTGCAACAATGGTCAGATTGACAATCGGATCGAATACATAACGTGTGAGCGAAGAAAATGACTCAAAACGCCCCATCAGGTCAAAACCTGCATTACAGAATGCGGAAATGGAATGGAAGACGGCGTAATAGAGGCCTGTTGCCCAACCCAGTTCGGGTACAAATCGGATGGCGAGCAGACAGGCACCGATTCCTTCTATTATAAACGTGGCAAGAGCAACCTGCTTAATCAGTTGAACGACTCCGCCAACCTTGAAAGTACCGGCTGACTGCATAATCAGTTTTCTCTCATGTAAGGAAATCTGTCGTTTCATCAAAATGGAAAAGAGCGTGATGACGGTCATGAATCCGACTCCGCCAACCTGAATCAGAAGCAAGATGACAATCTGTCCGAACAAAGACCAATGTGTAAAGGTATCATAGACCACCAGACCGGTGACGCAGGTAGCCGAAGTGGCGGTGTACATGGCATCCAAAAGAGGAGTCCATGTGCCGGCGGCGGAAGCGAATGGAAATGTCAGCAACAGTCCGCCGACAATGATGATACATAGGAAACCAAACGCAATGAACTGTGTATAGGTCGGTTTGAATTTGTGTTCTCTTTTTGCCATGATGTCAGAAACTCCTTTTTGGTCAATATTCTTCGCGCAGCAGATAAAGTGCACCCAGATCATTTGAATAGATAAAGTCATATTTTTCATTGATTGCAGTACCGACAAAGTCGATTTCATCATGGATGTTGTTGCTGGTAATCAGCCATTTCGACGGAGTATCTGCAAGGAAAGTCCGCAGATTGTTTCCGATATTTTCATCCAGTGCAATAAAAAACGGCGTATTGACGGGATACCGGTAGGAAGGCAGCATATCGTTGATCTCAAACCAGATCATATCTACATTAAAGCAGTAGACATCATCCCGTTCCCACTCGGGGATGAATACGGCAAGATCAGTCGCATTGTTGTAGTAATCTTCATAATAGGGGTTGTCCCTGTCTTTGATGACCGTCATAAGTGTATCATGACAGTTATCCTCATAGAAGACCATAAAAATGATGAAAACGGCAACACAGATCAGCTGTTTGACAGATTGTCCGAGTATAAATGGCTTATGGGCAGCCATGAACAGGATCAGAGCTGCGATAAATACCGGCATGGAGGTTGTGAAATAGTACACGAATGGCGTGCCGAAATGCAGTGCAACATATACGATGCCGGCTGTTACAATGAGCAGGAGTCTCTGTGATGTCTTGAGTTCTTTCTTATATAATAGTGCAAACAGGAATGCAAATATACAGCCGAAGCATTTTAATTCCCAGGTGAGATTATAGACCTCTGCAAAATCGACTGACCGTTTAAAGGCAAAAGCAAATACGGCATAGAGCATATCATACAGTGCCCCGTGTGCTCCAAAGTAGATCAGCAGAGGCAGTGTAATCAGAAATGCTCCGCAGAGAAAATAGAGCACGTAAAGTCCAAATTGCTTCCATTGCTTCCATATCAGCAGCAGGATGCCAAAGGAGGCAATGATACCAATGGTCGGAGCTGCAGCTGTAATCTTACAAAAGGTGATGAATCCAAAGCATACACCATACAGAAATGCATGTTGGGGAAGCCGGTCATATTCCTCGTCCCGCATAAGCTTCAGTGCTGTATACATACACAACAGGTTGAGCGGAAGACAGTACTCTTCCAGTGTATTTCCGCCCCACAGCATGGCAATGTGCAGAAAGAGAAAGGCTGCCAGTACAAAGATGGATTGCTTCTTATTCAAATAAAGAAGAGACATCTTGTACATCAGGACAAGTGAAAGGAACAAAAAAGGAACCTGCAGCAGGAAGATGCCGACACGTCCTTGACACATCAACTGCCCCAGAGCCTGCAAAAAGAAAAAGTAAGGGCCCTTCAGATCAAAAAAGTCCTCATACGGAACCCATCCCTGCAGGATACCACGACCTGCCATGGAGAAAAAGGATGCATCGCAGCCGTACCATTTCGGAAGCAGCGGAGTGGTCCACAGAGAAAAGAGTGACAGAAACCCTATTGAAACCAATAAAAGAATCAAATATTCAATTGCTGTTTGTAGTTTGCTTTCCTTGACATTCATACCTCTATTATAATATACTAAATCAGAAACGAATAGTAGTTTTTTTCGTAGGGAGTGAGGCTCATATGACAGGGCAGGATGCCGGTACAAAAGAGATGATCATTGAGAAATACAGTGCAGATGCCAAGCGTCTGATACGGTATATCTCATGGTTTGAGGAAAAAAGAGGTGCTGACGTGGCAGGTATCTATGACGGAGAACCGGGCGCAAAGACGATGCCTGTGGCTACATATGATTCTACACTGCTTGAATTTGTGAGACTGGCAAAGGGAACGGTATTCATGGATAGGAACTATCCTTATGTATATACACGTAACCGCATTCGTTCTCATGAGGATGAACATAGGATGATAGAAAGCGCCAGACTGACAGATATTCAGGATATCAGCGGAATCCTCAGCAAATATGTGCTGGAGGGTATGCGGCGTGGCGCGACGTGGGTCGATGCTGTGGATGCAGGTATTTTTCTTGCGGTTCTAAAAAAATTGAAGGTTTTGTTTGAACGTACGTAATACAGCGGCAATGATGAGAGAGGGCATTTTTGACCGCACAGAAGATAGAGAATAAAACACAGGTGAAGGATAAACAACAATGGATAACACAGGGATAAAGCAAGAAGGAAAGAAAACTCCGGTGCTCGACAGGCGCATCGGAGACTTTTTGGAGTTGGTCTATGACAAGACTGATGATGTGAATGCTCTTCCGAAAGGAATCTCCTATGTAGCGGATGAGATGCGCATCGGACAGATTCATGTAGCATTCAATGGAGAGGATATACTGCCTAAAGAATTTACCCCTTACAAGAAATATGATACCAGACTGTTGAATGAGCCGGATTATGTGTTCGTTCATTCGGTTGTCAACCAGCACGATACGATGATTCAGTTTTGGAAGCTGGATGCGAGTGTCGAATGGGACAAGAGCGATGAACAGAATATGGATGATATGGCTCGTTTTCTGTTGCTTTATCTGGGGCGTACCAAGTATCTGTATGAGGCCAAGATGGCAGCAGCACATGATGAACTGACGGGACTGATCAATCTGACCGGTTTTACACAGACCATCAGTGCACTGATGGAACAGGAAATTGCACACAAATATACGGTACTCTATATGAGTGCTTACAAATTCAAACTCATCAGCCAGAAATACGGCTATGAGATCGGTAATCAGGCAATGATTCAGATTGCGGAGAAATTAAAGACTATGACGCATGAGATGTCATCAGATCAGGCGGTGGCACGATTGGTGAACGATAATTTTGCAGTGATTGTCAGAACGAGCAATCTGGAGCAGTATTTGGAGATGCTCTCGGAATTGGAGTTGGATCTGCTGCTCAGCAGAGAGACTCTGAAGCAGAGGATTGCCTTTATTGTCGGAGTCTATACGATCAAAGAGACGGACAAGAACGTACAGATGCCATTAGAGTATGCTATGGCGGCATATTCGATTTCCAAGCAGGGCGAGAAGTCTAATGTCATATATTTTAATGAAGAAATACATAATCATTTTCTGAAGGAAAAGGATATAGAAGCCAGGATGCAGGAGGCGCTTGACGGAGGAGAGTTTGTTGTATACTATCAGCCGAAGATCAGTCTGGATGATTTCTGCATCAGCGGTGCAGAGGCGCTGGTACGTTGGAATGACAACGGACAGCTGGTGCCGCCCATGGAGTTCATTCCGTTGTTTGAACGTAACGGTTTTATCTGCAATGTGGATTTCTATGTGCTGAACTGTGTATGTCAGGCAATCAGAAATTGGCTGGACGAGGGTTTTGATGTGGTTCCGGTGTCTGTGAACTTTTCAAAGGTACATCTTGCAAATGAGAATTTTGCCAATGAAATCGTTCAGATGATTAAGAGATACCGTGTACCGACAAAGTACATTGAGGTGGAATTTACCGAGAGTGCCAATATGGAGGATACGACCATGTTGACACAGGCTGTGGATATCTTAAAGGGGTACGGAATTGCCAGTTCCATGGATGATTTTGGGACAGGATCCTCTTCGTTGAGTCTGTTGACGAGCCTGCCTGTTGACGTGCTCAAAATAGATAAATCGTTGTTGGAAGCAGATGTGATTTCCGAGCGCGAAAGGGTCATTGTGACGAATATCGTGCGGATGGTACAGGATTTGGATATAGATGTCATCATGGAGGGCGTGGAGACAGTAGAACAGGTGGAATTCTTGAAGCAGATCAATTGCAATCTGGTGCAGGGCTTCCTGTTCGATAAGCCTCTTCCGAGGGAAGAGTTTGAGGAGCGCTTACAGCGGGTCAGATATGCAAACCCGGGAGTGTAGTGTGATACAGCACATGAGATCATGCAATGGTGTTAAGTCGCAAAAGAAAAGCGGAGGAAGATGAGAAATGGATACAAAGATGAGAGAGGCATTCAGCAAGATCGGTAAGATTGCCAAATGGGTTGCTCTGGCAGTTGTCGTGCTGATTTTGGTATCCGGATCGTTCTATACGATTGCCGAAGAGGAGCAGGCGGTTGTATGTACATTCGGACAGGCAAAGGCGGTTACGGAGCCGGGATTACACTTCAAGATACCGATTGTTCAGACGGTACAGAAGGTGAATACGACGATTCAGGGGTTTGCAATCGGATATACCAGTGATTACGAGAAGAATTACGATGGGGCATCCGGCGAAGATGAAGCGATGATGATCACATCGGATTACAATTTTATCAAGATTGATTTCTATGCAGAGTATCGTATCATAGATCCTGTTAAGGCAGTCTATGCTTCTGAGGATCCTATTATGATCTTGAGCAACATCGCACAGAATTGCATCAGGACGACGATAGGTTCCTATAATGTAGATTCGGTATTGACGACAGGCAAGAACGAGATACAGGCAAACATCAAGCAGATGATCTTAGACAAGCTGGAGGATCTGGATATCGGTGTACAGCTTGTCAATATTACGATACAGGACGCGGAGCCTCCTACAGCAGAAGTCATCACGGCGTTTAAGTCCGTGGAGACAGCAAAGCAGGGTAAGGAGACATCCCTGAACAATGCCAATAAATACAGAAACGAACAGATTCCGAGTGCGGACGCCAATGCAGATAAGATCCTGCAGGATGCGGAGGCTGAGAAGCAGAACCGTATCAACGAAGCGAAGGGTCAGGTTGCACGTTTTAACTCTATGTATGAGGAATATATGAAGTATCCTATGGTCACAAAGCAGCGTATGTTCTATGAGACGATGGAAGAAGTGCTGCCGGATATGAAGGTAGTCATTCAGGGAACGGAAGGCGATACCGTACAGGAAATCCTTCCTTTGGATTCCTTCTATGGAGATGGCGCGGGAAGCCAAAGTACAGGCACCCAGAATGCAGCAAACAATGCAAAAGAAAATAACGGAGGTGAAGAATAATGGCTGAAGAGAGATTTAATTCAGATGGGACACCTCAGAATAGTAAGAGAAGCGGGAAGCTCGGCTGGGTTGGCTGGGTCATTGCCTTTATTATCCTGTGGGTCGGACTGTCAAGTATTATCATATGTAAGGAAAATGAATACAAACTGATCCGTCAGTTCGGCAGGGTAGAGCGTGTCGTAACGCAGGCGGGTATTTCCTTTAAGATTCCGTTCATTGAATCCGTGGATACGGTGCCGAAAGAGATTTTACTGTATGATCTGCCGGCTTCAGATGTCATTACATCAGACAAGAAGACGATGATCATTGATTCATATGTGCTGTGGAGAGTTACGGATCCTTTGAAATTCGCACAGACCTTGAGTTATTCGGTTTCAAATGCAGAGAACCGTATTGATACATGGGTCTATAATGCCATGAAAAATACGATATCCAATATGAAGCAGGATGAGGTCATCAAGAGCCGTGACGGTAAGATGACGGTGTCCGTGCAGGTAGATGAGGTCGTGGCAGGCTCTAACGATCTGGTTTTGGATCAGCAGGAAGAGGTCATTGAGATCAAGTCCTTAACAGAGGAAATCATGGATCATATCGGCACCATTTATGACCAGTACGGCATTGAGATCATGACGGTGGAAGTGAAGAAGCTGGATCTGCCGGATGACAATAAGCAGGCTGTTTACACACGTATGATATCCGAGCGTGAGAATATTGCGGCACAGTACATAGCAGAGGGACAGTCAGAAGCAAAGATTATTCAAAATACAACTGACAAAGAGGTTTCCATTAAGCTATCAGAGGCTGAGGCGAAGGCAGAGCAGTTGATTGCCGAAGGCGAAGCTGAATACATGAATATCCTTTCGGATGCATATAATGATGCCAGCAAGAGCGAATTCTACAGATTTGTAAGATCGCTTGATGCTGCAAAGGCAAGCATGAGCGGAAGCGGAAATAAGACACTGATATTACCGGCGGATTCACCGATTGCCGAGGTGTTTATGGGCTCCGGTAATGCTGCAACGAACATTACGACAGCAGTTCCGACAGGCGAATGATTTATCAATGTGAAAGAAAAGAGGTCTTTTTGTAATGATTTCCGAGAAAATGGTTGATTTGGTAAAGAACAGTTCCGTGATTCGTGCGATGTTTGAAGAGGGACAGAAGATGGCGGCCGTCTATGGCGCGGAGAATGTCTATGATTTCAGTTTGGGCAATCCGAATGTGGCACCGCCCGCAGCTGTTGCAGAGACGATTAAGGAATTGGTAGAAGAGGATTCACAGAGACTGCATGCTTATATGAGCAATGCCGGTTTTGAGGATGTCAGAGGAGCTATTTGTGCTTCGCTGAATCAAAGATTTGATACACATTTTATAGCAGAAAATATCATCATGACGGTTGGAGCGGCAGGAGGATTGAACGTAATCTTCCGAGCACTCTTGAACCCGGGTGATGAGGTCATTACGTTTGCTCCTTATTTTGGAGAATACAGAAGCTATGTCAGCAATTATGACGGCAAGTTGATTGCAATTGCACCGGATACATCTTCATTTCAGCCGAATCTTTCAGAGTTTGAAAAGGCAATCACGAAAAGGACGAAGGCGGTTTTGATCAATACGCCTAATAATCCGACGGGAGTTGTCTACTCAGAGGATACGATCAAGAAATTGGCTGCTGTAATGGAGAAGAAGCAGGCTGAGTTTGGTACGGAGATTTATCTGATTTCGGATGAACCATACAGAGAGCTGGTATATGACGGAGCATTTGTTCCGTATCTGACGAAGTATTATAAGAATACGATTGTGGGATATTCGTTCAGCAAGTCCTTGTCTTTGCCGGGAGAGCGCATCGGGTATCTGGTCATCCCAAGCGAGATTGACGACTATCACATGGTGCAGGGTGCGGCAAATGTGGCAAACCGCATTTTAGGCTATGTCAATGCGCCGTCCATGTTTCAGCTGGTTGTGGCAAAATGCATTGATGAGAAGACAGACGTTGCTTATTATGACAGGAACAGAGAGACGCTTTATAATGGGCTTAAAGATATGGGCTTTGCATGTGTGAAGCCGGAAGGCGCATTTTATCTGTTTGTGAAGTCACCGATAGAGGACGAGAAGGTGTTCTGTGAGATGGCAAAGAAATATCATCTACTGATCGTACCGGGATCTTCGTTCGGATGTGCAGGATTTGTGCGTATCGCATATTGTGTGGCTTATGAAACGATTGTAAATGCACTGCCGAAGTTCAAGGAACTTGCAAAAGAAGCAGGATTGTAGAGCAAAGAGCGCAGTCAAAGCGAAAGTAAAGTGAGACAGAAACAGGGAGAACAATATGAGCTGGGAAGATAATGTGCGCCGTGTTGAGCCTTATGTACCGGGCGAACAGACCAAGAACCTGAAAATCATCAAATTAAATACAAACGAATGTCCCTATCCGCCGTCACCTAAGGTGGAGCAGACAATGCGTGATTTTGATGTGGATAAGCTCAGATTATATCCGGATCCTACGGTAACTGATCTGAATAAGGCATGGGCAGAATACTGTCATTTGAAACCGGAACAGGTATTTTCCGGTGTAGGCTCCGATGATGTGTTGGCAATTGCTTTTCTGACCTTCTTTTATGGGAAGAAACCGATTCTGTTTCCGGATATTACATATTCTTTTTATGATGTATGGGCCGATCTGTTTCGGATTCCCTATACGACAAAGGCACTGGATGAGGATTTCCGCATCTGCAAAGAGGACTACTATGGTGAAAACGGCGGTGTGATCATTGCAAATCCGAATGCACCGACCGGAGAAGCGGAGGATTTATCTGAGATAGAGGATATTATATGTCATAATCCCGATTCAGTTGTAATCGTGGATGAAGCATATGTTGATTTTGGAGCGAAATCGGCAATTCCCTTGATTGAGAAATATGATAATCTGCTGGTGGTGCAGACGTTCTCAAAGTCATGGGCACTTGCAGGACTCCGTATTGGATTTGCCATGGGAAATCCCAAATTGATTCGGTATATGAACGATGTTAAGTTCTCATTTAATTCTTATACTATGAATACGACCGCCATCAAACTTGGCGTTGCGGCAATCTCTGATTGTACATATACGCAGGAGTTGGTTGCCAGGATTGTAAAGACGAGAGAAAGAGTCAAACCGTTATTGCGGGAACTGGGATTTAAACTCGGCGATTCGAAATCAAATTTTGTATTTGCGGCACATCAGTCTGTTCCTGCAGCAGAGTTGTTTCAGATGTTGCGAGAGCATGATATTCTTGTTCGTTATTTCAATAAGCCAAGAATTGATCAATATCTGCGTATTTCCATCGGGACAGATGAGCAGATGGATCGGTTGCTGGAAGTGTTGCGTGAGTATTTAAAGTAGTTGCATATAATGGTAAATATTAAATGTAAATTTAATAAAAATACATACTTATAAAATGAGTCAAGAAAGGTAATACTATGCTGAAAAAATATTTATGGATTGCGTTCATTTCTATGGTTCCGTTGATTGAACTTCGTGGAGCGATACCGGTTGGAATCGGTATGGGACTTCCGATGATACCGACTTATATCGTGGCGGTATTGGCCAATATGGTTCCTGTTCCTTTTATTTATCTGTTTGCAAGAAAAGTATTGGTGTGGGGTTCCGATAAGAAGTTTATCGGAAAGTTTTTTACCTTTTGTCTTGAAAAGGGCGAAAAGGGTGGCCAGAAATTACAGTCAAAGGCAGGAAAAGGTCTGTTTATTGCACTGCTTCTGTTTGTAGGAATCCCGCTTCCGGGAACGGGTGCGTGGACTGGAACACTGGCGGCAAGTATTTTGGATATGGACTTTAAGTCAAGCGTGCTTGCGGTGCTTGGCGGAGTGCTGCTGGCAGGTGTTATCATGGGACTTGCAAGTGCAGGATTATTCGGAGCAATCGGAGCAATCTTTTAATTGAAATGAGGAACAGATATGGCAGAAGCGTATACGGGATTTGCAAGTGTGTATGATATGTTCATGGATGATATTCCGTATGAGGAATGGTGCGCATATGTCTGTGAGTTGTTGTCAGAATATAAAATAACGAGCGGTATCGTTCTGGATCTCGGCTGTGGAACCGGTAAGTTTACGGAACTTATGGCAGGGCAGGGATATGATATGATCGGGGTTGACATCGCGGAAGAGATGCTTTCGATTGCCATGGAGCGAAAAGCAGCATCCGGCAGAGATATTTTGTATCTGCTGCAGGATATGCGTGAATTTGAATTATATGGGACGGTTGCAGCGGTTGTCAGTATCTGCGACAGTATGAATTATATCACCGGTGATGAAGAGTTGTTGCAGGTATTCAGGCTTGTCAATAATTATCTGGATCCCGGTGGTTTGTTTATTTTTGATCTGAATACAGTGCATAAGTATCGGGATTTGTTGGGTGAATCGGTGATTGCGGAAAATCGTGAAGATGGCAGTTTTATCTGGGAGAATTTTTATGATCCGGAGAGCCGGATGAATGAATATGACCTGACACTGTTTATCAAGGCAGATGCAGATGGCGGTCACGATACGGTACAGGAGTCGTGCAATATATATCAAAAGTATGAGGAGACACATTACCAGCGCGCCTATTCGCTGGAGGAGATCCGGAGCTTGCTGAAACAGGCGGGGATGCAGTTTGTGACTGCTTATGATGCATTTACGCATAATCCGGTACAGGATGAGAGCGAGAGGATTTATGTGATCGCGCAGGAGTGCGGAAAGCGCAAATCAGAAGATCAAGAAGACGGAAAGAACTAAAGCAATCGGATGTAAGTTTGAAGAAAGTCAAGAAGGTGGATGGATGTCTGAATATAGAAAACAGCAATTCAATAACGGAGATTATATCGTACGTGCTACTGCGGCCAGCAACCAGATCAGAGCGTTTGCTGCAACGACAAGGAATCTGGTGGAGGAAGCGAGAAGCAGACATGATACAAGTCCTGTGGTAACAGCGGCACTCGGCAGATTTCTGACAGCCGGTGCTATGATGGGCACGATGCTGAAGGGTGAAAAGGATCTGCTGACACTACAGATCAGCGGAAGTGGGCCGATGAAAGGCATGACGGTAACGGCTGATTCCAAGGCAAATGTCAAAGGATATGCATATGAGCCGGTGGTAATGCTTCCTGCTAACCAGCAAGGGAAGTTGGACGTTGCTGGTGCAGTCGGGCAGGGAATCTTAAGTGTCATTAAAGACATGGGCATGAAGGAACCATATAATGGACAGACTGTATTACAGACGAGCGAAATTGCCGAGGATCTGACTTATTATTTTGCCACATCGGAACAGGTTCCGTCTTCTGTCGGGCTTGGTGTACTGATGGAGCGGGACAATACCGTGAAGCAGGCAGGCGGATTTATCATACAGTTGATGCCGTTTGCAGAGGATAAGGTTATATCTGCATTGGAACAAAGGCTGTCAGAGGTACAATCGGTAACCTCATTATTGGATGCGGGAAATACGCCGGAGATGATTCTGGAGTCCCTGCTTGGAGGTTTGGATGACAGCGGCGTGGAGATTTTGGATACCATTCCTACGAGATTTTACTGTAATTGTGATAAAAGGCGTGTAGAAAAGGCGATTATCAGTATCGGACGGAAAGACATTCAGGAAATGATAGATGACGGCAGGGAAATCGAAGTGAAGTGTCACTTTTGCAATACTGCCTATCAGTTCAGTGTGGGTGAATTGGAGACGATTTATGCGCATGCAAAATGAGCGAAGGGCAAGAGAAGGCTCAGAGAAGATGCATTGAAAAGTAAGGAAAGCGTATAGTGTGGAAAGGGTGATGATATGCAGAACGGATTTATCAAAACGGCTGCGGTAACGCCGAAGATTAAAGTGGCGGATCCGGTATATAACGGAACAGAAATCTGCAGACTGATGGAGGAAGCAGCACAGGCGGGTGCCAAGATCATTGTATTTCCGGAGTTATGCCTGACTGGTTATACCTGTGGAGACTTGTTTCTGCAGAATTTGCTTTTAAATGAGAGCAAGAAGGAATTAAAGCGTATTGCGACGGCTACGGTGGGGAAGGATGCACTTGTGTTTGTCGGTATGCCATTGGAGAATGCCGGGAAATTGTATAATGTAGCGGCTGTTATTTTTAATGGAGAGATACTGGCTTTTATTCCGAAGATCAATATACCGAACTATTCAGAATTTTATGAAGCAAGACATTTTTCACCCGGAAGCAGAGAAGTGGATTATATAGAGTTTGACGGCAAGCATGTGCTGTTCGGAACGGATATCTTATTTGAGAGCCAGGCGATAGAGGGGCTTTCAATTGCAGCAGAGATCTGTGAGGATCTATGGGTTCCAAATCCGCCGAGTACGGATCATGCTCTGGCAGGCGCGACAATCATCGTGAATCTGTCGGCAAGCAATGTGACGGTCGGTAAGGATGCATATCGCAGAATGCTGGTAGAATCTGCATCGGCACGGCTTTTGGCGGCATATGTCTATGCAAGTGCAGGCGATGGCGAGTCTACACAGGATGTTGTATTTGACGGTCATAATCTGATTGCAGAGAATGGCGTTATGCTTGCAGAGTCTCCTGCCTTCACCAATCAGATCGTCTATGCGGACGTAGATATTTTCAGATTGTGCAGCGAGCGGAGACGAACCAGTACGTATGTAACGACGGGCAGAGAATGCTATCAGATAGAAGAAATAGAATTCAGCAAGGAAGAATGTCAATTGGAGCGGAAGTTTGACAGCAGGCCGTTTGTGCCGTCGGATGAGAAGCAGCGAAACGAGCGCTGCAACACCATACTGAACATCCAGTCCTACGGACTGAAAAAGCGGTATGAGCACATTGGCTGTGAACAGGCAGTGATTGGTCTTTCGGGCGGGCTGGATTCGACCTTGGCACTTCTGGTGACAGCACGTACATTTGATATGCTGGGCTTAGACCACAAGGGAATTGTTGCAGTGACGATGCCATGCTTCGGCACGACCGACAGGACTTATCAGAATGCATGCAAACTTGCCGAAAAGCTTGGGACTACTTTTAGGGAGATTGATATTCGGGAGTCTGTTACACGGCATTTTACCGATATTAACCATGATATCGATACGAAGAATGTTGTTTATGAGAATGGACAGGCACGGGAGCGGACACAGATCCTGATGGATATTGCGAATGAAGTCGGCGCTCTTGTGATCGGAACCGGCGATATGTCGGAACTGGCACTTGGCTGGGCTACTTATAACGGAGATCATATGTCTATGTATGGAGTGAATGCGGGAGTACCAAAGACGTTGGTGCGTCATCTGGTGCGTTTCTATGCGGATACCTGTCAAGATGGGGAACTGAAGACGGTGCTCTATGATGTGCTGGATACTCCGGTCAGTCCGGAGCTGCTGCCGCCGACAGACGGCGTGATTTCACAAAAGACAGAAGATATCGTGGGTCCATATGAACTCCACGACTTCTTCTTATACTATATGCTTCGCTTCGGTTATGAACCGCGAAAGGTTTATCGTGTCGCAAAACTTGCATTTGCCGGAGAGTATGACGATGAGACCATTTTAAAATGGCTGCGGACTTTTTACTATCGTTTCTTCAGCCAGCAGTTCAAGCGTTCCTGTCTGCCGGACGGTCCCAAGGTGGGTTCCGTGGCAGTATCACCGCGTGGGGATCTGCGCATGCCTTCGGATGCATCGGTTCGCATCTGGAAGGAGCAGCTGGATCGGTTATAGATCATTCTGCTGTTTCGGGTGATTCGATCAAAATGGTATTTCGGGCTTGTGCGAGTGCTGAGTCGATGGCCTCGATCAGAACCATAGAGGTATATTTATTATCATCTGCATAGGTAACGCCTTCTAATGATTGATTTTCATAGATCTGTGTAATCAAGTCATCAAAGGAAGGCGCAATCAGCGGATACATGGTTGCGACCGCGTCATCGAGATTGACCAGACGGATGGCATTGATATTATTTTCGTCCACAGCGACTTCAATATTCAAAACGGTGTTGTTGAGCACAATTGATGAAGTATAAACGCCGGGAACATATGTAGATACGGGTTCGGAATCAATATATTCGGTTTCATGTGAAGCACCTTCTTTTACGGTGCTTTCGTTTTTGGGAAGAAACATGAATACTAAGAGCAGAATCAATAGGATTCCCAATGCAACGAAGATACCCGTATAGATCAATTCCTTGGAATGAAGGACGATGATTTTTGTTTTGGCACTCAAAATAAGTCCCTCCGAGCTGTTTTCTTAATACATCTTATTCATGGAACGGTCAGGAAAGAACTGAACAACGTTGACAATTTGGGAGGAGATTTGTTATTATAAGAAAGAACAACGGCGTTCTCAGTAAGCGATACAGGAAGTATCGCTGTTACGGGAGCGCTGTCTTTGCTTGATAGGAAATATGTGAACGAGAGTGTTCTGCTGAGAATGTACACAACGGGGATCACCAAATAAAGGAGAATGATTATGAAAAAATACTCAAAAGAAGACGTTATCAGGATTGTCGAGGAAGAGGATGTGGAATTCATCCGGCTGCAGTTCACCGATATTTTCGGAAATCTGAAGAATGTAGCAATTACATCATGCCAATTGGAAAAGGCGCTCAACAATAAATGCATGTTTGACGGATCTTCCATCGAAGGATTTGTAAGAATCGAGGAATCGGATATGTATCTATATCCGGATTTGGATACCTTCTGCATTTTCCCGTGGAGACCACAGCAGGGCAAGGTAGCAAGGCTGATCTGTGATGTATACAATCCGGACGGAACACCTTTTGAGGGCGATCCGCGTTATATATTGAAGAAGGAAGTTGAGAAGGCACGTGCCATGGGATATATATTTGATGTGGGACCGGAGTGTGAGTTTTTCCTGTTTCATACAGATGAGAATGGACTGCCGACGACATTGACCCATGAGAAGGCAAGTTATTTTGACCTTGGACCGGTTGATCTTGGAGAAAATGCAAGACGTGACATGGTTCTGACACTTGAGGATATGGATTTTGAAGTGGAGACTTCTCATCATGAGGTCGCACCTGCACAGCATGAAATTGATTTTAAGTATGACGAGGCACTTACCACAGCAGACAATATCATGACTTTTAAGCTGGCTGTCAAGACGATTGCAAAGCGTCACGGTCTGCATGCAACCTTTATGCCGAAGCCGAAATTCGGAATGTGCGGTTCCGGTATGCATACAAATATGTCTTTGACGAAGGACGGAATCAACGTATTCTATGACCCGGACAATGCACTGGGGCTCAGTAAAGAAGCATACTATTTCATGGGTGGTCTCATGAAGCATATCAAAGGAATGGCGGCTATTACCAATCCGCTTGTCAATTCTTATAAGAGAATGGTTGCGGGCTATGAAGCACCGGTCTATATTGCATGGAGTTCTAAGAACAGAAGTCCTCTGATTCGTATTCCGGCATCCAGAGGCGAGGGTACCAGAGTAGAACTCAGAAGTCCCGATCCGTCCTGCAATCCTTATCTGGCACTTGCATTATGTCTTGCTGCCGGTATGGATGGCATCAAGAATCAGATCATGCCGCCGGAAAGTGTAGACAGCAATATATTTGAGATGACAGAAGCGGAACTGGCACAGAATCACATTGAGAAGCTGCCTGCAAGCCTAATGGAAGCGATAGAAGCCATGGAGGCAGATTCTTTCGTACGCGAGGTACTTGGAGAGCATATCTATCATAAATATGACAAAGCAAAGCGTGAAGAATGGAACACATACTGTACGCAGGTTACACAATGGGAAATCGACGAATATTTATATAAGATTTAAGTTACTTCTTAATCGTACACTGCCCGTATGGGTGTAACACCTGAATCAAAGAGTGGTCAGGGGATTAGGAGGTGATGTGTGTTTGGTCAATGTAATTGTAGTATTTCCCAAAATGGAAGATGCTCAGAACATACGTAACTTTCTTGTAAGAAGCGGTATTTCCGTCACGGCGGTCTGTTCATCGGGAGCACAGGCACTGCAATATGCAGATGAGCTCGATGACGGAATCATCGTGTGTGGATACAAATTTACGGATATGATGTATTCTGAGTTACATGAATATATGCCGCAGCACTTTGAGATGCTTCTCGTTGCATCTCAGCATTTGTTGCAAAACTGTATGGACAATGACATTGTATGTGTTACAATGCCTATTAAGGCACATGATCTGGTCAATACCATATCCATGATGTCCCAGACCATCTCCCGTCGCCGCAAAAAGCGCAATGCCAAGCCGAGAGGCAGAAGCGGCGAGGAAAAACAAGTACTGACAGAGGCAAAACAGCTGTTGATGGATCGAAACAACATGACAGAGGACGAAGCACACCGCTATATACAAAAGTGCAGCATGGATACAGGAACCAATATGGTTGAGACGGCCCAGATGGTGCTGACGCTGATGCAATAGGCTGCTATCATAAGAAGTATAGCGAGGAGGGTTTATATGGAATTTACAAAAATGCACGGACTTGGAAATGATTATGTGTATTTTGATTGTTTCAAACAGAAAATAGAGGGAAAAAGCGATCTTGCAAAGAGAGTCAGCGACAGACATTTTGGCATTGGCGGTGATGGAGCAATCTTCATCAATCCGTCAGAGGAAGCCGACTGCGAGATGGAAATGTACAATGCCGACGGTTCGCGTTCCGAGATGTGCGGCAATGGAATTCGCTGTGTGGCGAAGTATGTCTATGATAACGGGATTGTAGACCAGACGGAAATCAGTATTATATCCGCAGGGAAAATCAAATATCTGACGCTGTATCTACGGGATGCAAGACCCGGTGAGACGGCGAATCACGGCAAGGTCGTCGAGACGGTCAGGGTTGACATGGGAGAGCCTGAAACCATTGCGGAGAAGGTTCCTGTGATTTCAAAGAACGAAAAGGCAATTGACGAACCGATTGAAGTAGACGGCAAAGCATATCAGATGACCTGCGTATCCATGGGAAATCCCCATGCGGTTGTATTTGTAGAGGATGTGGAACATTTTCCGGTTGCTGAGATTGGGCCAAAGTTCGAGCATCATCCGGCATTTCCGAACCGTGTGAATGCAGAATTTGTAGAGATTATCAATCGAAATACAGTAAAAATGCGAGTGTGGGAACGTGGTACCGGTGAGACGCTGGCATGTGGAACAGGTTCTTGTGCAACAGCGGTTGCCTGTATCTTAAACGGTTTGACAGACACAGAGGTAACTGTTAAACTACTTGGCGGAGACTTACAGATCGAATGGGATAAGTTAAAAAACAGAGTCTATATGACCGGCAGTGCGACGACAGTATTTACAGGAGCATTCGGTGAGTAAAAATGAGGCATATGTCATGATATTTAAAATGATAGGGATAGACAGCCCTATGAAGAAAGAATATTCGAGAAAGGTGAGGTAAAAATATGTTTAAGGTAAATGAGGATTATTTAAAATTGCGCGGCAGCTACTTGTTTTCCAATATCGGAAAGAAAGTAAATGCATTTGCGGCAGCACATCCGGAGGCTCCTATTATCAAAATGGGAATCGGTGATGTAACACAGCCGCTTGTACCGGCAATCATCAAATCACTGCATGATGCGGTAGATGAGATGGGTGCGGCAGAGACGTTCCATGGATATGCACCTGATCTGGGATATGAATTCCTGCGTAAGGCAATGGCGGACAATGATTATAAGGCAAGAGGCTGTCAGATCGAGGCGGATGAGATCTTTATTTCGGATGGTGCCAAGTGTGATTCCGGAAATATTCAGGAGATTTTTGCAAAGGACAATAAGATTGCGGTTTGTGATCCTGTTTATCCGGTATATGTGGATACCAACGTAATGGCAGGTAGAACAGGCGTATTTGATGAAAAGAGTGAGACTTGGAGTGATGTAATCTATATGCCGTGTACTGAAGCAACCAATTTTGCACCGGAACTTCCGAAGGAAACACCGGACTTGATTTATCTGTGCTTCCCGAACAATCCGACCGGATCTACGATTACAAAGGCACAATTGCAGGAATGGGTTGATTATGCAAATAAAGTGGGTGCAGTCATCATTTATGATGCAGCATATGAAGCATATATTTCAGAAGAGAATGTACCGCATACGATTTATGAGTGTGATGGTGCAAGAACCTGTGCAATCGAGTTACGTTCTTTCTCAAAGAATGCAGGCTTTACAGGCACTCGTCTGGGGGCAACCGTTGTGCCGAAGGATCTGAAATCAGGCGATGTGATGTTACATGCTCTGTGGGCAAGACGTCACGGAACAAAGTATAACGGAGCACCTTATATCATCCAAAGAGCCGGAGAAGCAGTTTATACACCGGAAGGCAAAGCGCAGCTCAAGGAGCAGGTGGCTTACTACATGAAGAATGCAAAATGCATCATGGATGGTCTTGCTTCGGCCGGATTCAGTGTATCAGGCGGTGTGAATGCTCCTTATATCTGGATGAAGACTCCGGACGGCATGAATTCATGGGAGTTCTTTGATTATTTATTGGAAAAGGCAAATGTAGTGGGAACGCCGGGATCGGGATTTGGGCCGAGCGGAGAAGGATACTTCAGGCTGACGGCATTCAATACATATGAGAAGACGGTGGAAGCTGTGGAGAGAATGAAGAGATTGTAAGATTGATTTGGATATCATATAGAAAAATCTGAGCCGGATTGTGATGGCTCAGATTTTTTATGTACGGAATCGCTTATATAGATTCTGTTTTTTGCACGGGGCGGCCCGGCACTTCGGAAAGTGTCGGGCCATGTACCAAATAAGGGAAGTACTGCGGGATAAAACTATAAGTTTTGCCCGCTTATTCAACATCCTGCAAAGCGTCATAACCTTCTTCGCCGGTGCGAACCTTGATTACATTCT
>CAZWXS010000032.1:0-26003 GCA_964638005.1 uncultured Lachnospiraceae bacterium
GGAACTGATGGAACTGGAATTGATGGAGTTGGTTGATAAACGGTTATGGTACAATAAATATGAATGAATCAGGTATCAAAAATGAGAAGATTATTATACACATTTTGGCAATGTACATGGGGAATACTGCAGACCATTTTAGGGTTTGCAGTATTTCTTATAAATGTAAAACAACGACATACGATTTATCATGGAGCGATAGTTACCGAATGGAAGTTATCGACGAGTGCTTCGCTAGGGCTTTTTATCTTTATAGCAGTGGATGCTGCAAATGATGTTCATATGAAATTGCTTGTTCATGAATACGGACATGCCGTTCAATCGCTCCTTCTGGGTCCTTTTTATCTGATTGTGATAGGTATCCCGTCATCGTTGTGGTGTTTGATTCCATATTTTCATAATATACGGAAAAAGCGCAGTATATCCTATTATGCCATGTATACAGAACGTTGGGCGAATCATTGGGGTGAAAAAGTTACCGGTGAAGCATCCATGGGGATGGCATTGGTTGACTAGTACCGAGTTGTAATCGTTATGGTTGAAAAAAGAACTCTGATGTAGTATGATGATTTATGCTGCATTGGAGTTTTTGGCATAGAAAACTGAAAATACAGGGAAGTTTGAAGAGGAGACGAAATATGAAACTGGGAATCGTGGGTTTGCCCAACGTAGGAAAGAGTACATTATTTAATTCATTGACTAAGGCAGGAGCGGAATCAGCGAATTATCCGTTTTGTACGATCGATCCGAATGTCGGAATCGTAACGGTGCCGGATGAGCGCTTGAAGCTGCTTGGAGATTTATATAAATCAAAGAAGGTAACCCCTGCAGTGATTGAATTTGTTGATATTGCAGGACTGGTCAAGGGAGCCTCCAAGGGAGAAGGGCTGGGCAATCAGTTCTTGTCCAATATCCGTGAGGTAGATGCGGTTGTACATGTGGTACGCTGCTTTGAAGACACCAATGTCGTGCATGTGGACGGCAGTGTGGATCCGGTACGTGATATCGAGACCATCAATCTGGAACTGATCTTTTCAGATGTTGAAATTCTGGAACGCCGTGTGGCTAAGGCCGGAAGGGCAGCATTGAATGATAAGAAGATCGCAGCAGAAGTAGAACTGCTGAAGAAGTTGATTGCACATCTGGAAGATGGCAAGCTGGCCATTACATATGAGGCTGCAGATGAAGACGAAGCAGCACTCATTGCTTCCTATAATCTATTAACGGCCAAACCGGTGATCTTTGCTGCCAACGTAGCAGAAGATGACCTTGCAGATGACGGAGTATCCAATCCGCACGTGCAGTCGGTACGGAAATACGCAGAACAGACTTCGAGCGAAGTATTTGTCATATGTGCTCAGATCGAGCAGGAGATAGCAGAACTGGATGATGAAGAAAAGTCCATGTTCTTGGAAGACCTCGGCCTCAAAGAGTCCGGTCTTGAGAAGATGATCAAAGCAAGTTATAAACTCTTAGGACTTTTATCATTCCTTACATCAGGAGAGGATGAGACTCGTGCATGGACCATCACCAACGGAACTAAGGCACCGCAGGCAGCCGGCAAGATCCACACCGACTTTGAACGCGGCTTTATCCGTGCGGAAGTGGTGAATTACAAAGATCTTCTGGAATGCGGTTCCTTATCTGCTGCAAAGGAAAAAGGACTTGTAGGACTTGAAGGCAAAGACTATGTTGTCAAAGACGGCGATGTAATCCTATTCCGTTTTAACGTATAAAACACAGACAGCCCATATGGTGACTGTTATGCTATAGATTCCAATATACATTTTTTTCAATATCTAGTTGCTAAAACAATCAAACTCATATTGCGGCACAACATCTTGTACCGCACATGATCGTTACACCTTCAAAAGCCCATGAAATGGGCTTTTTTTGATGCACAAATTCAAAAAAAGGGTTGCATTTTAATCAAAAAGAAGGTATTATTAACTCATAAGTGGTGAAAAGTGGTGCCAAGTGGTAGAAAGTGGTGGCAGTAAAGACCAAGGAAGAAATGAGAAGGTGCTTCGTTATGTTCATGGGAGAATACAACCATACAATCGATGCTAAGGGCAGACTCATCATTCCGTCAAAGTTCAGAGAACAACTAGGGGACGAATTTGTTGTTACGAAGGGTTTGGACGGATGCCTTTTTGTGTATGATAACGAAGAATGGCAGGCTTTCGAGAAGACACTCAAGGGATTACCGCTTACCAGCAAAGACGCAAGACAGTTTGTCAGATTCTTCTTAGCAGGAGCGGCAACTGTCGAAGTAGACAAGCAGGGCCGTATCCTTCTTCCGGCGAATTTAAGGGAATTCGCAGGACTCGATAAGGATACCGTGCTTGCCGGCGTCGGAAGCAGGATAGAAGTATGGAGCAAGGAACGCTACTTAGGCGAAGCGGTCTATGAAGACATGGATGGTATCGCCGAAAGAATGGCAGATTTGGGACTCGGGATCTAGGGAAGACCGATTTGGGGAAAGAGGTACGGACTATGAACTTTGAGCACAAATCAGTATTACTTGGCGAGACAATCGAGAATTTAAGCATCCGTCCCGAAGGGACCTATGTCGATGGGACATTAGGCGGCGGCGGACATGCTTACGAGGTCTTGCAAAAGCTATCGAATCTGGGGAGATTCATAGGGATAGATCAAGACGACGCGGCTCTGTCAGCCGCAGGGAGTCGTCTGAAGGAATTTGAAACAACTAGGAATATCACTTACATCAGAAGTAATTACAGCAACATCAGAGAAGAATTACGACAGATCGGAATTGACAAGGTAGATGGAATCGTACTGGATCTTGGAGTTTCATCCTACCAGATAGACACCGTGGAGAGAGGGTTCAGTTATAAAGCAGATGCACCCCTTGACATGAGGATGGACCAAAGAAATGAAATGACAGCTAAGGATATCATCAACGGATACAGTGAAATGGAACTGTTCCGTATCATCCGAGACTATGGCGAGGACAAGTTCGCCAAGAACATCGCAAAGCACATCGTCAGAGCAAGAAACGAATATGAGATTACAACAACCGGACAGCTTGTAGAACTGATCAAAGCAGCGATTCCGATGAAGGTTCAGAAGACGATGGGGCATCCCGCAAAGAAAACATTTCAGGCACTTCGTATTGAACTCAATCATGAACTGGACGTACTAAGAGATACGCTTGACGACATGATTGATCTGCTGAATCCGGGAGGAAGGATCTGTATCATTACATTCCATTCTCTGGAGGACAGGATCGTTAAGACTATTTTCAGAAAGAATGAAAATCCATGCACGTGTCCGCCGGATTTTCCGGTCTGTGTATGCGGCAAGGTTTCAAAGGGACATGTTGTCACCAGAAAACCAATTCTTCCAAGTAAACAGGAAATGGAAGAAAACAGCCGTTCTAAGAGTGCAAAGTTACGCGTTTTTGAACGCGGTGAGTGAAAAATCTTTCACATGAGGACAGAGAAACAAGGGAGGTTGCAGCATGGCAACAAGAAGAAGTCACGGAAGACGAACTTCATACGGAAGAGACACTTATGTAGACGGCAATACAGTCAGAAAGCGTCAGCCTGAGTACGCACCTGTCAGAGAAGAGGTCAGGGCACCGAAGAGACTGAGCAACACAGCAAGAAAGAACAGGGATAAGGCAGCCAATATGAATCCGGGGTATGTGCTGTTTCTGGCTATGGCAATGATGGTTGCAGGCTATTTCTGTATTCAGTATTTGCAGTTACAATCCGATATAACAAACAGAGTTAAGAATATTGCAGTGTTAGAGAGCAGATACAACGAACTGAAGACCGAAAACGATGAGACGGAGAGCAGGATCAAGGGCTCTGTCGGGATTGAGACGATCAAGAAACAGGCGATGGACGAGCTGGGCATGCAGTATGCAAAAGAAGATCAGATCATCACATATGCCAGTGAAGACGGTGATTATGTGAGACAGTATATAGACATAGATGAATAGGGGAACTATGTCGGATATCAGATCAAGGATTGGGAGTATATGAGTTGAAACACAGGGGACACGACGAGGGACAACAAAAAAAATTTTCCATTAAGATGCAGAAGAAGCTGGTAGTACTGTTTATGTTGGTGCTGGCGGCTTTTGCTGCTTTAAATGTGCGCCTGATGAAAATCAGCAAGGAAGACGGGGATAAATATAAGAAGCAGGTGCTGTCGCAGCAGGAGTATGACAGCATTGCGCTGCCTGCAAAACGCGGAGATATTGTGGATCGTAAGGGAACCAAGATTGCCGTCAGTGAAAAGGTGTATAACATCGTCATTGATACGAAGGCGATGATGGCAGAAGAAGGCAAGTATCTAGAAACATCGCTCAGAACCCTGTTTCAGACAGGTGCCAAGTTCGAGTATACAGAAGAAGAAATCAGAAATTATATTTCTCAGAATCCCAATTCTCAGTATCGAGTCGTTGCGAAAAAACAGCCATACGACACCGTCAGCTCACTTATGGAAATTCTGGCAAACAAGACGGAATATCCTGATGTCAAGGGTTTATGGCTCGAAAATGATTATCAGAGAAGATATCCCTATGATACGCTTGCATGTGATGTGATCGGTTTTGTACAAGGTGACAATCTGGGAACCTATGGACTGGAAGAGTATTATAATGACAGGCTGAACGGAACGAACGGCAGGGAATACGGCTATTTAAATGATGATGAGAATCTGGAGCGGACCATCAAGCCTGCTGAGGATGGACAGACGCTGGTTACGACGCTGGATGTCAACATACAAAGTATCGTTGAAAAGCATATACTGGCTTTTAATGAAGAACATAAGGATGAATTCAGAGAAGGAAACGGCAGTACCAATACGGGCGTCATTATTATGGATCCGAATAACGGCGAGGTACTTGCGATGGCAAGTTATCCGGTTTATGATCTGAATCATCCGAGAGATCTGTCCAGAGTGATCATTCCTGAGGATGAGAATGAAGATGCTGAAGGAGAAGAGACGGCAGGGGAAGAAAGCGGAGAAGAGACAGATGAGGGAACGGCCGGAACCGAAGAAGGTACTGAAGGGACACAGGAATCAGAAGATAATACAGAGGGTACCACAGAAGACGAATCTGCAGTGACGGATGGCGGAGCACCGGAGACGAGTGTTTCGGATAATGCGGTTGCAGAACTCACTCCTGAGGAGAAACAGGCCAAAGAAAAAGAAGCCGCACAAATGGAAGCACTGGCGGCACTATGGAAGAATTTCTGTATTTCAGATACTTATGAGCCGGGATCGACGATAAAGCCATTTACGATAGCAGCAGGATTAGAAACGGGTGAACTGACAGGGAATGAATCCTATGTCTGTGACGGTGTTTTGGAAGTGGGAGATCATGAAATCCATTGTAACAATCGATTGGGACACGGAACATTAAGCCTGATCGGTGCATTGGAACAGTCCTGTAATGTTGCCCTGATGAGGATTGGAGCAACCATCGGACGGTCTACTTTTGTAAAATATAATAAGCTGTTTAATTTTGGCTTGCGTACCAATATAGATTTGACAGGCGAAACGTTGACAACAACAGTTGTATTTGATGAATCCACAATGACCCCGACTGATCTTGCAATCGGTTCTTTCGGGCAAGGGTTCAATGCAACGATGATACAGATGGTCACAGGATTCTGTTCTTTGATCAACGGAGGTGAATACTATCAGCCTCATATGGTCAGTGAGATACTGACGGCAGACGGTGCTACGGTGGAGGTCAAGGAGCCTCGTGTGCTCAAGCAGACGATTTCGGCAGAGACATCCGACAAGATTAGGGAGATGTGTGTCAGTGCGATTGTAAACGGAACAGGTCACAGTGCCCGTCCGGCAGGATATATGATCGGCGGCAAGACCGGTACGGCTGAAAAATATCCCAGAGGAACCGAGAATTATGTTGTATCCTTTATCGGTTTTGCTCCGACAGAGGATCCGCAGCTAGTCATTTATGTAGTCATAGATGAACCGAATGTATCCTATCAGCCAAACGCAAAGTATGCAACAGTGCTTGCAAAGGACATTCTGACAGAGGTTCTTCCTTATATGAAGATTTATCAGACCGAGCCGATAACGGAGGATGAACAGGCGGAACTGGAAGCCTTGCAGCAGAATTTCTCAACAGGCGCATCAGGGGAACAGACGGAGCCGGAAGTGACCGAGGGAGGAACAACCGAGGAAAATACAGAAGAGACGACAGAAGGGACAACGGAAGAAACCGCAGAGGAAACGCCGGAAGAAAGTGAACCGGAGATACAATATGATCCGGAAACCGGTTATCCGATCGATCCGTCAACAGGAGCGCTGCTGGATCCGGAGACGGGACAGCTGCTCGATACTTCGCTTTCGGATTTGAAGGGATTGTAATGAAACAGGATATTGCATGAATATACATAACCTTGTAGGAGTAATATTAGATAGAACACTCTTACGAGGTATTGTATGTTAAGAAATAAAACGGCGTACAGAAAGAAGATCGTATTTTACGCCTGTGCATGTCTGGTGCTTCTGCTTATATTGACAATACGTCTTGGTTATTTAATGATTTATCGCTCTGATTACTATACGAGCGGGGCAGAGGAACTGCATGAAAGAGAGCGGGATATCAAGGCGGCGCGCGGCAGGATACTTGACAGGAACGGAGAGGTACTTGCGACCAACAGGACGGTGTGTACGGTTTCCGTGATCCATAGTCAGATCAAGGAGCCGGAAGAGGTCATCGCCACATTGTCGGAACTTCTGAACATATCTGAAGAAACAGTCAGAAAACGGGTTGAAAAGGTATCTTCGATAGAACGAGTCAAGGCAAATGTCGATAAGGCAACCGGGGATGCTATCAGATTGTGCAATCTCTCAGGAGTGAAGGTGGATGAAGATTATAAGCGTTACTATCCATATGAGGACTGCGCCTCCAAGGTTCTTGGTTTTACAGGCGGAGACAATCAGGGCATCATAGGACTTGAGGTTATTTATGAAGACTACCTAAAGGGGACAAACGGAAAGATACTGGCACTGACCGATGCGAGAGGTGTTGAACTCCCGGAGGCAGGCGAGCGGAGGATAGAGCCGATAGACGGCGCTGACCTGCAGGTTAGCATTGACATCAACATTCAGAAATATGCGCAGCAGATTGCGGAAAAGGCACTCCTGCAAAAGCAGGCCGACAGTGTAAATGTCATTGTCATGAATCCTTCAAACGGAGAAGTGCTTTCCATGGTCAACGTTCCGGAGTTCAATCTGAACGAACCGTATGTGCTCGGAATGGATACGACAGGCCTGACAGAGAAGGAAAAGCAGGATCTGCTGAACAAAATGTGGCGTAACGGCTGTATGAATGATACTTACGAGCCGGGATCGACTTTTAAGATCATAACTGCGGCGGCGGGCTATGAAGCAGGCGTCGTGACCATGGAGGATGGATTTCACTGTCCCGGTTATACGGTTGTGGAGGATCGCAGGATCAGATGTCACAAGATTGCAGGACATGGCTCACAAAATTTTCTGGAGGCAACGATGAATTCCTGCAATCCGGTATTTGTTGCAATCGGGCTTCGTGTGGGTGTGGATGGATTTTATGATTATTTTAAGCAATTCGGATTACTAAAGAAGACAGGAATAGATCTGCCGGGAGAAGCAGGCACGATTATGCATCAGAAGGAGAATATAGGACTCGTAGAACTTGCTACGGTATCCTTCGGACAGTCTTTTCAGGTGACGCCGATACAGCTGGCGACGACCATCGGCTCGATCGTAAATGGCGGAACCAGAGTGACACCTCACTTTGCGATGCAGGTCACAGATGGACAGGGTGAGACGAAAAAGCAGTTTACATATAAAGAAGGGGAACGTATCATATCCGAAGAAACCTCTGAAAAGATGCAGTATATGCTTGAGAAGGTGGTTTCGGAAGGCACGGGAAAGCGTGCGGCGATCGAGGGCTATCAGATCGGCGGAAAGACGGCGACCAGTCAGACGCTGCCGAGAGGAAGCGGGAAATATATCTCTTCTTTTGTCGGATTCGCTCCGGCAGATGATCCGCAGGTGTTGGTGCTTTTAATCATCAATAATCCGAAGGGCATTTATTACGGCGGAACAGTGGCGGCACCGTTGGTACGCGAATTATTTGAAAATATCCTGCCTTACCTGCAGATTGAAAAGCGGATCGTGGAACAGCCTGCGGCAGAGCCATAAAAAAGTTGATAATTTCGAGGAAAAGACTTATACTAACCTAGGCTGAGTCCGGCAACGAAAGAGGTATATAGGAGGAAGAGATGAACAATACAATTTTGATTCCGGTAATCATTGCATTTGCAATCAGCGTTGTGTTAGGGCCGTTTGTGATTCCCTATCTGCGCAGATTGAAGGTAGGACAGACCGTGCGTGATGACGGACCGCAGACACATCTGAAGAAATCAGGTACGCCTACGATGGGCGGTGTAATCATACTGAGTGCTGTTGTGATCACATCTTTGATCTATATCACCAGATGCCCGAAGGTGGTTCCGATCCTCTTCATGACATTGGGTTTTGGACTGATCGGTTTTTTGGATGATTACATCAAGGTGGTTCTGAAGCGCTCCATGGGACTACGTGCATGGCAGAAGATGGCACTGCAGATTGTTGTGACTGCGGTTTTTGCGTATTATGTAGTGAATGTGGAGCATATTGATCTGGCAATGAAGATTCCGTTTATGCCGGAGTCATATATTGATTTTGGTATACTGAATATTCCGCTTCTGTTTATCGTTATATTGGGCACGGTAAACGGTGCAAATTTTACGGACGGTCTGGATGGGCTGGCTTCGAGTGTTACGGTGTTGATTGCAACCTTTTTCTCGGTTGTGGCAATCGGATTGCAAAGTGGAATCGAACCGATTACATTGGCAGTGGTCGGTGCATTGCTTGGATTTCTGCTTTTTAATGTATATCCGGCGAGTGTATTTATGGGAGATACGGGTTCGTTGGCGCTTGGAGGATTTGTCGCAGCAACGGCTTATGTATTGCAGATGCCTTTATTTCTTCTGATCGTGGCCTTTATTTATCTGCTGGAGGTTGTTTCGGTTATACTGCAGGTTGGCTATTTTAAGATTTCCGGAGGAAAGAGGATCTTTAAGATGGCACCGATTCATCATCACTTTGAATTGTGCGGATGGTCGGAGACCAGAGTGGTTGCCGTATTTTCAATCGTGACAGCGATTTTGTGCCTGATTGGTTTGATGGCACTATAATAAAACGGACAGAGGTAGCATATGAATAACAAATTGAAGAATCAGACAGTATTGGTTGTCGGTACAGGTATCAGCGGTATCGGCGCAGCAAAACTACTGCTTGAAGCACAGGCGAAGCCTATTTTGTTTGACGGAAATGAGAAAACAGATCCCGAAGAAGTGATCGCAAAACTGGGTGTGGGCGTACAGATTCCCGTTTATGTCGGAACGCTTCCGAAGAAAGTAGAGGACTGGATAGAGCTGGTAGTGATCAGCCCGGGGGTTCCGGTTGACAGTGCGTTTGTACAGTCATTTGCAGCGAGAGGAATTACAGTATGGGGCGAAGTGGAACTGGCATATGCATTTGAGCGTGGAAATGTCCTTGCAATTACGGGAACAAACGGAAAGACGACAACAACGGCCTTGACCGGTGAGATTATGCGCGCCTATACGGAGCAGGTATTTGTGGTTGGAAATATCGGTACTTCTTATACGAGTACGGTTATGCAGGCGACGTCAGATTCGGTGACGGTTGCGGAAATCAGCAGTTTTCAACTGGAAACAATAGAGAGCTTCAGACCTAAGGTAAGTGCGGTTCTGAACATTACTCCGGATCATATCGACAGACACCATTCCTTTGATAACTATATTGCAGTCAAGGAAAGAATCAGTCTCAACCAGACGGAGGAAGACACGATTGTGCTGAATTACGAGGACGAAGTGACGCGGGGATTCGGAGAGAGAACACGTGCAAAGGTTGTATATTTCAGTTCGGCAAGAAAACTGTCAGAAGGGTTCTATCTGAAGGATGATATCATCTGCAAAGCGGTAAACGGCAGTTCCAAGCCCTTGCTGAATGTACATGACACATTGCTGTTAGGAACACACAGTTTTGAGAACATCATGGCGGCAATGGCAATGACGGATGCATATGGCGTTCCGATGGATGTGATCCTGTCTGCGGTCAAAGTATTTCGTGCGGTGGAACACAGAATCGAATATGTGGCGACCAAGAATGGCGTGGATTATTATAATGATTCCAAGGGAACCAATGTGGATGCTGCCATTAAGGGAATCCAGGCAATGGTGAAGCCGACATATCTGATCGGAGGCGGCTATGATAAAGGAGCAACCTACGATGCGTGGATAGAGGCGTTCGGCGGTAAGGTCAAAGAACTGATCCTGCTGGGGGCGACCAGAGAAGCGATTGCGGAATGTGCAAAAGCACATGGTTTTCGCAGAATTGTGTTTGAAGAGAGTCTTGAGGATGCGATTGCTTACATTGCGGAAAAGGCTTCTGAGGGAGATGCGGTATTGTTATCTCCGGCGTGTGCCAGCTGGGGTATGTTCAAAAATTATGAAGAACGTGGCAGAGTATTTAAAGAATTGGTAAATAAACTTGAGGAGTGAGACCTTT
Source organism: uncultured Lachnospiraceae bacterium (assembly GCA_964638005.1). GTDB lineage: Bacteria > Bacillota > Clostridia > Lachnospirales > Lachnospiraceae > JAAYYM01. The sequence goes on from CAZWXS010000032.1 coordinate 10,636, forward strand.
CATGGCGGCAAGGCGTAGAAACGGTGCGGGAAGACAAAGGAATAAGCAGGAATTCTTTTTTGACTATACACTTTTGTTTATTGTCATCTTTTTGTTGTGCTTTGGTTTGGTCATGCTCTACAGTACGAGTTCTTATGAAGCCAATATCGATTTCGGTGATTCGGCATTTTATCTGAAAAAGCAGGTCAAGGCATCTATTCTGGGACTCGTTGTTATGGTCATAGTTGCCTGCATCGATTATCATATCTGGGAACGGTTTGCGATGATTGCGTATGTGGTTTCGGCAGTTATGATCGCGTTGGTGCTTACACCGCTGGGATATGCTGCAAATGGTGCAAGGCGCTGGCTGAATATCGGCGGTATGTCTCTGCAGCCCGCAGAGGTGGCAAAGGTCGGGATGATCATCTTCTTTGCTTCACTGGTGTGTAAGATGGGACCGCGTATCAGAAACCGAAAGGGATTCCTATTTACGGTGTTTTGGGCCATTCCGATTTCGGGAGAGATATTGATCATTACCAGTAATCTGAGCTCGGCCATTATCATTTTTGGAATCGTGTTGATGATGCTGTTTGTTGCAAGTCCGAATTATAAGGGATACATAATTGCCGCGGCGTGTACCGTATTGGTTGCGGTGCTGGTCGTACTTGCGATTGCCCAGGGAATCATTCCGGAAGAGATGTCTTATCGATTCTCGAGAATCAAGGCATGGCTTAATCCGGAAGCGTATTCGAGCGGAAGCGGATTCCAGACATTACAGGCATTATATGCAATCGGTTCCGGTGGACTCTTTGGTAAAGGACTGGGGCAGAGCATGCAGAAGCTTGGTTTTCTGCCTGAGGCACAGAATGATATGATCTTCTCTATCATCTGCGAGGAATTAGGACTGTTTGGCGCAATTGCAATCATTATATTGTTCATGCTGTTAGTATGGCGATTCATGGTCATAGCAAACAATGCACAGGATCTGTTTGGGGCGCTGCTGGTTGTAGGTACGATGGCACATATGTCGATACAGGTAATCTTAAATATAGCGGTTGTGACGAATTCCATACCCAACACGGGCATCACGCTTCCCTTTATCAGCTACGGAGGATCCTCTATCATGTTCCTGATGATTGAGATCGGTATGGTACTGAGCGTTTCGCGGAGTATTAAGTTAGAGAAATAACAGACACGATTTTACGATATACGCATATAAATAGAATAAGTGTTGTTTGTATGAGGGAACAGCTTGGATTCTATTATGGTATGCGGAGGAAGACCCTTGTACGGGGAAACAAAAATACAAGGCTCCAAGAATGCGGCACTGCCGATACTCGCGGCAACTGTGCTCATCAGGGGTATTACAAGACTTTATCATTGTCCTAAGATCTTAGATATCTTATACATGGTTCATATATTGCGAGAAATAGGATGCAGAGTTTACTGGGATGAAGAAGATGTTCTCGTAGTGGATGCAAAAGAGTGCGACGGATATGAGATTTCGGCGCAATATGCCGGAAGGATGCGCTCCTCGATCATACTGCTCGGCTCGGTACTTGGCCGCAACGGCAGGATTACGGTTCCGTATCCCGGTGGATGTACGATCGGTAAGAGACCGATAGACATGCATGTCTCTTCTCTGGAAAAGATGAACGTCAGGATAGAGACCTGTGAGACACTACTTCATGCATATACGGAGGGGATTACGGGGAACGACATATGTCTTCAAATCCCGAGCGTAGGCACTACAGAAAATATTATTTTGGCGGCAGTTACGGCGAGGGGCAGAACCAGAATCATAGGAGCAGCCAAAGAGCCGGAGATTACGGCGTTATGTGATTTTTTACGGAACGCAGGTGCACGGATTGCCGGTGCGGGAACAGATGAAATCGTGATTGTGGGTGTGAATCAGCTGCAGCCGGTCTCTTATGTGATTCCGGCAGACCGGATCGTGGCAGGAACGTATTCACTGGCGACTGCTGCGACCAGGGGGAGCACGATATTGTATGATGCCCCGATAGAACAGATGTCGGCATTGCTTCGCGTGCTGACGGAGATGGGGGTGCGGCTGAACCGGATCGGGCATGGCTCGAAGCGGGGACTGGTCATTGACGCGGAGCATGCCTACCGTCCGATCAGTTATCTGGAGACGCGGGAATATCCAGGATTTTCAACGGATCTGCAGTCGCAGATTATGGCAGTACTTACGGTGGCAGACGGTACGAGCAGAATCCGGGAAAATATATTTGAGGAACGGTATAAGGTGGTAAGTGAGTTGCAAAAAATGGGCGCTCATATTACAATACAGGACAGAAATGCAGTGATAGAGGGAGTGCCGAGGTTGTTTGGAAGCCGTCTTAAGGCAAGCGAACTGAGAGGCGGGGCAGCACTCATCATTGCAGGACTGATGGCACAGGGAACCACCATCATAGAAAATGCACATTTTATCAAGCGCGGTCATGAGGATATCGTAAAGGATCTGCAGGAACTTTCGGCCGCGGTCAAGTATTTATAGATAAGGGTGTACCATGGACAGGGTGATAGTATGGCAAACGATTATGCACCAATCGGATTGACGAGGATACAAAAGGTATTTTTGATATTGGCAGTTGCATTTGTCGTGATTGGGCTGGCGATAGCAGTGCTCAAGGCAAATTATACGGTAACGGATGTCCGCGTGGACGGGAATGAGCACTATGCGGATGAGGAAATAGAGGCAATGGTGCTGGATGGCCGATTTGGCAACAGCACCTTGTACTATTATCTGAAATACCGAAACAATACGATTGAGGACATACCTTTTATAGAGAAGATGGAGGTGGAACTGGAATCTACGGATACACTGCTCATTCATGTATATGAAAAAGCAGTTGCGGGGTATGTGGAATTCCTCGGCCGCTATCTGTATTTTGACAAGGACGGTATTATCGTGGAGAGCTCTACGGAGCAGATGTCGGGCATTCCGTTCGTGACGGGACTGACATTTGACCATGTAGTCCTGCATGAGAAACTGCCGGTTGAGGATGAGACGGTATTTAAGCTGATCTTGAATATCACACAGCTCTTAACAAAATATGGAGTGGCTACGGATAGAATTTACTTTGACACGAGCGGTAATATTACGCTATACTTTAACCAAGTGAAAATTTATCTTGGGACGAGCGAGCATTTGGATGAAAAAATCAATAAGCTGCAGTACCTGTTGCCAAAGATGGAGGGGCTGAGCGGAACGCTTCATATGGAAAATTACTCCGGTGACAGTGAGACATTTACGTTTCATAAGGAATAAAACCAATGAATTGTTGCAAAATATCCAAAAAATATAAGAAATTTTTAAATTTTAGGTTGATAATTTGACCAAAAAATTATATGATAGTATAAATATGATTGTATTTATACTTAGGAGTATGAATAAATATGGTTTCGGCATAAGAAGGAGGAAGTAACCTTGCTTGAAATAAAAACGAACGAGGCTGAATCTGCTGCTAAAATTATTGTAATAGGGGTCGGCGGTGCAGGTAATAATGCTGTTAATAGAATGATTGATGAAAATATTGCAGGGGTGGACTTTATCGGTATCAATACAGATAAGCAGGCACTGCAGTTATGCAAGTCTCCGAGACTGTTGCAGATTGGAGACAAGCTGACAAAAGGACTGGGAGCGGGAGCTAAGCCGGAAATCGGTGAGAAGGCTGCCGAGGAAAGCATAGAAGAGATTACGAGCGCAATCAAAGGTGCGGACATGGTGTTTGTTACCTGTGGTATGGGCGGCGGTACCGGAACAGGAGCAGCACCCGTGGTTGCTCAGGTTGCGAAAGATATGGGTATATTGACCGTCGGCGTTGTGACCAAGCCTTTTAAGTTTGAGGCAAAGACACGTATGATCAATGCAGTCAGCGGTATAGAGAAATTAAAAGAGAATGTTGATACTTTGATCGTTATTCCGAATGATAAATTGCTTGAGATCGTAGACAGAAGGACAACCATGCCGGAAGCATTGAAAAAGGCAGATGAAGTGTTGCAGCAGGCAGTACAGGGTATTACGGATCTGATTAATGTTCCGGCTCTGATCAATCTGGACTTTGCTGATGTGCAGACGGTTATGCAGGATAAAGGTGTTGCACATATCGGTATCGGATTTGCCAAGGGTGATGATAAAGCTCTCGAGGCAGTTAAGCAGGCGGTTGCAAGTCCGCTGCTTGAGACGACGATATCAGGCGCATCACATGTCATCATCAATGTATCGGGTGACATCACACTTATGGATGCCAATGATGCAGTCAGCTATGTACAGGATTTGTCTGGAGATACAGCCAATATTATATTTGGTGCGATGTATGATGACAGGATGTCGGATGCATGTACGATTACCGTCATTGCAACAGGTCTTGATATGCAGCAGTCCGTATCGGCAGCACAGAATGCGATGAATCGATATTCTACCGGATATACATATTCTCAGCGTCAGGGCGGTATGCCGACAGGTTTCGGAACACAGCCGTCAGCACATAATATGCCGATGGGCGGAGGACAGCCTATGGGACAGCAGCCGCAGGCAGCACAACAGCAGCCGATGGGCATGGGACAGCCTATGCAGCAGCCGCAGGGCAATATGGGTATGATGCAGGGAAATACGCAGCCGATGGGTATGGGACAGCCAATGCAGCATCAACAGCCGGCACAGCAGCCGATTCCGACACCGATGAATCAATTCGGAGGCATACAGAGACCACAGGCTCCATTGGAAAGCAAGATCGAGTCTAAGGCAATCAAGATTCCGGATTTCCTAAAAAATAACAAATAAGAACATTTAAGATAAAATCGCTTGAGAATTTCTCAGGCGATTTTTTTGTACAAATTTCATCCCGGCTACATCGTTTGACAAATAATGCATGATAAATATTATATAGTGGTTGAGCAGGGAAACATTGCATCGGACGTGCGGCAATTAAGTAACAGGAACACACGAAAAGCATGAGAGGAGGCGGCTGGGATGAATCTATGTATGAAGTGTATATTGATGTAATATTTCTTGTGAATCTGTTGCCGGAATATATCATACTGTCCATGGTGGCGCGTGTTCTGAAATACAGAACCGGACGCATCAGGATCATAGCAGGGAGTGCCGTAGCGAGCGTGGTGACTTGTGTGCTGCTTGTTTTGCCGGGAGTGTCCTATATGCTCAGGCTGTTATTTGCACATATTGTCGGAAGGACGCTGATCCTATGGCTTGTCTTTCGTATCAGAAGGATACCTGTTCTAATCAAAGCGGCGATACTGGTATATGGCTTCACATTTATGATGGGTGGATTTTTGGAGTGGATTTGTCAGACTCCTTTTTTTATGGGAGAAAAACGTATCAATATACCGATTTTCCTTGCATTGACGGGAACGACGTACATATTCGGTATTACGATACACCAACTTTGGGAGTATCTCTATCTGCAGAAAAAAAATATCTGTCGAGTGCGGCTTTCCTATTGCAGTCATGTGATAGAAGTGAACGGATTGCTTGATACCGGCAATCTGCTGAAAGAACCGATCGGAGGTAAACCTGTCAGTATCCTCGGGCTTTCGTATGCAACAGAACTAAACTATAGGGGTGTTGAGGAGAATTTTAGGGCGATTCCGTACTATTCCGTCGGTAATCCGGGCGGAATATTACATGGTTTTACGGCAGATGAGATGCAGATTGAGACGGAGGATGGAACGTTTGTCATTCGTAACCCGATGATAGGGGTCTGCGAGACGGAAGTATCTGAAAAAGGAAAATACGGGTTGATTATCAATCCGAAACTTATAAATCATTAGGAGGAAGAAGATATGTTGTTTAAAATTGCTATGCCGGGCTGCTTTCGGTTTAAGATGATCGCAAAGTCATCATTGCTTGGAGGAGAAGTGAGTGAGATACATTATATAGGTGGGGCAGAGGTGCTCCCGGCACCTCTTGAGGCTGATGAAGAGACTGAGGTGATAGGAGATCTGGGAACCGAGTATGACCAGGAGGCAAAGACAATATTGATTGAACATAATCTGCGCCTGGTGGTATACATAGCCAAGAAATTCGATAATACCGGCGTCGGAGTGGAGGATTTGATATCCATCGGAACGATTGGACTGATCAAGGCAATCAATACATTTGACAGGGAGAAGAAGATCAAGCTTGCCACCTATGCGTCAAGATGTATCGAAAATGAAATATTGATGTACTTGCGCCGCAATTCCAAGACCAAGCTTGAGGTGTCGATTGATGAGCCGCTCAATGTGGACTGGGACGGCAATGAACTGCTGCTTTCGGATATTTTGGGAACAGACGAGGATGTGATTTACAAGGACATTGAAAATGAGGTGGAGAGGACACTTTTGAATCATGCAATCGAGAAACTGACCGAACGCGAAAAGACGATTGTGAATCTGCGCTACGGACTGGAATCGGAGAGCGGAGAGGAACTGACACAAAAGGAGGTTGCCACATTGCTAGGTATATCACAATCTTATATTTCAAGGCTTGAAAAGAAGATCATCAAGCGGCTGAAAAAAGAGATCGTACGATTTGAATAGATTGCATCTGACATGAATATTTTGGGACTGTTTTGTGAATGATTTTATTAGATAGGAGGCATTCACAAAATGGTACAAGGAAAAGTTGAGATATGCGGAGTCAATACGTCAAAACTCCCGCTGTTGAAGAATCAGGAAAAGGAGGCACTCTTTGCAAGGATACAAGAGGGAGATACAGAAGCGAGGGAAGAGTACATCAAGGGCAATCTGCGATTGGTACTCAGTGTGATCAAGAGGTTTTCGGGAAGCAATGAAAATGTGGATGATCTGTTTCAAATCGGTTGTATCGGATTGATCAAAGCGATTGACAATTTCGATTCGACGCTCAATGTGAAGTTGAGTACCTATGCGGTTCCCATGATCATAGGAGAGATCAGGAGATTCTTAAGAGACAATCATACGATACGCGTAAGCCGTTCTCTTAAGGATACTGCCTATAAAGCCATTTATGCGAGAGAGGGCCTGACGAAGAGAAATCTGAAGGAACCGACGATCATGGAGATAGCGGCGGAGATCGGGATGCCCAAGGAGGACGTTGTATTTGCGCTGGATGCCATTCAAAATCCGATGAGCCTGTATGAACCTGTCTATGCGGAGGGCGGCGATACACTGTATGTAATGGATCAGATCAGCGATAAGAAGAATAAGGAGGAGAACTGGATTGAGCAGCTGTCTTTGAGCGAAGCGATGAAGAAATTGAGCCATCGTGAAAACGACATCATCAAGCTGCGTTTCTTTGAAGGAAAGACGCAGATGGAGGTGGCGGATCATATCGGAATCTCACAGGCACAGGTGAGCCGTCTGGAAAAGAATGCACTCCGTGTAATGAAAAATTATCTGACTGCATAGTATATAAAAAGGCTAAGAGGTACTTTTTGTGAGATTGTCGGAGCTGAAAGAAAAGGAAGTCATCAACATCAAGACCTGCAAGAAGATTGGCTGTATCGGTGATCTGGAAATCGATATATGTTCCGGTTGCATCAAGGATATCATCGTTCCGGAACACCGAAGCATTTGCTCTTTCTTCTGTAGTGAGAATGCATATGTGATTCCGTTTTGCCAGATCAAGCAGATCGGACCGGACATTATTTTGGTTGACATTACAGAACGTTAAGATGCTAATCAACATAAAATCATAAAAACGTAAACCAAATCTCTGAAAATATATAAAAATGGCATATATATGGAAACTTAGAGTTGACATAATACAATATCTTGGCTTATACTAAATATGGTATTGATGTTCAGGAAATTGTGTTACTATAACGAAAGAGAGAATGAGAGGGAGATACGATGAAATGTCCGTTTTGTGGTCACGAGAACACAAGAGTAATTGACAGCCGACCGGCTGACGACAACAATTCCATTCGTCGTCGCAGGGTATGTGACGAATGTGATAAGAGATTTACGACTTATGAGAAGGTTGAGACGATTCCCCTGATTATCATTAAAAAGGATAACAACAGAGAGACGTATGACCGTTCCAAGATCGAAGCAGGTGTATTGCGTGCATGCCATAAGAGACCGATTTCGGCAGCGCAGATTACGCAATTGATCGATGAAGTAGAGACAGACATTTTCAGCAGAGAAGAAAAGGAAGTTTCCAGTGCGGTTATCGGAGAACTGGTCATGAATAAACTAAAGGATCTCGAAGCGGTTGCATATGTCAGATTTGCTTCCGTATATAGAGAATTCAAGGATATCAACACATTCATGGATGAATTGAAAAAGGTTTTGGAATAAAAAGATTGTTCTTTTTTTAACAAAGTACTTGACGAATGGGTGGTGTATTGTATACAATGTTACGGTATTGTACAATATACCACTTTGTTTATACGCAGACAGCAAGGAATATGCCGTTTATATGGACATCCCTTGAGCGTCGCGATGACAAAGAATTAAGAAGAGGAGATAACACACATGAAGAAGAGTATGAAAAAGGCTCTCTCGGTGCTTATGTTACTCACACTGACTATTGCACTGGGCGGATGCTCAGGTGATAAGGCAAGTGATTCTTCACAGATAGTTGTAGGAATACCACAAGATCTCGAAGATAGTCTTGACCCACACGTTGCAGTTGCGGCAGGAACTAAGGAAGTTCTGTTTAACATTTATGAAGGTTTGGTAAAACCGGATTCAGATGGTAATTTAAACCCTGCGGTAGCGAGCGATTATGCAATTTCAGAGGATGAGAAGACATACACATTCACCCTGAGAGAAGGCATCAAGTTTCATAACGGTAATCCCGTTACGGTAGAGGACGTGAAATACAGCATAGAAAAATGCGCCGATACCACAGACGGAGAGCCGTTGGTAGAGGCGTATTCTATTATTGAAAGCGTCAATACGCCGGATGAGAAGACGATAGAAATCGTCCTGTCAGAACCGAATAATGATTTTCTGTCCTATATGACAACGGCGATCCTGCCGGCGGACAATGCGACGCCGGACACAGCACCGATCGGAACAGGACCATATATGTATGTGTCACGGTCCCCGCAGGAGAATTTCATTGTAAAGCGTTTTGACGAGTACTGGGGAACACCGGCATACATCGAGAACGTCACGTTCAAGGTGTGTCCGAATGCAGATACGATCGTGATGGATCTGCGTGGAGGTTCGATTGATATGTATGCGAGGCTGACCTCGGCACAGATCAATGAACTCGGAGACGGATTCGACATTTATGAAGGTACGATGAACCTCGTACAGGCATTGTACTTAAATCATGCAGTAGAGCCCTTTGATGATATCAAGGTACGTCAGGCCATGTGCTATGCGGTGAACCAGCAGGAGATATTTGATCTGCTCTTTGACGGAAAGGGAACGGAGATAGGCAGTTCCATGTTCCCGGCATTCGGCAAGTACTATGTTCCGGAGCTTGCGGATGTATACAATCAGGATATCGAGAAGGCAAAGGCGCTGATGAAGGAAGCGGGATATGAGGATGGCTTCTCCATGACCATTACGGTTCCGAGCAATTATCAGCCGCATATCGATACGGCACAGGTGCTCGTAGAGCAGTTAAAAGCCATCAATATTGATGCGAAGATAGAGCTCGTGGAGTGGAGCAGCTGGCTTTCTGACGTGTATGCAGACAGGAATTATGAGTCTACGGTCATCGGTGTAGATGCGGCGGAACTCACAGCAAGAGCGCTGCTTGATCGTTTTGAATCATCGGCAGGCAATAACTTCATCAATTTCAGCAATGCCGAGTATGATCAGGTATATGCAGAGGTGATCAGCTGCAATGATATGGAACAGCAGACGGAACTGTACAAGCGTCTCGAGACGATTCTGACAGAGGATGCGGCCAATGTATACATTCAGGATATGGCGGAATTCGTTGCATTGAACAACAAGTATGAAGGATATGAGTTTTATCCGTTGTATGTACAGGATATCAGCAAGATTAAATTGCGTCAGTGATTTCGACTAAGTCATGTGTCTGATGTAAACACATGACAGAAGCGGAATTTAACAAGTCATTCTAAAATAGAGGGCAGGATATGAGATACATAGCCAAGAAGTTACTTACTTTAATATTAACCTTATTGCTGGTATCTCTCCTTGCCTTTTTTGCATTTCAGATCATTCCGGGTGATCCGGCAATCAAGATGCTCGGCACGCAGGCGACTCCGGAGAAGATCGCCGCTCTGCAGGCAAAGCTCGGACTTGACCAGCCCATGCTGATTCGATATTTCAAGTGGCTGGGAGATTTCTTCTTTGGGGATATGGGTACTTCGTACAGTTACAATATGTCAGTAGGCAGCATGCTTGCCGGAAAACTTCCGATCACACTGACGCTGACTGTGATGTCCTTTATCCTGATCGTGGCAGGAGCCAATCCGCTTGGCATCTATACGGCAAAGCATCAGGACAGGCCGGTGACGAAGGCCATCAATGTCATCAATCAGATCACAATGTCAATCCCACCATTTTTTCTGGGCATTCTGTTTACTTACTTATTTGGATTATTATTGCGTTTCTTCACACCGGGAGGTTATGTATCTTATACCGTGAGTGTGGGAAGCTTTATTTGGTATTTATTTTTTCCTGCGGTAGCGATCGCATTGCCAAAGATCGCAATGACGACAAAGATGCTGCAGGGATCACTGCTATCGGAAATGAAGCTGGATTATGTCAGAACGGCATACAGCAGAGGCAATCGCACCAATGGGGTCTTATATCATCATGTTCTTAAGAATGCAATGATACCGGTGGTGACATTTTTGGGTATGACGCTGGCGGATATCGTGGCGGGGAGCATTATCATAGAGCAGGTGTTTTCCATTCCGGGGCTTGGAAGATTGCTCATTACCTCCATAGCCAACAGAGATTATCCGGTGGTACAGGCGATCATCGTCTGCATTGCAGTTATCGTGATTGTTATCAATTTTGCAGTGGATGTTGTATATCAGATCATCGATCCGCGTGTGAGAGGACAGTAAAACATGAGAGCAGATCAAAGGGATTACAAATTTTATATCGGTGCCGTTATGACGGGAATCGTCGTACTGCTTGTGCTCGTGGGTGTTTTTTACACGCCTTATGATCCTGATGCTATGAATACGGCGGACAAATTTGCCGGAATCTCCTTTAGACATCTGATGGGATGTGACAATTTTGGCCGAGATATCTTCAGCCGGATACTGAAGGGAACGGGGACGACGCTTTTGATTGCGTTGTGCACGGTAGGAATCGGTGCAGGTATCGGGACGGTCATCGGTGCCGTAACGGGATATTATGGCGGGGTGCCGGATGAGATCCTGATGCGTTTCAATGATGCGGTGCTGGCTTTTCCGAGTATACTGGTAGCGTTGGTTTTTATCAGTATTATGGGAAGCGGTAAGTATAATGTCATTCTGGCGTTGGGGATTGTGTTCATACCGAGCTTTGCACGTATCGTGCGCAGTGAGTTTATACATTACAGGAATATGGATTATGTGCAGAGTGCCAAACTGATGGGAGCCGGTGCAGTGCGGATCATGTTTGTGCATATACTGCCAAATGCATGGCCCGTACTATTGTCTTCAGTGATTATCGGATTTAATAATGCGGTCCTTGCGGAAGCCAGCATGAGCTTTTTGGGAATTGGCGTACAGCCGCCCGATGCAAGTCTTGGCAGGATGCTGTCGGAGGCACAGGCATTTCTGTTTTCGGCACCGTGGTGTGCAATTTTCCCGGGGCTGATGATCGTCGTGATGATACTTGGATTTGCACTGCTTTCCGAGAGTCTTAAGAGGAGGTCATAGATGTTAGATGTGAGAGACTTGAACATTGAATTTCATGACCATTTGATACCGGAGACGGTTGTCTTTGATTTTGATATGCATATGGATGCGGGAGATATTGTAGGCATTGTGGGAGAGTCCGGTTCAGGAAAGACGATGACTGCACTTGCGATTGCAGGACTGCTGTCCAGACATGATATGCAGAAGAAGGGACAGATCATCTTTGAGGGAACGGATTTGCTGCATTGCGAGCGGGCAAAATTACGAAGCCTGCAGGGCAATGATATCAGCATGATCTTTCAGGAACCGATGACGTCATTGAATCCGGTCAAGAAAATTGGCTGGCAGGTAGAGGAAAGTCTGCGGATCCATACGGACATGACAAAGGAAGAGCGTTATGCAAAGGTGATTCAGACCCTTACCGATGTGGAACTGGATGAGCCGGAGAAGCTATATCATATGTACCCGCACGAATTATCCGGCGGCATGCGCCAAAGGGTGATGATCGCAGCGGCATTGATCTGCAATCCGAAGCTTATGATCGCAGATGAGGCAACTACGGCACTGGATGTGACGGTACAGGCACAGATCATAGAACTGCTGAGAAGTGTCAATCGGAAGTACAAAACGGCGATTCTGTTCATTTCGCATGATCTGAGTCTGGTACGGCAGTTATGTGAGCACGTCATTGTCATGTATCAGGGCAATATCGTGGAACAGGGAGATACGGAGGAGATATTCAATCATCCAAAGGAAGAGTATACTCGGAACCTGATTCGGGCGATTCCGAAGATCGTGCGAGAGGTGTGAGATTGATTTATAGAAGCAAGAGGATATACAAATAGAACAATAAAAGGGAATAAAATTGAAATAGAAATTGAAGTCAGCAAGAAAGTGGAAAAAAGAGAAAAGTAAGATTAAATATAAGAAAAAGATATGAGGAATAGCATGGCGGAGCAGATACTAGAGGTCAATCATTTAAATGCATATTATCGGGAAAAGGGTACTTTGTTTGCGAGCACTAAGGCGCGTAAGCAGATACTTCATGATGTCTCTTTTTCCATTGATCGCGGAGAGATTGTCGGTCTGGTGGGAGAGAGCGGATGCGGCAAGTCAACGCTTGGCAAGTCGATTCTCGGAATGGTCAAGGATACAGAGGGCGAGATCCTTCATCATTCGGAGCATCCACAAATGGTATTTCAAGATCCGTACGGCTCCTTAAATCCAAGCAAGAAGGTAGGCTGGATCATCGAAGAGCCTCTGCGCATCCGCGGACATATGTCTGATGAGGAACGAAATGCCAAGGTGCTGCGCAGGCTGCTGAGGGTAGGATTAGATGAGAAGTTTGCCGAACGGTATCCCAACGAACTGTCGGGAGGACAGCGGCAGAGAGTCTGTATCGCACTGGCACTTGTACTCAATCCACAGCTGCTGATTGCGGATGAACCCGTATCGGCATTGGATGTGACGGTACAGGCCCAGATTGTGGAACTGCTTCTGAAGATCAATCAGGATCTCGGAATTGCCATGCTTTTCATTTCTCATGATTTGAAGGTGGTATACCAATTGTGCAGCCGGGTCATGGTCATGCGGCAGGGACAGATCGTGGAGCAGGGCAAGAAGGAGGATGTCTATTTTCACCCCAAACATGCGTATACAAAACAACTGCTACATTCCGCAGGTATTCTATGAAGATTAAGTTTGTTTTCTGGTTCTTAGGTACTAGACAAAATGAAGCCGAAAAATGTGAATCAATGTGAAATTTTGATGAAAAAGTTAAGGAAACCGCCCAAAATGTCGATAAAATGATTGCAAACAAAAATAAGTTGCTGTATAATAAATGGTAACAGATTATGTTAATCAAATTATCGAAAAGGGGGAATGATTCATATGGCAATTAACGGATTAAACGGTCAATATGATTTGTTCCAGAATTTCAATAGCCAGAACGCACTCAGCAAGATTCCGACCATGGGACAGGATGTCCGGAGCATCGGATCAGAGCAGGAACAGCAGGGCGTTCAAGGCAGAGAAGAAACAAAACCGCAAGAACAGAGCATACCGGTATCTACGTTATCACCCGCACAGGAATCAGGACTGGACAGCCGTGCCGCGACATCTGATCTGCAGGACATTTCATTAAAATTCAATCGTGATGAGGAAGTCAATCTCGTAGGACGTGACAGTTCTCTGGCAGAACTGGATGTTGAGAAAGCAATTTCGGATATGCGAAAGGATTCCGCACTGGAGCAGTACCAATACTTTGTGGGATCAGGAAGCAGTATTGTCAATGATGAAGACGGATTGGCATTTCAGAAGTTTCCGGCAGAGTTATTTTAGGACAAGTTTCAAAGAATATAACAGGAGAGTTTCGCTTGAGGCGGAACTCTTTTTAATTCCGTGCATAGGAAGCAGCCGTGCTCTTTACAGTTGTATGCTTGGTGGTGTCATATCTGCTTAAAGGTCTTTATTTTTATAAAACCTTTGCAATTATAAGAGTATTTTACTACAATGTTAAATATGAATATGTATCTGCCACCGGGCAGAGATGCTTAAAGCATTCATTACTCATCGTTAGGTCTTTGAAGATAAGTATATGAGTGCTTATTTTTTTAGGAGGGATTTATGAAATCAGTAAAATCAGTTGTAAATTATTTTTCAAAGGGCGAAATGATACTATGGGGCGGTTCGATGATTTTGATTATTATATCTTTTTGCATTTTCGATAGGGAAAATCATCTAACGCTTACCGCTTCGCTCATTGGTGTAACATCGCTTATTTTTAATGCAAAGGGAAATCCGATAGGGCAGTTCTTAATGATCATTTTCAGTTTGCTTTATGGAATGATATCTTTAAGGTTTGCGTATTACGGTGAAATGCTGACTTATCTTGGGATGACTATGCCTATGGCAGTAATCGCATTGATATCTTGGCTTAAGAATCCATACAACGGAAATAAGGCAGAGGATAGCATAGCAAAAAGAGAAATGGTTCTTATGTGGATTGCCGCAGCAGTTGTAACAGTGATATTCTATTTTATTTTAACTGCCTTTAATACGGCCAATATTGTTCCGAGCACAATATCGGTAACAACCAGTTTTGTCGCTGTCTATCTCACATTCAGAAGAAGTCCGTATTATGCAATTGGATATGCAGCAAATGATATTGTATTGATTATTTTATGGATTTTAGCCATGCTTGAAAATATATCATATCTTTCTGTGGTGGTTTGCTTTGTTGCGTTTTTTGTAAATGACATTTATGGATTCATCAGTTGGAAAAGAATGGAGGAGAGGCAGGCAGGGTTGAGGTGTATGGCGGACTACATTACATCTTCCAATTTAGAGCCCTACTGCTGACAAATCCTGTTCTAAGTAGGGAGTCCTTCTTGCTTTTTACCTACCGTTGCATGTTTTTTTGCTCGCAGGCAGGTAATTCTCTTCACACATTACCTATCGCTGTAATTTTTTTTGCTTCCAGGTAGGTAGTCCACTGTATAATTTACCTACCGTTGTACAATTATCTCTTCATAGGTAGGTAGTCCGCTGCGAATTTTACCTACTGTTGTACGATTATCTCTTCATAGGTAG
>CAZWXS010000033.1:0-25607 GCA_964638005.1 uncultured Lachnospiraceae bacterium
GCAGACTGTAAATCTGTTGGCAACGCCTTCGAAGGTTCGAATCCTTCCCCATCCACTCTATACATTTTCGATTTTCTACACAAATCGAATATATCAAATAATTTATGATTGATAGTATAGACGAAAAGGGTTAAAATATAATATTATATCGCGGGGTGGAGCAGTCTGGAAGCTCGTCGGGCTCATAACCCGAAGGTCATAGGTTCAAATCCTGTCCCCGCTACTCAAAAATGCCCAAATGGTTCATAGTTTGAGCATTTGCTTTAAAAAGGTTTATGGGATATTAGCTCAGTTGGTAGAGCACTTGACTTTTAATCAAGTTGTCCCGGGTTCGAATCCCGGATGTCTCATTAATTGCCCAGATAGCTCAGTTGGTAGAGCAGAGGACTGAAAATCCTCGTGTCACTGGTTCGATTCCGGTTCTGGGCACGTAAAAAGGAACTTCTACTAATATGTAGAAGTTCTTTTTTAATAGTCAGAATTTGATTGCACTAATCAGAAGTTTTCGGTAAGATATAGACAAACTGGAAGTAGTAGGATTGATGAGTTGAGATTAGGTAACGGGAGGGCTATTATATGGTGGATATTTCTAAGGGAATTGAGAATTGTGGAAGTGAAGAGATATATTGGGAAATTATTCAAACCTTTTGCAAGGATGGGCATAAGAGAGTGAAGAATATAGAGGATGCAGTTAGGGTTAATGATATGTCTGTATTTGCACTTGAAACACATTCTCTTAAAAGTGTTGCAGCAACAATAGGCGCTGTGGAACTTGCGGCTGTGGCAACAACGGCTAACAGGGCGTGTAAAAAAAATGAAATCAATGCAGTTCAGGAACATGGCTTGAAGATTATAGGACTCTTTCGTGGAGTAATAGACGAACTGGAAAAGAAGATTGATGTTTTCGAGAAAAACTGATAAAATGTATGGTGGACGATAAGGCAAAGGATGCAGATAGATGAAATATTTGATAATAGGTGCAGGACCGGCAGGTCTTTCGATTGCGAATAGAATGTTACAAAACGGAGAAAAAGATTTTCTGGTTTTGGAGCAGGAAGAAACGGCAGGTGGTCTGTGCAGAAGTATTCAGGCAGATGGAAGCCCTTTGGATATTGGCGGCGGACATTTTTTGGATGTAAAGAGAAAAGAAGTACTTCAGTTTCTCTTTGGGTTCATGCCGGAAACAGAATGGGACACATATGACAGGGATTCTAAGATCGAAATTCATGATACGGTAATCAATAGTCCGATTGAGGCAAATATCTGGCAGATGAAGATTTCCGATCAGGTAGAATACTTAAAAGCAATTGCGGTAGCAGGGTGCAATCTTGGTTTGGAAAAGCCGGAAAAGTTTGTTGACTGGATTTATTGGAAGCTGGGAGAGAAGATTGCAAAGGAATATATGATTCCATATAATCAGAAGATGTTTGGTGAAGATTTGGATGCTTTGGGGACATATTGGCTGGAGAAGCTGCCCAATGTATCTTTTGACGAAACATTGACCAGTTGTCTGGAGAGAAAGGCTTATGGTTCGCAGCCAGGACATGCGAAGTTCTATTATCCGAAAAAGTACGGATACGGCGAATTATGGATTCGTATGGCAACAGCTCTTGGTGATAAAATAAAGTACAATACAAAGATTAAGAAGTTGGATTTTAATCAGCATGAAGTCAATGATACTTATCAGGCGGATATCATTATTAACACAGCTCCGTGGAAATCATTTGAGAAATTGACAGGACTTCCGGAATCACTTAAGAAGGCAGTTGATACGCTAAAATATAGTTCTGTAGTAATTGAGCATCATAAGGAAAGGCTTGATACAGCAGCACAGTGGATTTATTATCCGGATCCTAAGTTATCCTATCACAGAATACTGGTAAGACATAACTTCTGTCCGAATGCGAGCGGATATTGGACAGAGACCAATCTGACACGTTTTACACAAGACGAAGAGTACGCATATATCAATGAATATGCTTATCCGTTGAATACAGTCGGAAAGCAGGAAACGATGCAGGAACTTCTGACGTGGACGAAACAGCAGGGAGTGTACGGACTTGGCAGATGGGGTGAATGGCAGCATTATAATTCAGATGTTGTAGTGGAGCTTGCATTAAATATGGCAGATCAATTTTGTAATAAAAATAAGTAATGCAGCATTAAGTAGTTAGTAAGAAGAAACAGTTGAGGTAAATAGATGAAGAAGACAATCATAGTTATGCCCGTAGCAAACGAAGAGTCTACAATGGGTGCGGTATTAGAGGAGGTTATGCAGCTTCCGTATGATAATTTGTATATATATCCGGTTATAGACAGTTTTTCAAAGGACAGAACGGAAGAGATTATTCATGAGATGGAAAAGAAGTATAACCGGATTAAAATGATATACCATAAGGAATCAAGGGGTGTTATTACCTGCTATTTATATGGTTTTAAAGCGGCACTGGCTGACGGAGCGGAACAGATCATAGAAATGGATGGCGGCGGAAGCCATATGCCGAAGGAAATACCGCAATTTATTGACAAACTGGAAGAGGGCTATGATTGTGTATGGGGCTCACGGTTTACGGAAGGCGGAGATATTACAAATCATCCGTTGTACAGAAGGATTCTCAGTTCAGGCGGTACGATACTCGCCAATATGGTACTTGGAACGAAGCTGAAAGATATGACGAGCGGTTTTGAAGGGTTTCAGCGGGAAATTCTTGAAAGTATGGATTTAGATGCATTTCTTTCCTTGGGGCATATGTATCAGACAGAAATGAGATATTATTGCAGAAATAAAAATACCATTGAAGTACCGATTCATTATGTCGGTTCTCAATCAAGTATTAAAATGAAATCTGTTACGGAAGCATTAAAACTGCTGTTTCAATTGAAGAAAAACGAAGAAAACGTTATGCGTAAGAATTCGTAATAAACAACAGGAGAAGAACGTGATGGATTTTCAGGCAGTCATACAAAAAAAGAAGAATGATATCAAAAAATATTATTCGGGAGAGATCAATCGTTATCGGTTGATTACAACGTTAGTCTTTATTTGCATCATCACTTTACTGGCATGGCAGAGTGATGATGCTTATCATGCTTATATCATGGCAAAAAATCTCGTGCTTGGAAATGGATTTGTTTATAATGTGGGAGAGAGGGCTTCTGCAACATCTTGTCCTTTATTTACGCTGGTCATTGCATTTGGATATTTTTTCATTCGTAAGATGTTTATCGTCTCTTTATTGATTTGTATTATCTTTTCTACGCTTGCATACCGCATTCTGGTGAATACATTTTGTAAAACAAAGAGACAGGTAATTCTTGCTTTCGCAATTCTTGTGGGAAGCTTTTGCTTTATCAGCTATACGACATCCGGTCTTGAGAACAGCTTATTGTTTTTCCTTGCAGCATTATTCCTAAAATACTATTTTGATACAGATACTTATGAAAGTAAAAGAATGCTGATTCTGGCAATACTGATTTCTTTGATTGCAATGACAAGAATGGATGCAGTATTGATGTTTGTTCCGATGATTCTGTATGTATATCTTGCAAAGAGAGAAAAAGTATCCTTTATCAAAGCGGTTGGAATAGGATTTGTTGGATTGCTTCCTTTTATAGGATGGGAATTGTTTTCTGTTTTTTATTTCGGATTTCCGGTGCCAAACACAGCATATGTAAAGTTGGGAACCCAGATTCCGCTCAAGGAATATCTGTACAGAGGTCTGCAATATACATTCACATCAGGAATTACGGATGTTCTGCTTTTGGCGGTGCCGTTTGTAGTGGTACTCATCGTATTATATATGCGTAAGGAAAAGTATATCTATACAATAAGCGGAATGGTACTGTATGCGGGATATTTGCTGTATATCGGTGGAGATTTTATGGTAGGGCGTCATTTTACCGTGATGTTCTTTATGAGTGTATGCACCTATATGGTGATTGAAAATCAAGACTTTATAAGGCTTAAGAAGCCCAAAAGAGCATCCGGAATCTTTACGGCAGTGGTTGGTCTGGGATTAGTTTATGCAATGGCGACGGGGGTCATTACTTCTCAGTTCATGTTTGGAAATACATTCAGTTCGCCGATATCAGATGAAAGAGGCAATTATTTTCGACATACGAGTTTGTTTAATAATACCATTTCTTATTTAAAGACAGGAAAACTGTGTATCAGAGATGCGTGGAACGAAGCGGGAATTGACGAACTGCGAGAGTATGACAGTACCGGTGGACTTCTGAAAATGGTGCCGGGAATATCTATCTATTACAATTCGGATCTGTATTTGAATGATCTGTATGCGCTTGGAGATCCGTTCTTATCAAAACTTCCGGCAGTCAGAGAGGACAATTGGCGAATCGGCCATATGTGGCGGGAGGCACCGGCAGGATATGGCGAGACGGTTATGTATGGTAGTAATATGCTGGAAAATGAGCATTTGGCTGAATATTATGATATGATTAGATTGATTACAAGAGGAGATTTGTTCAGCAAGGAAAGAATGGAAGCAATCATTAAGGTCAATATGGGTGAATATGATTATTTGATTGAAGAGTACAGAGAGACACTTGATGAAAACTGCATGCAGATTAAGGAGGAACAGTGATATGGAAAAGAAAATGAAGGTTAGTTCGACTTTATTGTCTGTTTTGTGTGTTCTGTTGGGAATTATCTTAGTTGCGTTTCCCGATACGACTATAAGGACAATCTGCTATATATTTGCAAGCTGTCTGCTGGCGGTGGGACTCTTTTATGTGATTGCGTATTTCAGAAAAGATCTGATGGAGGCATACTACCAATATGATCTGGTCATCGGAACGGTGATTATTGTCATCGGTATTTGTATCATATTAAAAGTAGATATGGTTATCACGATGATACCGATGTTAATGGGTATTGTAGTATTTGCAAATGGTATTGTTAAGCTGCAGCATGCAATAGACTTAAAGAGAGCGCAGTTTGGCGGATGGGTCTATGTATTTGTGTTTGCACTTTTATGTATTGCGATTGCCATTGTATTGTTATTAGAGCCGAAGAGCATGGCAAAGATCTTTACGAGACTGGTTGGAATAGGTTTCATATTTGGCGGAGTCACGGATTTGATTACATTGTTCTTCCTTACAAAACAGATCAAAGTGGTAATGAGGGCAAAGGAAGAGGCTGAGGCTGTCGATGCAGAAGATATCGACGAAAAAGAAAATAGAGAACAGCAAGAGGACAAGATGTAAAGTGGAGAAGAAGTCTAAGCTGTGGCATAGAAAATCAGTGCCCTATCTGAATGAAATGATAGAGCATTATGGAGAAGAAATATTGAAAGCTCCTAAGTTTCAGGAGCAGGATGAATATATCCAGCATGGGAACATTACGGTCAGGCAGCATTGCATGAGTGTTGCCAGGGCCAGCCTGAAGCTGGACAGTCTGTTGCATGCCGGATGTGATGAGAGAACCCTAATTAGAGGAGCTCTGCTGCATGATTATTTTCTGTATGACTGGCACAAGCCGGAGCAAAGTCCAAATTGGCACGGCTTTAAGCACGCAAGGATAGCATTGCAAAATGCATGTAAAGATTTTAATCTTAATATACTGGAAGAGGAAATCATTAAAAAGCATATGTGGCCTTTAAATGTCAGTCCGCCAAGATGCAGGGAAGCGTGGATCGTCAATTTTGCTGATACATATTGTTCATTGCTTGAGACGATACATGTTCATAAGAATAGGTTTTAAACAAAAGGAAATCAACAATATGGGAAAGATATTCTATATAATCGGAAAGAGTTCTTCCGGAAAAGACACGATTTTCAAGCAGTTAATCGAAAGAAAAGATCTGAAGCTGAAAGAATTTGTACTATATACAACGCGGCCTATTCGTTGCGGAGAAACAGACGGAACAGAGTATTATTTTGTATCTGAGGAGCGATATCAGGAACTACTTGCAGCAGGCACTATTATTGAAGAACGGGCGTATAAGACAGTATATGGCGTATGGCACTATTTTACTGTGGATGACGGACAGATAAACCTCAAGAAATGTGATTATCTGGTCACCGGGACACTGGAATCATATTGCTCTACCAGAAATTATTTCGGAGAGACAGCGGTTATACCGATATATATTGATCTGGATGACGGGATTCGTTTGCAAAGGGCTCTTGACCGAGAGAGGCAGCAGGAGAAACCGAAATATAAGGAAATGTGCCGAAGATTCATTGCGGACACAGAGGACTTTTCCGAAGAGAACATAAACAAGGCAAATATCAGTAAAATGTTCCATAATGATGATTTGAACCGCTGTATAGAAGAAATTGCAGCATATATCAAGGACACCCGATAAATCAGGGAGGTGAATGTATGGATATCAAAGTCAATCAAATGACACCGGCAGCACCGGCGGCAGCACCGACCGAACAGACGCAGCCAACCGATGAAACATTCAAGTTCACCTTGATCAGCCATATAGAAGAGCAGGAATTACAAGCCCGTCTTTCTATGATGATGGAAGAAATCTCTAAACAGGGTAAGAAGCTTTCAAAAAAGATGGACGTACGGGATATGAAGAAATACAGAAGTCTTGTTAAAGATTTTCTGAATGAAGTCATCAACCGTTCCCATGAATTTTCGAGAGAAAATTTTCTGGACAAGAAGGGTCGTCACAGAGTATACGGGATCATCAAATTAGTGGATCAGAATCTGGATGAACTGGCGCAGGAACTTATGAAGGAAGAGAAGGATCATATTGCAATCCTCAGCAAGATCGGAGAAATCCGAGGTCTGTTATTAGATATATTTACGTAATGAAGAGAATTATGTTCTGAGTATTACAGAGCATGCACATCAATAGGAAGGGCAAGAATATGCCACATTTTAGTGATATCATAGGACAAGAACAGATTAAGGAACATTTGCAGCGAGCGATACAGATGCACAAGATCTCACATGCATATATCATCAACGGCGAAAGAGGCTCAGGCAAAGAATTTATTGCGAATCTCTTTGCAATGACCCTACAATGTGAGAAAGAGGAAACAGAGCCATGTATGGAGTGTCATTCCTGTAAGCAGGCAATGACAAAAAATCAGCCGGATATTATGCGCTTGACGCATGAGAAGCCCAATACCATCAGCGTTGAAGATATCAGGGATCAGATCAATCATGATGTGCAGATTAAACCATATAGCAGCAGAAGAAAAATTTATATCATCAATGATGCCGAGAAAATGACGGTACAGGCACAAAATGCTCTTTTAAAGACTCTGGAGGAACCGCCGGAATATGTGGTTATCTTGTTGTTGACGACAAATGCCTCTCTGTTGCTGCCAACCTTGATTTCCAGAAGCATCGTGTTGAATATGAAGCCGGTGGAAGATAAACGTGTACGAAAGTATCTGATGGAGGAGCTAAAGGTACCGGATTATCAAGCGGATATCTGTGTCGCTTTTGCGAGAGGCAATATCGGGAAGGCAAAGAGCCTGGCTTCTTCGGAGGATTTTGATAAGATTAAAGAAGAGGCAATCACGGTACTGAAATACATCAATGATATGGAGATCGGTGATCTGGTTCAGGCCATCAAAAAGATTGGTGAATACAAGGTTGATATTCATGATTATCTGGATATTATCATGATCTGGTATCGGGATGTATTACTATTCAAGGCAACGAATGATGCCAATGATCTGATATTTAAGGATGAAGTCAGATATATTCGGGAACAGGCCAACCGAAGTGCATATGAAGGAATAGAAACAATCATCAAAGCAATTGAAAAGACAAAGCAGAGACTGGATGCAAATGTGAATTTCGATTTGGCATTGGAACTGCTGATGCTTACTATAAAGGAGAATTAGAATGACAAAAGTAATCGGTATCAGATTTAGAACAGCGGGCAAGATTTATTATTTTGACCCGAAGAACTTTGATATGAAAAGAGGAGATCATGTTATTGTTGAGACTGCCAGAGGAATAGAATACGGGACAGTTGTCATGGCTCCGAGAGAAGTGGAGAACAGTAAGGTGGTTCAGCCTATAAAGCCGGTCATTCGGGTAGCAACAGAAGCCGATGATGCAACAGAAGCGAAGAACCGCGAAAAAGAAAAGGAAGCTTTCAAGATCTGTCTGGAAAAGATACAGAAGCATGAATTGGAAATGAAGTTGATTGATGCAGAGTATACATTTGATAACAATAAAGTGTTATTTTACTTTACAGCAGACGGCAGAATTGATTTTAGAGAATTGGTAAAGGATCTGGCATCCGTATTCAAGACGAGGATTGAATTAAGACAAATAGGTGTCCGTGATGAAACCAAGATTCTCGGAGGCATCGGGATCTGCGGAAGACCGTTATGCTGTCATACACATCTGGCAGACTTTGTTCCGGTGTCTATTAAAATGGCAAAAGAGCAGAATCTGTCACTTAATCCGACCAAAATATCAGGCATCTGCGGAAGACTGATGTGCTGTCTGAAAAATGAAGAGGATACGTATGAAGAGCTGAACAGAAAACTGCCTAACTTAGGAGATTTTGTAACGACAGATGACGGATTGAAGGGACAGGTATCCAGTGTCAATGTATTGCGTCAGCTGGTCAAGGTCGTTGTAGAAGAAAATGATGAGAAGGAAATCCACGAATACAAGGTGGAGCAGTTAAAGTTTAAGCCCCGTCATAAAAAGGATCATAAAGTTTCCGATCGGGAATTGGCAGAATTAGAGAAGTTAGAAAAGATCGAAAAAAAGGAAGGAATGTCAAAGCTGGAGGATGTATGATCTAAAGGATAATGAAAGAGTTGACGAACTTCATAGAAACGGTTATAAGATCATTCAGAATCCGGAGAAGTTCTGTTTTGGAATGGATGCTGTATTATTGTCCGGATTTGCAAAGGTAAAAGAAGGAGAAACGGTACTCGATATCGGGACAGGCACCGGTATCATCCCTATTTTATTGGAAGCAAAGACAGAAGGCAGGCATTTTACCGGTTTGGAAATTCAGGAGGACAGTGCAGACATGGCAAAAAGAAGTGTTGCTATGAATGAACTTTCCGACAAGATCGACATTGTAACAGGAGACATCAAGGAGGCAGGGACAATATTTGACGCTGCTTCTTTTGATGTTATTACGACAAATCCTCCTTATATGATTGGAAGCCATGGACTTAAGAGTCAGGATGAACCTAAGGCAATTGCAAGGCACGAGATATGCTGTACGCTGGAGGATGTTGTACGTGAGGGCAGCCGGTTATTGAAGCCCGGAGGCAGATTCTATATGGTACATCGCCCGTTCAGGCTTGTGGAGATATTCTCGACATTAACAGCATATAAACTGGAACCGAAGCGGATGCAGATGGTGTATCCCTACTTAGATAAGGAGCCGAACATGGTTCTGATTGAAGCATGCAGAGGCGGAAAGTCGAGAATCACTGTTGAAAAACCACTGATCGTATATCAGGAACAGGGAAAATATACATCGGAAATTTATGATATTTATGGATATTAGGACACCGGAGGAAGAATATGCAGGGAATGTTGTTTTTATGTGCGACACCAATCGGAAATCTTGAAGATGTCACAGCGCATGTATTGAATACATTACGTGAGGTGGATCTGATTGCGGCAGAGGATACAAGGAACAGTATCAAACTGCTGAATCGGTTTGAAATCAAAACACCGATGACAAGCTATCATGAATATAATAAGTATGACAAGGCCTATGACCTAATCCGTCAAATGGAAGAAGGAAAAAACATTGCATTGATTACGGATGCAGGGACTCCGGCTGTTTCAGACCCGGGAGAGGTTCTTGTAAAGATGTGTTATGAAGCGGGAATCAAGGTCACATCGCTGCCGGGGGCATGTGCGTGTATTACCGCACTGACGCTTTCAGGACTGGGAACAAGGCGTTTTTGCTTTGAAGGTTTTTTGCCAACGGATAAAAAAGAAAGAAAAGAAGTCCTTGCCGAGCTTGAACAGGAAGGTCGAACCATGATTTTGTACGAAGCACCCCATCATCTGATTAAGACATTGAATGAGTTGAGGGGAGTGCTTGGGGACAGAAAAATGACAGTCTGCCGAGAACTGACCAAAAAGTATGAAACCGTCTATCAGACAAGCGTGGAAGGAGCGATTGCACACTATACGGAAACAGAGCCAAAGGGTGAATTTGTTTTGGTCATAGAAGGAAAGAGCCGAGAAGAAGTACATAGAGAACAGAGAGAAGAATGGTCCGAATTGACCATAGAAGAGCATATGGAGTATTATCTGAAGCAGGGAATAGAGAAAAAAGAAGCAATGAAGTGCGTTGCAAAAGACAGAGGATTAACGAAGCGAGATATTTATCAGCATCTATTATAAACAAAAAAAGTCCACATGATGAGTCATGCGGACTTTTCTTGTTTCAGTTAATGAAATTAACCTCAACCACCTGTGCAAAATGTTTTATTTTGCGATTTTCATGCCGGCAGCTTTTGCCAGCGCCTTGATGGATTCTTTGGAAACTTTCTTTCCGTGGAATTCGATCAAGTCCTCTTTACTACCTGTGAAGATATCACAAGGAGCATACTTCTCCAGAATGATTCTTCTGTCCTCTACGTAGATATGTAGAGCATCTCTGTCGGTAATATCGAGGTTCTTACGGAGCTCCATCGGTAATGTGATTCTACCGAGGTCATCGAGCTTTCTTACAACACCTGTGTCTGTCATCCGTATTTCCTCCATTTCATTATAGTACTTTCTTATTGTATCAGTTAATAATTGGAAGTTCAATGTAAAAAACTAACAAAAAATCAAAATAAAAAGGGTGCTTTTTTCATGTTTTTTTGTTGATTTTTTACCATGATGGTCTAAAGGAAAAGAACAGAGCATATGATTAGAGAAATATAATGACAAAACGTGGAGACCTATGCTGAATTATATCTGGGGAATCATGATTGTAATAGGAATTATTTTTGGTGCGTTTAACGGTACGCTTGCCGGCATGGCGGATCATATGCTGAATTCGGGGAAAGAAGCAGTTGCACTGTGTATCACAATGCTGGGAGTCATGTCGATATGGACAGAGCTTATGGAGGTAGCAAAGGAGGCAGGCATAATAGATGGTGCAGCAAAAAAGCTGGATCCTTTTATTCGATTCATGTTTCCGAAACTTCCGAAAGGACATGAGGCGCGTGAACATATTACAACCAATATCATTGCCAATATGCTTGGACTTGGATGGGCGGCGACACCTGCGGGATTAAGGGCGATGAAAAGTCTCGGAGAATTAAATCATAATTCACACATTGCAAGTAATGAGATGTGTAGTTTTATGGTCTTAAACATTTCTTCGCTACAGCTGATACCGGTGAATATCATTGCTTACAGAAGCCAGTATGGATCAGTGGATCCGACGGCCATTATCGTGCCGGCACTGATAGCGACTTTTTTTTCGACATTCATAGGGATATTGTTCATTAAATGCATGGCGGTGAGAAAATGAAATATATATCATATTGTTCGGCAATTATGATACCGATGATTGCATTTGTCATAGTAGGATATGGTTTACTTAGGAAAAATACGGTTTATGATGACTTTATCAGGGGTGCAAAAGAAGGACTGAAGACTGTTGTCCAGATCATGCCGACACTGATTGGGCTAATGCTAGCTGTCGGAGTATTAAGTTCCTCCGGCTTTTTAACATGGCTGGGTATGGGAATAGGCAAGATTACGGACTATATACATTTTCCTGCAGAATTAGTACCGTTGTTCTTTATCAAGATGTTTTCGTCGTCTGCGGCAACGGGATTGATTTTGGATATTTTTAAGAATTACGGAACCGATTCATACATTGGTCTGATTGCGTCTATCATGATGAGTTGTACGGAGACGATTTTCTATACAATGTCGGTTTACTTTATGACAGCGAAGGTAACAAAGAGCCGTTGGACGCTTCCGGGGGCTCTCACAGCAACGATATTCGGAGTGATTGCAAGCGTGATTCTGGCGGGAATGATGTAAATACTACTAAAAATACTACTTGAGAGGTATGGTATCAGCAGGAAAAGTGAGATAAGATAACGGTATCAAAACACAAAGGAGGAATCGAGTATGTATCTATTAGGTGTATTGGTTTTTATTATGTTGACAATTTTCATTGCATTTTCTTCAGCTGTATCATTGGGAACACTCATTGACCTGACTAGTTTGTTGCTCATCCTGCTGATTACAATACCGGTTATTTTATTGTCCGGTTATGGCAGAGACTTTGCAAAGGCGTTTAAGTTCACAATGGTAAAAGGAAATGAAACGACTTTACAAGAACTGAAAAGGGCGCAGGAAGCTGTAGCACTTGCAATGAAAACGATCATGTACAGCGGAGTCTTCGGAACTTTGCTGGGATTCATTGTTTTTTTGAGGAATATGAATGATCCCGCAAGCCTTGGTCCCAGCATTATGGTATCAACGATTACGATATTATATGCTATAATACTGAATATTATATTATTACCGGTCAAAGCAAGATTGAACGGTATCATCATTGCATATTTACACGAATGAGGATGAGATGGCCATATGAAGAAGTTGATATCGGGGATTGCTGTCATAGCACTCTATCTGGTGATCATCACAAGTTTGCTTGAGTTCAATATCCGTCTGCTGTTTGAGTGGAAATCTATGGTGCTGGTCATTGCAGGAATGGGTCTGCTTTCTGTGACAAGCATCAGACGCGGCATGCAGAAAAATAAAGTGCTGAACATAATGGCAAATAATGCGATTGTGGCAAGTTTTATCGTAATGCTGGTATTTTTGTTCAGCGGAACAGCGTTTGATGAGATTTTGGATTTTAGAGGTATGATAGCCATCGGCTGCAGACCGCTGCTGTATGGTGTGATCATGTACAGTCTCCTGCACATGTGCAGAAAAAAAGAGGAAGAAGATGCAGTTGCGCCCGATGCAGGAAAAGAAGCAGATCGGCAGGATATGGATTATCGGCAGCAGGGGCTTACAAAGCGGGAAATTGAGATTGCAGACTTGGTCAAGCGAGGATTGACAAATAAAGAAATAGCAGATGAAATCTATATTGCGGAGACAACGGTCAAAAAACATCTTTCTCATATATTTGAGAAATTGGATATTCAGAAGAGAGAAGAGCTATAAGAAATATAGAATTAAGTATTGTCTAAAAACCTATTTCAACCTATAATATATTTATCAGATATATTTAGTTTGAAACAAAGGAGATAGAGAATATGCGTTTGATAACACGTTCTGATTTTGATGGATTGGCATGTGGTGCATTGCTTCGCGAAGCAGGGATCATTGATCATTGGAAGTTTGCACATCCGAAGGATCTGCAGGATGGACTTGTAGAGGTTACGGAGGATGATTGTCTTGCCAATGTCCCTTATGTTGAGGGTTGTGGATTGTGGTTCGATCATCATTCCAGTGAATTTGAGAGAAATCAGTTGGAGGGTAAGTATAAGGGAGAGAGTAGGATTACTCCGTCCTGTGCGCGCATCATCTATGAATATTATGGCGGAAAAGAAAGATTTCCGCAGTTTGATGACATGATGGCAGCAGTCGATAAGGTAGATTCGGGTAACCTGACCATTGATGAAATACAGCATCCGGAGGGTTGGATACTCATTGGATTTTTGATGGATCCAAGAACAGGTCTCGGAAGGTGGAGACAATTTACGATACCGAATTACCGCTTGATGGAAGAATTGATAGAAGCCTGCAGAACCATGACGACAGAAGAGATCTTGAATCTGCCGGATGTGAAAGAAAGAATAGAAGTTTATTTTGAGCAGGCTGAGAAATTCAAAGAAATGGTCGAGGCACATACAAGAGTAGAGAAAAAGGTCATCATTTCCGATCTGCGCGGTGTGGATCCGATTTATTCAGGGAATCGTTTTATGATTTACAGCATGTATCCGGAGCAGAATATTTCTGCATGGATCGTAAACGGCAAAGGCGGAGAAGGCTGTTCGGTAGCGGTCGGATACAGCGTATTGAACAAGACCTCCAATATTGATGTCGGGAAACTGATGCTCAAGTATGGCGGCGGTGGTCATAAAGCGGTAGGAACGTGTCAGTTTCATGATGATACGATGGAAGAGCAGGTACCAAAACTGCTTAAGGAGCTCATCGACGGATGAGAAAGAAAAACGATATGATGAGAGAGGATAGCCTGAATCCAGGCCTCCTCTCTTTTTTCTATGATTGGAAAAGGGGCAGGTCCGACAGACAGTAGGAATTCGTGAAATTCTTTCAGAACGAACCGGTCCCCAAGAGCCTTCTCTGCATATAGACGCAAACGACACATTTCTAAATAGCCCACATAGTATTTCAGATAATTGGCTGGTTCATTTACAATGCGCTGATAGATATCAGCAAGAACATCCTGATTCATGGATGGGTTGAGTTTTAAGGCATACTGCATCATTTCTTCTTCCGTGAGGCCTTCATAGTGAATCATGATGTCCAACAGGGAACAGATGCATAACTGCAGAGAGTGATCGAGCTGCATGACACGGACAAGATCATCTTCCAGACCGGTCAGAGTGTAAGCATACTGTTCCGTATAGACTGCCCATCCCTCGCTGTATCCGCCAAAGTATAACAGGGAGCGGATCGGAGGCGGATCCAGGCTGAGATAATAGGTATTTTGCAGCATATGTCCGGGATAGCCTTCATGTGCAAGTGTTGTATAAAGACCGACATCTGAATAAGAAGAGATATCGTTGATATAAATGGTGTTTTCTTCTATCAGGTCTATCGGTGGAGTCAGATAAAATGCGGGACTCATAAAAGATTCCATAGAGGCATCGACATATTTTACGGCAAAGGCAGATGTATCATCAGAATGTGTCTGTGAAGGTACAGGAAAGTCTCTTCTGGTCTTTTGGTACAGATCAGATAAGATTTCCTCAGGAGTTGTAAAAGGAGATGTAATCTCTTCAATGGAGTCAGAAAGGGCAGGATTGTCAGCAAGTAAGGCAGATAATTCCGTATAATCGGATTTGAATTGGGTCAGCAGCATCTGCTTGATTTCGGAAGGTGTATAGTCGGTTCCTGTGCCGGCTAAGACCAGGTATTCATAATAGGCTTTTCCCTCATCATGATAAAACAGTCCATATGGATTGCGTCCCATACCTTTCAAAGAGGATAAATGTTCAGTCATCTTCTGATAGGCAGGAAAGAAATCCTGCTGCAGCAGGTCTTTATGCTGTTTGATATAGTCTTTCTTCTCCTGCATGTTAATAGAAGAAAGAGAATGGATACGTTCCTCAAATGCAATTTGAAGAAAATGCGATTCTTTAGAAGCCATAATCGAGTCACAGCCGGTTAGGACAGCATCTAGTGAGGTATCGGACATAAAGAGTCCGGCATTCGCTTTTTCCGTTTCATAGCAACAGAGATCATCAAAATAATCAGGAATACAGGAAATCAATGAGAGATAGTCCTGCACGTCCTGTTCATTACGAAATGCATACTCTGCTAACAGGATCGGAAGTTCTGTCTGGATGCCGGAAGCAGAGAGAGGTTCGGGATACAGCGAGTAATCAGAACTCTTTAGCTGCAAGTTCAGGTAATGATTTAAGACATCGTAGGTCAATGTATCCTCTTCCTTCAATTCGGAGCGGGAAATGGAAGAGAGGGTATGAAGCGCATTTTCGGTTAAAAATGCCTGATTTTCAAATTCAGCAGCGGAATAAGTGCCAAGTGTGACAGGATAGTCCGTGATCCCGATGGATGCAGGTTTTGTAAGTGTGTAGTGCAGATTGATGGTATTGTCGAGCAGTGCCTGTTCAAAAAGTTCGTTAGAAAGAGAATGCAGCAAGGCGGTATCGGAAGTATTCTGGTGATATGTATAGAGACCTATCGGCAGAGCCAGAAATAACAAAGAGAGTGGAAGCAAGATCTTTTTCATATAAACCCTCAACATTGTAATCAGTTTATTCTATGGAATCATCTGCCCTATTATGATTCCGGTATTGACTGATGATGCAATTATTTTATTCTGACGGAAACGAATTATGTGCTAACCGGCGGTAATGCAGAAACAATTCTGTGGTGGACTTATGTTTACGAAAAGTATGAACTGACATCTTTTTTACATTGCTTATGGCAGAATAAGGGGGAAGGGACTTGACAGTCATTTTGTAAAATGATAAAGTTACAAAATAGATAGAGATGAGAAGTCCTATGTCGATTAATCGTCTTCTCAGGAATGAGAAGATTTTTTTGTGCACAAAATGTAAGAGAAGGAGATATGGAATATGAATGGAAACGGTAAGAAATATTACATGACGACGGCCATTACTTACACATCGGGTAAGCCTCATATTGGGAATACTTATGAAATCGTACTGGCTGACAGCATTGCAAGATTCAAACGGCAGCAGGGCTATGATGTGTTCTTCCAGACCGGAACGGATGAACATGGACAGAAGGTAGAGTTAAAAGCAGCAGAAAAAGGTGTTACTCCAAAAGAATTCGTAGATGAAGTTGCAGGAACGGTTAAGAAGATATGGGATTTAATGAACACTTCCTATGATAAATTTATTCGTACGACAGATCCGGAACATGAGAAGCAGATTCAGAAGATTTTTAAGAAACTATACAATCAGGGTGATATTTATAAAAGTTCTTATGAAGGGATGTATTGTACACCTTGTGAATCTTTCTGGACAGAGTCTCAGTTGGTGGACGGAAAATGTCCGGACTGCGGACGAGAGGTTCATCCTGCCAAGGAAGAAGCATATTTTCTCAAGATGACAAAATATGCAGACAGACTGATTGAGCATATCAATACACATCCGGAGTTCATACAGCCGGTATCCAGAAAGAATGAAATGATGAACAATTTCCTGCTTCCCGGATTACAAGACCTGTGTGTATCCAGAACTTCATTTAAGTGGGGCGTTCCCGTAGACTTTGATGAAAAGCATGTAGTTTATGTATGGCTGGATGCACTTTCTAACTATATTACGGGAGTCGGATATGATGCTGACGGCAATTCCACAGAGCAGTATAAGACTTTATGGCCTGCTGATCTGCATTTGATCGGAAAAGACATTGTGCGTTTTCATACCATTTATTGGCCGATTATTCTGATGGCATTGGGAGAAGAACTGCCAAAGCAGATATTCGGACATCCTTGGTTATTACAGGGTGACGGCAAGATGAGTAAGTCTAAGGGAAATGTACTCTATGCAGATGAACTGGTAGATTTATTTGGGGTAGAGGCAGTCCGTTATTTCGTATTGCATGAAATGCCGTTTGAAAATGATGGCGTGATTTCATGGGAACTGCTGGTTGAAAGAATCAATTCCGATCTGGCAAATACGCTAGGTAACCTTGTGAACAGAACCATTTCCATGAGCAACAAATATTTTGATGGTGTTGTAACAAAAACTGGAGTCACAGAGTCGGTGGATGATGATCTGAAGGCAGTTGTACAGGGAACTAAGGCTAAAATGGAAGCCAAGATGGAGGATCTGCGCGTTGCAGATGCTCTGACAGAACTGTTCCAGTTGCTTAAGAGATGTAATAAATATATAGATGAGACAGAGCCATGGGTACTGGCAAAGGACGAAGCGAAAAAGGATCGTCTTGCTGAGGTGCTGTATCATCTGACAGAGAGTATCTGTATCGGAGCCAATCTGCTCAAGGCATTTATGCCGGAGACTGCACAGAATATCCTGATGCAGATCATGGGAACAGAACGTGACTGGGATCTGCTTGACGAATATGGTTTATATGAATCAGGGACTAAGGTGACTGAGAAGCCGGAAATCTTATTTGCACGTCTGGACATCAAGGAAGTATTGGAAAAGGTTGCGGTTCTTCATCCTGTTCAGCCGGAGGAAGCAGTTCCCGCAGAGGGGCAGTCAGATGAAGCAGTGATAGAGATAGAAGCAAAGCCGGAGATTACCTATGATGATTTTGCGAAGCTGCAGTTCCAGGTCGGGGAGATCATTTCGTGTGAAGAAGTACCGAAGTCCAAGAAGCTGCTTTGTTCAAAGGTGAAGATCGGTAATGAAATCAAGCAGATCGTATCCGGTATCAAGCAGCACTATTCAGCCGAAGATATGGTTGGAAAAAAGGTTATGGTGCTTGTGAATCTAAAACCGGCAACGCTGGCAGGAGTCATATCAGAGGGAATGCTTTTATGTGCGGAAGATGCCGACGGAAATCTTGCATTGATGACACCTGAGAAGAAAATGCCTGCAGGAGCGGAAATCTGTTAGAAAAGAGAAGTAAATAAAAGGAAAAACGTGGGACTAGGAATAATTCCTTCAATATGCTATAATCGGAGTGATATGGATTCATGTCACTCCATTTTTGCGTAAAGAGAGGGCCTGTATGATAAAAACAGAAGAGTTCTACTTTGATTCCAGAGATAATGTTCACAAGATACATGCTATGAAGTGGATTCCGGAGGCAAATGATTATGTGGCTGTACTGCAGATTGCACACGGGATGGCAGAGCATATTGAGCGTTATGATGATTTTGCAAGATTTATGGCAGAGAGAGGATTTTTAGTTGTGGCAAATGATCATCTGGGTCACGGGAAGTCTATTGCCTCGCCGGAGGATTACGGATATTTTGCAAAAAACGATGCTGTGACGGTGGTTGTGAGAGATATCCACAGACTAAAGAAGATTACACAAGAGGAAAATCCGGGGAAGCCTTATTTTATATTAGGACATTCAATGGGTTCCTTTATGTTGAGAAATTATTTATGCAGATATGGAAAGGGCATTGACGGAGCGATATTGATGGCAACCGGCTCCAAATCCACGGGATTGACAAAGAGTGGCAAGGCATTGGCATATCTTATGGTATTTTTCCATGGGTGGAGGTATATTTCACCTATGATGAATCAACTGGTAGACGGACATAACAATGATGAAATAGCAAATCCGCGAACGGCGTATGATTGGCTGTCACGTGATGAAGAGATAGTGGACAAGTATCTGGCAGATGAAGAATGTGGATTTTCTTTTACCATGAACGGAGTGGTGGCGATAGCGGATGCCATTGACAATTTACGCAAAAAAGACTATCTTGATAAGATGCCGAGGGATTTACCGGTTGCGTTCTTTTCGGGAGATAAAGATCCGGTGGGACACTGGGGGAAAGATGTTCCGCTGATAGTAGAACAGTTTAAAGACATGGGGATGCAGAACATATTTATGAAAATGTATCCGGATGACAGACATGAAATACTAAATGAGATCAATCGAAAAGAGGTATATCAGGATATCTTAGAATGGCTCGAGAAACAACTTGAGACAAAGAAGCAGTAAGACATTGATTTACTTTACCTGAGGGGGAACAAGTAACAGGATGTGATTGCGGGTGTGAAAAGTGGCCGCAGAAGTATGAAGATTAGTAGGAGGCAGTTGAAATGAGAAAATCAGTATGTGTTTTATTAACGGTAGCAATGGTATTTGCATCGACAGTTGCAGTATTTGCAGAGGAAACGGTCAGTGTAAATGCAATTCAACAAACCGAAGCGACGGTTGAGGTAACACCGATTACAGCTTCACAGGAAAAGTCTTATATCGCACTTGGTGCAGATCTGACACAAGAGCAGCTGGCAACGGTGCTTGGACTTATGGGTGTGTCGGCAGCAGATCTCGGTAACTATAATGTAGTCTATACGACGAATGCTGATGAAAAGCAGTATCTCGGCAGTTATGTAGATGCAGGTCTGATCGGAACCAAGTCTTTATCATCTGTATTGGTGAATCCAAGAGAAGAAGGCCACGGAGTCGTGGTAACTACAAAAAATGTTAATTATTGTACCACTGACATGTACAGAAGCGCACTTCTGACGGCAGGGGTTAAAAATGCCGATATTTTAGTAGTAGCACCTACACCTATTTCAGGTACGGCAGGATTGATTGGCGCATTGAAGGCATATGGAGAGATGTCGGGAACGGCAGTTTCAGAAACAGCCATTGATACAGCCATGAATGAGCTTGTTGTTACGGGAGAGATTTCAACGGCAGTCGGTAACAGTGAAGACGCAGAAGAATTGATTACCTATATTAAGGCACAGATTGCCGCCAATGATTTGAATACAAAGGAAGAGATAGACGCTGTTGTACGTCAGGGAGTTAAGGATTTAAATGCAAATCTGACGGAAGAAGAAATACAGCAGATTGTCGACCTGATGGTCAAGATCAAAGCAATGGGTATAGATTTCAATGTATTGGCTGAGCAGGCAGATGACATCTATGCGAAGTATGCAGATCAGATCAAGAACGGTACTTTCAACATCAATGATCTTTCTGTGGAGGATCTGGGTATCGGCAAGATGGTGAGCAATGCCGTCGGTAATTTCTTTACCAATGTAAAGGATTCTGTAACAGGATTTTTTAAGAAGATATTTTCTAAGTAAGAAAGAACTAAGAACTAAGGCAGGATGCAGACATGGATACAGCAGATGACAGGAAATATTTGATCAGGGCATTGGAAAGAGAAGAATGGGGTCCGGCAATTGAATTGGCATGGAGAACGTTTCAGCAGTTTGAAGCGCCGGAATATTCTAAAAAGGGAATTCAGAGTTTTCGGGATTTTATTGAGGATCCCAGACTCAAAAGAATGTTCATAGACGGGAAATACCCGACTTACGGAGCCTTTGACGGCAGCAGGCTTGTCGGTATGTTGGGAATCAGAAATGAAAATCACGTGTCACTGCTGTTTGTAGAAGAAGAATATCATAAAAAAGGGATCGGCAAATTACTCTTGGCGTATGCATTTAAACAGGCAAGAGTATTTGGTATAGAAGGTTTTACCGTAAATGCAGCACCTTATGCGACAGAATTTTATCATAAGATTGGGTTTAAGGATATTAGCCAGGAGGTTGTTGCGGACGGAATACGGTTTACACCTATGAAAATAACCTTATAAGTGATTTACAAATGTGAGAAATTGAACTATAATAGTACGAAAGTACCAGCGCAGCAGAGCGGGGAACAAAAATGGAGATAATAGGCAGCAAGGATATTTGCAGTTTGCTTTCGAACATCTTGAAATTGATTGACAAGCGGCCTATGGAACATGGCAGCAGAGTGGCTTATCTGCTCTACAAAATGTTGCAATGCAAAGAAGGCTATGTCGAATTCGAGATGGCCGACTTTGCTTTCTTGGCGATGATGCATGATATCGGAGCCTATAAAACAGAAGATTTTTCCAATATGCTGGATTATGAAACTAAGAATGCCATGCCGCATTCGATATATGGTTCGCTTTTCTTACGTTATTTATCACCGATGAAGGATAAATCAAAGGTTCTGCTGTATCATCATATTGATTATGTGCAGGTAAAGGATCTGGATTATGCATATAAAGACATTGCCAACTATATAGGCTTGGCGGAACGTGTTGATCTGTATCATACGATGCTTGGTAAATCCTTTCAGTTTCAACTGTTATATAAGTACGAGGATAAAAAGTATTCGGCAGAAGCCTTTCAGTTATTTCGGCAGGCGCAGGTGAAATATGATGTATTCGAGAAGCTTCGCAGCGGAGAATATATGAAGGAGTTGGATACGCTCTATGGCTATCTGA
This sequence comes from uncultured Lachnospiraceae bacterium, assembly GCA_964638005.1. GTDB lineage: Bacteria > Bacillota > Clostridia > Lachnospirales > Lachnospiraceae > JAAYYM01. The sequence continues at coordinate 21,558 of CAZWXS010000033.1, forward strand.
TGTTCAGCAATGAAGAGAAAAAGCAGTATATGGAGCTTTTGATGTATACCATAGGTTTTAGGAGTGAATATGCAGTGGTTGATACGGTGACTACGGTATGCATATGCGAGGAAATCGCCAAACTGATGAGTATTTCCGCCGAGGACAGAGAAAAGCTGTATTATGCAACGCTGCTTCATGATGTAGGGATGTTGGCAATTTCATCTAAGATACTGGATGCACCCAGGACTCTGACACCGGAAGAGACAATAAAGATGCGCACACATGTTAATATTGCAGAAAGTGTATTGAAGCAATATTTGGATCCGGAGATTCTGGAAATAGCAGTTGCACATCATGAGAGGACAAACGGAAGCGGCTATTACAAGGGACTTAAGGAAGCCGATATGAATATCCTGCAAATGATATTACAGGTAGCAGATACGGTTACGGGCATGACAAACCAGCGTAGTTACCGGACGGCAAAGAGCAAGGATTTTGTGATTAATGTATTAGAGGACGAGGCAAATCACGGAAGATTCAATAAGAACATAGTCAAGATCTTTTGCAAGAAATATGACAATATCATGAACAAAGTTGCAGCGGAGTCTGATCATATTCTGCAGATTCACAAGAAATTGAATGCACAATATAATTTGATTTATGATAATTTCAGTAAAAGATAAAAAATATGGAAGTATTTAATTTGCAAAATCAGTATGAATGCAATATAATTTATTAAATAAGAAGTTTTTGGTTAGCGAGGAAATAAAATGGGTCGATTATTTGATATGGACAGTCCTGTAATGTCTTTTCTGGGGAAAGTGGCAGATTTGGTATGGTTGAACATCCTTTATATCATATGCTGCATTCCTATCATTACTATAGGTGCTTCCACGTCTGCACTGTATTATGTTACGATGAAGATGGTAGCAAATGAGGAAGGCTATATTACAAAAGATTTTTTCAAATCATTCAAAATCAATTTTAAACAGGCTACAGTGATCTGGCTGATTGTTTTGCTTGCGGCAGCGATCTTTATCATGGATTTCCGGATTTTAAATGCAATGGAAGGTACGTTTGGCAAAGTAATCTATGTCATTATATGTGCGGTTGCGATACTTTTCCTGTTTATGGTAACTTATATCTTCCCTTTATTGGCGAAGTTCGACAATACGATTAAAAACAGTATGAAGAATGCGTTTTTGATCAGCATCAGACATTTTCCGTTCACGATTTTGTTAATCATCGGGATGATTGTACCTTTTGTTCTGATATACTATATTACGGCGCTTTTACCGACATTGCTTTTGATTGTTTTTTCATTGATTGCATATTATAGCTCATATATATACAGAAAAATATTTAGTAATTATATTCCTCAAGAGGAGACAGATGAGGAAACGGCACAAGATGACAAGATTCCAACTGATGTAGAATAGTTAGGATATGGAAGGTGCGGAATGAATAAGCAAAAGAAGGACAACACAAATATCTTACAGTGGGTTATACCATCTATCATGCTGGTATTGTTTCTGGTTGTGACTTTATTTAATTATTCTGCAGATATGGAAAGTCAAATCAGGGAACGGGTCGATGAAAAGCAGGAAACACAAACCTTGCAGATAGGGGAATACTATGAGGAAATGATAACCATTCTGCAGAATGTGGCAACGGTTTCCGCAAGTCAGGTCAGTAATGAAGAAGATATCTTTTCTTTAAATGCGCAGCGGTTGTTGAGAGAGATTGTCAGAAATACAAATGCTCAGGATGCAGCTATTGTTAAGATGGACGGAACATCCATAAACAGTTCCGGGCGGGATGCCAAATTGGCAGAGAAGATGGATATGGAAGAATTTTTGGATGGAAAAACACATGTATCGGATCTGTTCCAATATACAAGTTCTCAACGGTATCAGGCAATGGTTGTTTCACCGATTAAGACAGAAAATGAAATGATGGGTATCATTGCAATAATTGTACCCTTTGATGATTTGGGAAATATTACTGCAGGTGCAAGTTATTCGGTCAAGAATACATATGGTCTGATCACGGCAGATGGAATTGTCGTAGAGAAGGCAGGTAATTTGAGAGATTTCTTTGTTGAGGGAGACAATATCCTGACCGGATTGGAGAGCGAAGAGATTGTTGACGGTACATATAAGAGGTTAACGCAGAATTTTGAGTCCGGTAAGGGCGGTAAGATTGTCTTCAACAGTGCAGGAGATGAATTAAAAGAAGGATCTTATTATCTGTTCTATGAACCGATAGGAGAGTATGGCTGGTTTACGGCAACTCTGGTGACATCTTCACAGATAGAAAAGGTAGTTCGGGATGAACAGAGGATGACATCGAATCTGGTTACTAAGATGTTGGTTGCAATGATTATTTTCGTGGCGATACTGGTTGCAATCAATGTGATTACAAGAGCAAAATACATTAAAGAGAGTAAAGAGCTGCAGGATAAGGCAGAAACAGATTTACTGACGGATCTGCTTAATAAGATAGCGACAGAGAAAAAGATTAAAGAATACCTTGAGAACGAAGGAAAAGAAAAAAGATCAATCATGTTCGTTCTTGATATCGATAATTTTAAAAAGATCAACGATACAATGGGACATGCTTTTGGAGATGAAGTATTGTCTACTTTGGGTCGCAGGATTAAAAGTGAATTTAGAATCAATGATATAGTCGGAAGAACCGGCGGAGATGAGTTTGTTGTATTTCTAAAGGATCTGAAGGATGAAGATACTATGAAGCGTGAGGCTGAACGTGTAGCGACATTCTTTAAGAATTTCAAGGTTGGTGAATATGTAAAGTATTCTGCAACCGCAAGCATAGGTGCTGCTATATTCCCGAACGATGCCAAGGATTTTGAAGCTTTGTATAAGGCAGCAGATCAGGCGCTGTATAAAGCAAAGAGAAGAGGTAAGAATCAGTTAGCGTTCTATGAAGACCATGATATGCCGGACAGTATTAACGAGCCGGAAGAGAAGATTGAGCAAAATGTATAGGATTTAAAAAAAAGTTTGTATAATAATTGCATGTTCAATCAAGGTTTGGTTTGGTATACTGTTTCTAGGTTGATTGTGGGATACCCACATAGTAAACATTCACAATGTAGGAGGAATTAAAATGGCAAGTTTACAGTTAAAGAATATCTACAAAGTATATCCTAACGGATTTGAAGCTGTTAAAGACTTCAATTTGGATATCGCAGATAAGGAATTCATTATTTTCGTAGGACCTTCAGGATGTGGTAAGTCTACAACACTTCGTATGATTGCCGGATTGGAAGAGATTTCATCAGGTGAATTGAAAATCGGAGACAGAGTTGTTAATGATGTAGAGCCTAAGGACAGAGATATCGCAATGGTATTCCAGAACTACGCTTTGTATCCTCATATGTCAGTATACGACAATATGGCTTTTGGTCTTAAGTTAAGAAAAGTACCGAAGGATGAGATTGACAAGATGGTTAAGGAAGCAGCTAAGATTCTTGATTTAACTCCGCTTCTTGACAGAAAGCCGAAGGCTTTATCAGGTGGACAGAGACAGCGTGTTGCTATGGGACGTGCAATCGTTCGTAATCCTAAGGTATTCCTTATGGATGAGCCTTTATCAAACTTGGATGCTAAGCTTCGTGTACAGATGCGTATCGAGATCGCAAAGCTGCACCAGAGACTTGATACCACAATCATTTATGTAACACATGATCAGACAGAGGCTATGACACTTGGTACCAGAATCGTTGTTATGAAGGATGGTGTGATCCAGCAGGTTGATACACCTCAGACATTATATGATAAGCCACAGAACCTCTTTGTTGCAGGTTTCATGGGAACACCTCAGATGAACTTCTTAGATGCAGTAGTAGATGTTCAGGGTGATATCGCTAACCTCAAGGTTGCTGGCAAGAGCATTCCTCTTCCTCCCGCTAAGTCCAAGAAGCTGATCGATGGCGGTTACGATGGAAAGGTTGTTACCTTCGGTATCCGTCCTGAGGACGTATATGATTCCGAGATGTACATCGAGACCTCTCCTCAGAGCGTATTTACCTCTACCATTAAG
>CAZWXS010000034.1:0-25371 GCA_964638005.1 uncultured Lachnospiraceae bacterium
ACGTCTAACTCTTCCTCTTCAATATCTACAAGCTCTTCATTTTCATCAAATTCCTGTGTCTTGAAGCCCCTGCTTGCAAAAGATTCGTTATCATCATACTGTCTGGAGTCGCCTTCGATGACAGCACGCAAATCTGTTTCACCCATATCGATTGTTTCCATGATCTCCACTTCTGTCTGATCATCACGCAACACTCTGACATCCAGACCAAGTGACTGTAATTCCTTGAGCAATACCTTGAATGACTCCGGAATACCGGGCTCAGGTATATTATCACCCTTAATGATTGCCTCGTACGTCTTCACACGACCGATGACATCATCAGACTTCACAGTCAGGATCTCCTGTAACGTATAAGATGCACCATATGCCTCCAGTGCCCAAACTTCCATCTCACCGAAACGCTGTCCGCCGAACTGCGCCTTACCACCGAGCGGCTGCTGTGTTACCAATGAGTACGGGCCCGTTGAACGTGCATGAATCTTATCATCTACCAGATGATGGAGCTTGAGGTAATGCATGTGTCCGATTGTAACAGAACTGTCAAAATACTCGCCTGTTCTACCGTCACGCAGTCTTACCTTACCGTCTCTATTGATCGGTACGCCCTTCCACAGATCTCTTTGGTCTCTATTTTCAGATAAGTATTCAAATACTTCAGGAAGTAATTCCTTCTTATGTTTCTTCTCGAACTCTTTCCACTCCAGATTGACATAGTCATTTGCCAGATCCAGTGTGTCCATGATATCATTTTCATTTGCACCGTCAAATACAGGCGTTGCAATGTTAAAGCCAAGTGCCTTCGCAGCCAGTGACAGATGGATTTCAAGTACCTGTCCAATGTTCATACGGGAAGGAACGCCCAGAGGATTCAGTACGATATCAACCGGACGGCCGTTCGGCAGATAAGGCATATCTTCTACCGGAAGCACACGGGAAACAACACCCTTGTTACCATGACGGCCAGCCATCTTATCGCCGACAGAGATCTTTCTCTTCTGTGCAATATAGATGCGGACTGCCTGATTGACACCCGGTGACAATTCATCTCCGTTCTCTCTCGTGAAGATCTTGGCATCTACAACGATACCACACTCTCCGTGAGGAACCTTCAGGGAAGTATCTCTGACTTCTCTTGCCTTCTCGCCAAAGATTGCACGCAGCAGTCTCTCCTCAGCCGTAAGCTCTGTCTCTCCCTTAGGAGTTACCTTGCCGACCAGGATGTCACCTGCACGAACCTCTGCGCCGATACGGATGATACCTCTCTCATCAAGATCCTTCAACGCATCTTCGCCGACACCAGGAACATCTCTTGTGATCTCTTCCGGTCCGAGCTTCGTATCACGTGCTTCTGCTTCATATTCTTCAATGTGTACGGAAGTATAGACATCTTCCTGTACCAGTCTTTCGCTTAATAATACAGCATCCTCATAGTTGTAGCCTTCCCATGTCATAAATGCGATCAAGGGATTCTTACCAAGAGCAATCTCGCCGTTTGATGTAGACGGACCGTCAGCAATAACCTGACCTGCTTCTACATGTTCACCCTTAGACACGATTGGTCTCTGGTTGTAACAGTTGCTCTGGTTACTTCTTGAGAATTTCTGCAGATGATATACCTCTTTGGTCTTATCATCGTAGGTCATATAAATCTCATTGGAAACCGCTCTGTCGATACGGCCTGCCTTCTTGGCAACGACACAGACACCTGAATCGACTGCCGCCTTTGGCTCCATACCTGTTCCGACTACCGGTGCTTCCGTCATAAGGAGCGGAACTGCCTGACGCTGCATGTTGGAACCCATCAGGGCACGGTTAGCATCATCATTTTCCAAGAAAGGAATGAGTGCTGTCGCAACTGAGAACACCATCTTAGGAGACACGTCCATGAAATCGAACATTGCCTTCTCATATTCCTGCGTCTCTTCTCTGTAACGGCCGGATACCATATTTTTAACGAAATGGCCCTTTTCATCCAATGCTTCATTCGCCTGCGCTACGTGGTAATTATCTTCCTCGTCCGCAGTCATATAGACAACTTCTTCCGTTACAACCGGATTCTCCTTGTCTGTATGATCGATCTTTCTGTAAGGTGCCTCAATAAATCCATATTCGTTGATTCTCGCATAACATGCAAGAGAGTTGATCAAACCGATGTTAGGTCCTTCAGGAGTCTCGATAGGGCACATTCTTCCATAATGGGAATAATGAACATCTCGAACCTCGAATCCGGCTCTGTCTCGTGACAAACCTCCGGGTCCCAAGGCTGAAAGACGTCTCTTATGCGTCAATTCTCCAAGAGGATTATTCTGATCCATGAACTGTGACAGCTGTGAAGATCCGAAGAACTCCTTGACTGCTGCAGTAACCGGCTTAATATTGATCAATGACTGGGGTGAGATACCTTCCAAATCCTGCGTTGTCATTCTCTCACGAACAACTCTCTCAAGTCTTGACAGACCGATTCTGTACTGGTTTTGTAACAGTTCACCGACAGCTCTGATTCTTCTGTTGCCCAAATGGTCGATGTCATCATCCTTACCGATGCCATACTCCAAATGAATGTTATAGTTAATGGAAGCTAAGATATCTTCCTTTGTAATATGCTTCGGTATCAATTCAGATACATTCTTGCTGATTGCCTCTCCGAGAGCATCCTTATCATCACCGAATTCCTCCAGTAATGCAGCAAGCACAGGATAATAAACCAATTCCGTGATTCCGAGTTCTCTTGGATTGCAGTCAACGAAATTTGTGATATCTACCATCATATTGGAAAGAACCTTGACATTGCGTTCCTCAGTCTGAATATACACAGCAGGAACAGCAGCATTCTGGATCTTATCTGCAAGAGCCGCATCTACTTTGGTTCCTGCCTCAGCCAAAATCTCACCCGTCAGAGTATCTACTACATCCTCTGCAAGCACGTGATGTCTGAGTCTGTTTCTGAATGCCAGCTTCTTATTGAACTTATATCTGCCGACCTTGGCAAGATCATATCTTCTGGGGTCAAAGAACATGCTCGTAATCAGGCTCTCTGCACTTTCTACAGTGAGAGGCTCGCCGGGACGAATCTTTCTGTACAGTTCAAGAAGACCCTCCTGATAGTTATCAGAAGTATCCTTGCCGAGAGAAGCCATCAGCTTAGGCTCGTCTCCGAACATATCTATGATTTCCTGATTCGTGCCGATACCAAGCGCTCTGATGAGCACCGTAACAGGCACCTTTCTGGTTCTGTCTACACGTACGTAAAAAACATCATTGGAATCTGTCTCATATTCCAACCATGCGCCTCTATTCGGGATAACCGTCGATGAAAACAATCTCTTACCGATCTTGTCATGACTGATTGCATAATAAATACCGGGTGAACGTACCAACTGGCTTACGATTACACGCTCTGCACCGTTGATCACAAATGTACCTGTCGCCGTCATCAAGGGAAGGTCACCCATAAATATTTCATGCTCGTTGATTTCATCTGTCTCTTTGTTATAAAGTCTGACCTTGACCTTTAAAGGAGCTGCATATGTTGCATCTCTTTCCTTACACTCTTCAATAGAATACTTGACATCCTCTTCACACAAAACAAAATCCACGAACTCAAGACTCAAATGGTCACTGTAATCCGTGATAGGAGAGATGTCTGCGAAGACTTCCTTCAGACCTTCGTCCAAGAACCATTGATAAGAGTCTTTCTGTACCTCGATGAAGTTGGGCATTTCCAATACCTCTTTTTGTCTCGAATAACTCATACGCATACTCTTACCGACTGTCACCGGACGTATTCTGTTTTTTTCCATTGACGTTTCACCCCGTTCTTATATGATTTACTGATCAGTGCAATATCATGAAAAGCATTCTTTCCTATAAGGAAATAAGCCCATGTCACCACAATAGTGCACTATCCATGATAACACAAGCCCCATCCCTTAGTCAAACATTATTTTTCATAATTTGCATATTTTTTTCATAGCAAAACCCCGAGTGCTTTCCCGCACTCGAGGTTTTCTATATAGGGTCTCATACTTTTTCGCAAAAAGCACGTATCTCACTATTTCAACGTAACTTTAGCGCCTTCTGCTTCAAGCTTAGCCTTGATGTCTTCTGCTTCTTCCTTAGCTGCTGCTTCCTTAACCATCTTAGGAGCTGCGTCTACTAAGTCTTTTGCTTCCTTCAGTCCAAGACCTGTTGCTTCACGAACAACCTTGATAACCTTAACCTTGTTAGGACCAACCTCTGTCAGTTCTACGTCAAACTCTGTCTTCTCTTCGCCTGCTGCTGCACCGTCTGCTGCGCCTGCTGCTGCAACTACAACGCCTGCTGCTGCGGATACACCGAATTCTTCTTCGCATGCTTTTACTAAGTCATTTAATTCAAGTACTGTTAACTCTTTGATTGCATCAATGATTTCTGCTGATGTTAATTTAGCCATTTTTATTTACCTCCGTTTGGTTTTGTTATTTGTTATTTGATCTGTTCTTCATTACTCTGCTGCAGGTGCTTCTTCTGCTGCTTCTTCAACTGCAGGCGCTTCCTCAGCCTTTGCTTCTTCAGCGGGAGCCTCTTCAGCCTTAACTTCCTCAACTGCAGGTGCTTCTTCTGCCTTTACTTCTTCTGCTGCAGGTGCTTCCTCTGCCTTAGCCTCTACAGGTGCCTCTGCTGCGGCTGCTTCTCCTGCACCGCCTTTTTCAGCCAACTGATTCATGACACGAGCAAAGTTCGTAATAGGTGACTGGATGCTTCCAAGCAACTTGGAGAGAAGTTCTTCTCTGGAAGGAACCTTAGCGATATCCGCCATTCCCTTAGCATCATAGTATACACCTTCCACAATGCCGCCTTTTACTTCAAGTGCAGGTGCTGTCTTTGCAAATTTTGCAAGTACTCTTGCAGGTGCTGTTGCATCTTCTTTTGAGATTGCAATTGCATTAGGTCCTTCTAAATAAGGTGCAAGTGCCTCAAAATCCGTGCCCTTGAACGCAAAGTTCATCATGGTGTTCTTGTAAACCTTGTAGCTGATTCCTGCTGTACGAAGTTCTCTTCTAAGGTTTGTATCCTGCTCAACCGTTAATCCGCGGTAATCAACAAGTACAACTGTCTGAGCGTCTTTGATCTGCTCTGAAATCTCTTCTACAACCGGTTTCTTGAGTTCTACTTTAGCCATTTCTTTTTCCTCCTTTTATATTTTGCGGAGTGTTTTCTATTTTTAGATAACAAAAAACCCTCCTCCGATGACGGAAGAGGGAATAATATCATAAATCATGATCTGACTCTTCTTCCTCGGTAGGCGATATTGCTACGCTTACGCCACTTCTTTGCATCCGTGGCACCTACTGTCTTCGGCATGGTCTTAAACGACCTTTGTCAGAATAACACACTATAACGCTGTATGTCAACCCTTTTTTCATTGCAGGATTGTGTTCGTTCCCGGCAACAGGTTTTCCGGCTCCGTCTTCTTGGTCGGCGATGTATTGATACCGTTTTGAACATTATGATCCGTATCCGACTTGGTCACGCCGCCCTCTGCATCAATCAATGCATAATTTGAAATTCCCTGCATATATGTAATGATCCTGCTTCTCTCCGCCGCATCTGCAAGTCTCGTCTTGCAGTCCTGTTGAATGCCCGGCATAAAAAATACATCTCGAATGCTGCCTTCATGATCCAGCGTCACCTTCACAAGGCACGTATCCATCGTCTTGGAGTTGAACCAGAAGTTCCCGAGACTGTAAAAGACAGGCACATCCTCTATATAATCAATTCCCTGCAGGCAATGTGGGTGGTCTCCTATAATCAAATCGGCTCCCGCATCCACGTATGCCTTGGCAAGATCCCTCTGACTTCCTTCCACCAAATCCGTATTCTCGCTTCCCCAATGCACGTAAACCACTACGAAATCACTTTCAGCCTCTGCAGCTTCAATAACAGAAACAAACTTATCCGGATTCAACGTCCTCAATACACCGGGAGACGTCTCAGTTGCTTCCTTTGTATCCGGATTATCCAAACGCTCAATCTGTGTCGCCGACACAACCGCTATTTTAAGATCATTTGCAAGGAAATATACCGGTTTCATTGCCTCTTCCAGATTCTTTCCGGCTCCGACAAACGGAATCTTTTCTTCATTTAATATGTCCACCGTATCCATAAGCGCATCAGGGCCATGATCATACGCATGATTGTTGGCAAGCGATACGATATCCACACCCATATCCGTAAGTATCTTCACATTTTCCGGCTTGGAACGAAATGCATAGGTTTTCTCGGCAGTCGGCGTACCACGATCACTGTAGGGAAATTCATTGTTGACCATTAAAATATCCGCACTCTTCATTTCCGACATCAAATCTTCCGAAATGCAATCATAAATGCCGTTTTCACGTTCTCTATATGCCGTCATATTGGAAAATGCATCATGAAAGCAGATATCCCCGCCAAATGCCAACGTAACACTGTCCGGATCTGCCGTTTCCTTGGTATATATCTTGTTCACCGGATCATAAACCGGCTCCTGTACAGACTCCTGAATCGGCTCTGCCGCCAGCTCCGGCACTTCTGTCTGTTCATTTTTATAATCTTCTGTCTCATATACGATTACGGGAAGTTCCGCTTCCGGCAATAATTCCTCTTCCGCCGCATCATCCACATCAGATATATGTAAAGCCTTCGCAAACGAAGAGAAAGCATCCTCAAACGAACACCCTGTCAACAGCAAGGTGCACACAGCGATGCAAATCACAACATTTTTGAACTTAATAAAACCCCTTCTATATCCTCTCATCATGTTTCCTATTTTCCGCTTGGTGTCATCCGCCGCTTTTCATATATTCATTTTAACATATCCTTCCACAATAAGAAAGATGCGAACCATATATCATATCGGTTCGCATCCTTGTATTTCTTAATAAGAAATTACTTATTAGTATTTTGCTGTTGAAATCTTTACGCCGGGGCCCATCGTCGTAGCAAGTGAAATGCTCTTCAGATACTGTCCCTTCAGTGCACTTGGCTTAGCCTTAACGATTGCTTCCATCAATGTGTTGAAGTTATCTGCTAACTTCTCCTCTGTAAAGGAAGCCTTGCCAACCGGTACATGGATGATATTCGTCTTGTCCAATCTGTACTCGATCTTACCTGCTTTGATATCATTAACAGCCTTGGTTACGTCCATTGTGACCGTACCGGCCTTAGGATTCGGCATCAAACCTTTAGGTCCGAGAACCTTACCCAGACGACCTACAACACCCATCATATCCGGAGTTGCTACTACTACGTCAAAGTCTAGCCAGCCTTCGTTCTGAATCTTCGGAATGAGATCTTCTCCTCCGACAAAATCAGCACCTGCTGCCTCTGCCTCTGTCAATTTGTCGCCCTTTGCAAATACAAGAACTCTGGTAACTCTACCTGTTCCGTGAGGTAATACAACCGCACCACGAATCTGCTGCTCTGCATGTCTGCCGTCGCAGCCTGTTCTGATGTGTAACTCTATTGTCTCGTCAAACTTCGCTGTTGCTGACTTCTTAACCAATGCAATCGCCTCTGCAGGTTCATACTGTGTAGCACGATCAATTAATTTTGCAGCCTCATTATATTTTTTACCATGTTTCATCTTCAGCTACCCCCTACTCTTCTACAGTAACGCCCATACTACGGGCTGTTCCTGCGATCATGCTCATTGCTGCTTCTACGCTTGCTGCATTCAGATCCGGCATCTTCGTCTCTGCGATCTCACGAAGCTTATCCTTAGATAATGTTGCTACCTTTGTCTTGTTCGGCACACCCGAACCGGATTTGATGTTGCATGCTTTCTTAATTAAAACAGCTGCGGGCGGAGTTTTGGTAACGAAGCTAAAACTTCTGTCTGCATATACTGTGATTACAACAGGGATGAGTACGTCACCCTTATCTGCTGTTCTTGCATTAAACTGCTTTGTGAAATCCACGATGTTCACGCCGTGCTGTCCAAGTGCTGGACCAACCGGTGGAGCCGGTGTTGCTTTGCCGGCAGGAATCTGCAGCTTAATATATCCTTCTACTTTCTTTGCCATGATGGCACCTCCTAAATAAAATGTGGTAGTGGCGGGAACCATTTCCCTCCCACGTAATCAAGGGAAAGTCCTCACGCAGTGAGATACCCTTGATCAAGTTAGGAGAAAGCTCTCATATAATGAGACACCCCTAACATATTAAATCAGACCAAAGTCTGTTTTAATCCAAATCATATCAAAATAAAATCCTATCGAAATCACACCTGTTAATTCATGCGGTTGATTTCATCAAAACCAATCTCAACCGGTGTCTCACGCCCAAAGAGTTCAACATTGATGGTAGCTGTCTGCTTACCCATATCCATTCTCTGAACAACTCCGATCGTATCCTTCCAAACTCCGGCAATCACGGATACCGTATCACCTTCCTTGAAGTTGATGTATACATTCTCTGTCTTAATGCCAAGCGGCTTCATCTCTGCATCCGTAAGCGGAACCGGTTTGCTTCCCGGTCCTACGAAGCCCGTAACGCCCCTTGTGTTTCTGACCACATACCATGTGTCATCGTTCATGACCATATTTACAAGAACATAGCCCGGAAACATCTTCTTCTGAACAGATTTCCTGGCGCCATTCTTCAATTCGATGACATCCTGCATCGGAACACGCACTTCCATGATTTCCTCTTCCAGATGTCTGTTCTCTATGGTCTTCTCTATATTGGCTTTTACTTTATTTTCGTAGCCTGAATAGGTATGCACAACATACCAATTTGCTTCTGCCATAAAATCATCCTCACTTATTCTTTACAACGTCACAATAAAATCAATACCAAACTTCAGAATGGTATCAATCACTGTAATAATCAGTCCGAGCAGAACGGAAATAATCACAACTGCTGTCGTCTGCCTCGTGATCGTCTTTCTGTCTTCCCACATGATCTTCTTAAATTCGGATTTCAAGCCCTTGAACCAGCTTTTCTTAGGCGCTGTTTCTGAACCGCTTTTGCTAACAGTATCGCTCATAATCGTCACCTTTCCCGGCACATACCGATTGCCACAAATCTAATCCTATTTTGTCTCTTTGTGCAATGTGTGTGTCTTGCAGAATCTGCAATATTTCTTTGTTTCCATTCTGTCAGGATGGGTCTTCTTATCCTTAGTTGTATCATAGTTACGATTTTTGCATTCTGTACATGCAAGTGTGATTCTTGTACGCATAATATCCACCTCCGCGCGCGTAAATTTGAGCAAAAAAAAGAGACCTTTTCTCATCTCGCTTGATTACTATATCATAGTCAAACGCCCTCGTCAACTTAATTTTTCCACGAAAATCAAATATTTCTTCAATATTTTTCAAGAAAATGTCCCGTATGGGTTGCAAATTCTTCCATTATGAGGTATGATAATTACATAAAAGTAGGTTTTTGTGCCCGCGCATATATAATGTAAAAACTTTACATTATGCATCGGAACTGACTCCGATGAAGCAGCATTTCTTCTATATATAATAGATAGAGTAAATGCAGCAGCGTAATTTCAAGGATGAAAGGAGGGGCAATCATGGCTAATGTGGCAGCACTCAACACAGTCTATAATCACTATCTGACTACCTATGCGCCTAAGGGTACTTCGTCACCATACGATACCCATAAGAAGAGCGAACTGCGTAGTGTATACAACTCCATAGTCAAATTGAATAAAGATGCTCCTCTGTATATGATCAATCCTAATGAAGCTACAGGTGAATTTGCTGTGGGCATGAAGGAAAATGCCAGAAGCCTGAAGAATGTAATTTCCTCACTTTCCGGCGGAGATGACGCACAGTTATTAAATAAGAAGGCTGTCTCCTCCAGTGATGAAAATGTCGTAACCGCTTCCTATATAGGAAATGTCAGCGATGAGGATATCCCTTCTCTGGAGATAGAGGTCAAATCCCTTGCAAAGAATCAGGTAAATCAAGGAACTTATCTGCCTGCGGATGAAATGAAGCTGGATCCGGATACTTATTCCTTTGATATACATGTACGCGACTTGGACTATGAGTTCCAGTTCAATGTCAATCAAGGTGATACCAATAAGGAAATACAAAATAAGCTCGCACGGCTGATTAACAAGTCCAACATCGGTGTAGAGGCTGAGCGTGTCGAAGATGCAGAAGGCAATACCGCTCTTCGTCTGACATCCTCCGAAACCGGAATCGCAGACAATCAAAGTTCGTTATTTGCCGTGTCTGATCACCATACCAGTAAAAAATCCGGTACGGTTGGATATCTTGGACTCGACAACATCAGTCAGCAGGCCGAAAACGCAAGTTTTCTGTTGAACGGCACAGAGAGAAGCACCTATGCCAACGAATTTACGATTGAAAAGACCTTCCGCCTGTCCCTAAACGGAGTCAGCGAACCGGGTGAACCCACTACCATCGGACTGAAGACCGATGTGGAATCCTTTACAGAAAATATCAGCCATCTGATACAGGGCTACAATTCATTCCTGCAGACAGCTTCTGCATATGTCGAATCGCACCCGCATACCAGCCGACTGATCAATGACATGAGCAATATTTCACTTACATATAAGAACAATCTGGACTCCATCGGACTGATGGTTCAAAGCAACGGTACGATCAGTCTGGACAAGAACCTGCTGCAGCAGACCGCTCAGGAAGATGATGCATTGGATCGTTTCGGTGCCATCAAGAACTTTGCAGGTTCCGTACTCGGCAAGGCAAATCAGGTATCCTTGAATCCGATGGATTATGTAGAAAAGACAATCGTCGCATATAAGAACCCCGGCAAATCACTTGCCAATCCGTATGTGACCAGCAATTACAGCGGGATGTTATTTAACAGTTACTGTTAGACTCCCGAGCAAAATAGAAGAAAGAAGTTCTGAACATTCACGTTCACAAACTTCTTTCTTCTATTTTTATATTCTTTTATATTCGTTTTCAATTTCTATTCTGCTTCACATTCCATCATAATGTATATATGTTATCGAACAAATGCATAAATCAGTGATACATCGCAGAAATGGATTTGAATTCCTTTAGGAACGGAAGGATACCGCTTTCGAGAACGGTCGCTGCTCTTGCATCGTTATGATCGATCAGTGCCTCGCTCAGTTGGAGTACCTCGCGATTCAACTCATCCTTATCGATAACCTCACGTTCTTCGTTGATTAAGGACATCGTCCCATTGAATGCTTCGATTACCCAGTTGAGTCCATCTATGATCTGTTTCAGGAATTCATCTGTGTCTTCCTGCTTCTCTCCTTTTAACTCTCCCGCAACGGTTTCCATATTCGGAATCAGTTTTTCTATATACTCACTGACCACCTGAAGCACCTCTATCTGCTGTGACCGTAACACCTCTGCGTTCATCTCGTTGTTGTTCAATCGTCCGTTCTCCCTTCTCCAAGGTGATGATTTTCATAAATGATTCATATATTATAATATATATTAACTTTCTAAAAATAGTCTTCTAAATATATATCGGATAAAATACAGGAAATATTAACGTAAATTGTAATTTCGAAGCCGCTCATCGTTGCCATCCGATTCACAACGCAAAAAAATCCACTCAATCCAGCTCAGCCCTGACGATTTCAAGTGCCCTTGCAACCACCTGATGCATATCATAATACTTGTATTCGCCAAGCCTGCCGCCAAAGATGATATTTTGTTCCGCATCTGCCAATTCCTTATACTGTGCAAAGAGCGTATTGTTTCTCTCATCGTTCATTGGGTAATACGGTTCATCGCCCTTGCTCCATGTAGCGGGATACTCTCTTGTAACGACCGTCTTGGGCTGCGTACCGAATTCAAAATGCTTATGCTCAATGATTCTCGTATACGGAACATCGTACTCTGTATAATTCACAACCGCATTTCCCTGATAATTCTCCTGATCGAGTGTTTCGCTCTCAAACCGCAGACTGCGATACTCCAGCTCGCCGAATCGATACCCATAAAATTCATCCAGCATGCCCGTAAATACAATCTTCTCCGCACACTGTTCAAACTCCGCTCTCTGTGCAAAGAAATCCGTATTTGTACAAACTTCGATTCCGTCAAGCATCTTCTCTATGATCTTCGTATAGCCGCCTTCCGGAATTCCCTGATATTTGTCATTGAAATAATTATTGTCATAGGTAAATCGAACCGGCAGACGCTTGATGATAAAGGAAGGAAGCTCTGTGGCACGTTTTCCCCACTGTTTTTCCGTATAGCCTTTAATCAGCTTTTCATAGATATCACGCCCAATCAGACGCAATGCCTGTTCCTCCAGATTCTGCGGCTCCGGCAGCTGTCCGTCTGCTCCTGCATGCTTCTCAGCCTGCTGCAAAGCCTCCTGCATCTGCTCCTGTATCTTCTCCTTAGCTTCCTCAGGCGTCTTCACACCCCAGAGAGCATGGAACGTATTCATATTAAAGGGCAAATTATATAACTCGTCCTTATAACGCGCAATCGGTGAATTGGTATAACGGTTGAACTCCACAAAGGAATTCATATAATCCCACACTTCTTTATTACTTGTATGAAAGATATGGGCACCGTACTTGTGTACATTGATGCCTTCAGTCTCTTCGGTATACACATTGCCGCCGATGTGGCTCCTGCGGTCAATTACCAGGCACTTCCTGCCTGCTTTCTTTGCTTCATAGGCAAATACGGAACCAAATAATCCCGCGCCTACGATCAGATAGTCATACTGTTTCACGCCTGTTTCTCCCTTTATCTTCTATCTAAATAATCTAACTAAATAATCTAAATATCGCTGAGTTTCACATGCCTCATACCCTGAATATATGCACCGCCCTCGGTCGCATTGATCAGTTCCAGTTCCGGACGTTCCTTATGTGCCATTTCCACCCGCCGTTCGATCCATTTGCGGTACATGGCCATGGCGGCTGACGTATTGACAAGCTTGCCATCCCAGTCCTTGACCTGAACCAAATCATCGGATTCTATCATATCATATTTTCCGGCATGTGTCGCATGCATTTTGTTACCTGTGTAGGCAAGATCCAAGCCCAAACACACCACTCTGGCTGCACCGAGCTGTATCGCCACGTCCAGAGCAATCGTGCTGACAGAACCGCCGCTTTGATAGATGTTGTATCCCCGTTCCTTGGCATATTCCTCCGCCTTTGGATATCCTGCCTGACAGATCAGATACTTCGGACCATGGTAGTCCTCTGCAAATCTTCTGCATGCCGTTGATGCTATGAGATACGGTATGTTTTCATTTACAAAGTCGCTTGCCTGCACATACATTCTAGGTGCCGCATCCAGAAAAATCACATAATCCGGAACAATTCCCTGCTGCAGCATCAATTTCCGATAAGAAGTTCCGACACATAAAATAATGGACTGCTCCGGCCTCTTTTTCAACAACGCTATATTTTTGTCCAAGGAAGGTCCTGCTGCTATCAGATAAACCGTCTTTCCTTTAAATGCATCCTTTAGTATATCTACATATAGTTTACAATTACGCGTGTTGCTTTTGAAATTGCGAAGCATATCAGCACCCTGATTGCGTATACTGCTCTCCTGCACAAAGAGCTCATTCATGGCAGTACGCAGATTTTCATTTTGAATCGCTCTGATTGATGGGGCATGCAGCATCAATCCATCAGTTGATTTCTGCATTTCCTTTCCGAGCTTTGTCAAATCCGGATCATAATGTATCCGAACACCACCTCGCAGCAATGCTGCCAGATTCCGGGCAGAAAACGCGGCACGTATAACTCTGATATCGCTCTCATATACATCGATGATACATGTTCCGTCACACAATCGCTGCAAAGCTGCAATATGGTATGCCAGTCCGAGTCCATAGACTGTATAATGCTCTATATCTTCATGATAATACTCTTTTGCAAGAAGCAGACCCTCCGCTTCAGGATCATTATTACTGTGCAGATAATAACTTTGATCACCGGATGTATACTTGAGTGTCGGACTTCCTTGGTTGGTGTCCTCTATCAAATAATGTTCCCGATCAGAAGGTGTTTTGCGAAGTTCGCATATCAGTCCTTCGACATCCGACACAGCAGGAATCATGTGCAAAAGAATTTCTACATTCTGTTCAAAATAATCATCCGACACAGCTCCGCTTTCGGCCCTGCGAATCACATCCTGTAAAGAGTAAAGAAATGGAAGCAATTGCAGCTCCATGAGGTCTGCAAGCAGTATATAGTCACCCTGTTCCTGCGTTTGCAGGATTCCCTTCATCGTTTCCATAATTCCCAACTCATCCACCAATGCACCATACTGATTAAAATAATCCTTAGATGCGAAAAGAACCTCTATTGTCGCCGAAATAGTACGCGACCATACAGGGAGCAAACGCTCGGCACGATTGTAGTTCTGCTGCCGTAAGCATGTGATAATCTCTTGAATCATGTTGATGGTTGTGATATTTTTTTGATACTCTGCCTTGGGATTCATATGCCGTCCTCTATTGCCATCATGGTCTGATGTCTTATATCCATGACCCTATTCTCCGAAATATTGATACAGGAACTTCATGTCCAGCATCTTGTCATCTATGTAATAATCTGCATTGGGCTTCCCGAAGATCAGTTCATGATATTTGAGTCCCCAGCGCTTCATCTGGTCTTCCGTAGTCGGTCTCCAGTCAATGCCTGTCACATACCCTCGCGCCGTGAAGAGCACGATATAGTTACCCATATCATAGAGCTTGTTAATGATACGCACCATCTCCTCCACCGGCGGTGCCGAATCATAGTCCAAACCTTCCCTAAAGCCCGCAATCACTCCGTCTATGTCAAATACGAATCTCTTATTTCCATTCTTAATCTTCAGATACTCTTCGGCACGTTTGAATTCCTCTTCCGTGTCAATATCAAAGTTCTCCTTCATCTCATATCCGGCAATCTTCTTCCCGGACATCGAATGCTGTATCGTAATGACGTTTGTTCTGATTACATCAATGCATGCATTCTGGTAATAGACCTGTGGCAGCTGTTGGCGCGGCATATTGTAGCACTCGGGGATATCTTTCATGATTGGAGTGATCTCTGTGCTGTTCGGTACACGGTGCCACATCTTATATGCAATTTCCGTTGCCGGTGCAATACACCTCATGGAATCGATCGTCTCATCCGCAAGCATCTGTTCGATCATCTGGTCAATATCCTCAACATTCCGAGCCGGATACGTCGGCCGCAGCTGCACGACCAGTTCCGGTACATAACCCTCATGCTCCTCCAGATACTTTAAGGCATGATAGAATACATCATAATCCAGTGCCGTATCTGTTGCATATTCCGCCGGACGCATAAACGGAACCTCCGCTCCATACTCTCGCGCGATTTCTGCATATCGCTCGCTGTCCGTACTGACAATCGTCCTCGTGATATACTTTGATACCTGCGCATGTCCTATCGAATACGCAAGCATCGGCTTTCCGTCAATCAGTCTGATATTTTTATCCTTGATACTCTTAGACCCGCTGCGTGCGGGAATGATTGCCAAAATCTCTCTCTTTTCCATGTAATCCATCACTTCCTGTATATATTGTACAATACTTTTCTATGAGATACAAATATGACACTGTTAATTCAGTGGACTCAACACTCTCTAACATCCATACCATGACTCACAGCAATCTGCACACTGTCGGCGGCATTGTTCCATTCTGTACCCAACATACCGTCATATATCGCTAAGAGCCTGTCAAGCTCGTATACCTCCAGGACATTCTTCGGTGAAAGTCTGATAAACGCTCCCTCCGCCTCTGTTGCGCATTCAATGCCTCTTGCTATTTGATCAGAATCGGCGCATGCCTTCCCTGCCGGATATATCACAACAAGATCCTGCGGATCCTCAATCTCATCTCTCACACCCACCTGTATATATCCACCGATTTCAGCCGGAACCTCGTACCAATCGACCACCTCCCGCGCAGTCGCAAGCCCCGCATATACAGACAGCTGTCTGGTATCTGCACTTGGCGCAAAGTCAGCATACTTGGAGATATCTGCCTGCTCCAGCAATTCTTCCAGCGCATCCTGCTCTTCCTCCGGCGCTACTGCTACAATCGCATCTATGAGATTGCTCTGTTGAAATACTTTGATACAATCACATGTGATTTGAAGATTTTTATTTGACAATATAACTGCTATGTTCATAAGTGATATAGTCTCCCTTCTGATAATAGTCCGCTTGCAAACATCGCTAGATACAAAATGCAACATACAATGGAACAGACAGCAGCTTTCCGTCAGTCCCGAAATTTCTCGCAGAAAGTCTGATTACCCGATCGGGATGGTACATAGAAACAAAGTGCTTCAAACTCCTTGCATGTACATTGGTATCATATTTCACCTCTATCGGCACTACCTTTCCATCTATCTGCATCAGGAAATCCACTTCTGCATCCGGAGACAACTTCCCATCAAAAAACTCCCCTACAACGGGCATCCTTTCAAAGTTGATGTAAATGCCGTTTCTATGAATAGTCTCTTGCAAATTCCCGCAAAATGTATGTTTTTCCAACCTATCTCGCCCATATAGAAGCAAAGGCTTTCGATCCTTTGTGATTTCTTTCCACTCTAATAAATCCTACAAAATGACTTTTCTTTTAATCTCTTTTTCTCCCGATACATCTCCTGGTCTGCTTCAAATACCAATCCTTCTATATCACAGATTGCTTCCGAATATGCCAAACCAACCGCACTGACGCAAGGAGGTTCGCCTTCCTTAGTAACTGCTATCAACTGTCGGAAAGCAGATACCGCCTGTTCTAACTGCTGTCTGGTTCCTCCCTGTCGAATCATAATAAACTCATCTCCGCCGATCCGATAACACCTTGCATTTCCAACCTGTTCAGTCACAGTCTGAATCGCTGCCGCAAGTCTGCAGATCAATCGATCTCCGGCCTCATGGCGATAGGTATCATTGATTTTCTTCAAGTTATTCAAGTCAAAATAGAGTACCCCTATATCGGGCACATGATACATCCCGGAAGCAATATCAAGATTATAACAATTTCGATTCAATAAACCTGTCATCCGATCATGCGTTGCCTCATATTCCAGCTCATTTTTCATCTTTCTGTTTTCTTCCAAAAGCTTTGTCAGAAGTGAAATCTCATTTACGGAATCCCGATTCAAATCCATGATGTCATTGATCTCATTGAAATTACCCGCCCGCAAGATCCGTTCTCCGTCTTGAAACAGCTCATTTTTGATTTGCAGCCAACGATTATTTCCTTTGTCATACCAGTCCCATTTATATACTTCATCCCGCTTCAGATGCGGGCAAAATGAACAGGGTTCTGTTTTATCAAAAAATGCTTCATAGCACCTTTCCCCAACATTCCCTTCATTACACCAAAGAATTTCCTTGGTTGCATCGTCTACCAGATACAAAGTTTCTGCACATCTCATCAATGGCGGCATCCATTCTTTCTTAATATCCATGTTTCCGTTTCCTTTCTCATCCGGGTTTTTCTTTTTCTCTTCAGATAAATCTAAAAAAACAAATATCATCACCATTGGGAATGGCTGATGACCTATCTGTTTTCTCAAGTCCATAAGGTAAATCATGGATTTTTGAAAGATTTTACATCATTTCTTTTCCAAACAAAACACTGCATAAAGCGGTACTGAATGAATATCATTCTCATACCCAAAATTCTTTAACGAAAAGCAGTATATATTTTCCGGTTCATACTTTTTAGTAAATAGATTCAGGCTTCGAGACTTAATATTCTCACCCTTCTTCACCTCGATTGCATATCTGCCGCTCTGATCATAAGTCACAAAATCCAACTCTGCAGAATGCTCACTCTCCCAGTAAAACAGATCAAATCCCTTGGCCGTCAGTTGTGTTGCTACATAATTTTCAGTCACAGCTCCTAAGAATGTATTCCCTGTTCCCGTCAAAATCGTCTGCTGCAAAATACCCGATTTCATTACCAACAGTCCGACATCTCCCATATACAATTTGAAGGAGGACAAATCCGAATATGCCGCAATCGGTTCATTGCCCTGCTCAGTCTTTTGACACTTCACCACCACTCCGGCTGATTTCAACCACTCAATTGCCTCTCCGAATACAGTAGCAGTACCACCTTTTTGTACAATCTTATATTGAAATTTTTTATTATCCTTTGCCAATTGTGCCGGTAATGAATTGAAACACGCTCTAATCCTGACACCAGATGTATTCTCGGCATATTTTGACATATCCGCCAAATAATTATTTAATATCTCATTTTGCACGGCCGGAACGTCCAAAAGTTTTCCCGTCCCCAAAAAACAATTGATACATGCCGGCATTCCTCCAATAATCAGATACTGCCGATATCTCTCAATCGCCTGCTGGTGCAGTGCTTCAACGAGTGGATCCATCTTGCTGTAACACTCTCTAATCTCACCGCACAATAATTCCTCATCCATTGCCCATAAAAATTCTTCAAAATCAAGTGGATACAAGGTCATTGTTTCAACCTTTCCCACCGGAAAAGAATACCGGCTCCTATGAATTGCAACCCCCAGCAAACTTCCGGCAGCAATGATATGATACTCAGGTGTCTCCTCATAAAAATACTTTAGGGAAGTCAAAGCCCTTTCACAGACCTGCACTTCATCCAAAATAATCAACGTTTCCTCCGGAATAATCCTTTCTCCGGTCGCCGCTTCAAGGTATCGTATTATTTTTTCAGGAGTAATGTTCTCAGTAAAAAAAGAAGCAACCGCTTCGTTAATCTCCAAATTGACATAGACCGTGTTCTTATAATATCTGTCTCCGAATTTCTGAAGTATATAGGTCTTCCCAACTTGTCTTGCTCCATTTAGAATCAATGGTTTGCGATCCTTTTTTTGCTTCCACAATTGTAAGTCTTGCTCCAGCTTTCTTTTCATGTTTTCTACCTCATTTGACTATGGTCATAACTATTTAGTTTCATAATATGGTCTATTGACTTATTTGTCAGAGGTATTGCAACTACCTTGCAACTACCATTGTTTTATTACGTTTCATTATATCAGTTCTTCGACTGCCTCCCTCAAATCCCCGAACACATAATCCGGCTCCTCACGGCATTCATTGATATCATATCCTGATTTCACAAATACCGTCTTGATACCCATGGCCTTTCCGGCAACGATGTCCGTCTCTCGATCTCCGATAAAATAGGAATTTTCCAACGTCAAATTGTGTTCACGCAATGCACGTTCCATCAAGCCGGTCTTAGGTTTTCGGCAATTGCATTCAATATTATACTGCGATATCTCCGCATCGGAATTATACCAATGAGGACAATAATAGATAGCATCTGCCCCTGTTTCCCCGAGCAGGTATTGATTCATCTTCCGTAAAGTATCTTCGTTCATATAGCCCCGTCCGATTGCAGACTGATTGGATATGATAATCGCCTTGTATCCGACCTCGTGAATCCTCTGTATACAATCTGCTGCATATGGAAATATCTCCAGATCCTCTATCCTTGTAATGTATCCATTTTCCGCTGTGACCACTCCATCCCTGTCCAAAAAGAATACCGGCTTTGCAGGCTCCTTTTGTGCAAAATAGGCATGCAGCACCTTGACGTTAGATGTCAGAAACTCTTCTGCCTTAGGCAAATCTTCTCTGCTGAAGAAACGCAGCTCCTCAACCTCGGTATCCTGTGCTCGCAATTCTCCTGTATAATCCGTACAGATATACACCATATCAATACAGGAAACCTCATCACCATTGGGATAAGTGAAATGATTATCAAGCCCGGAATAAATGCCAAACAACTTCAATTCACGTGCAACAAGTCCCGTTTCTTCAAATAACTCCCTCGCTGCAGCCCGTTCCACTTCCTCATCCAGTTCTATCGAACCACCGGAATAGCACCATAGATGATTATCCCTGCGTCTTTGCAGAAGAACTTCACCCTTTTCATTCTCAACAATGACGCAGGCACACGACATCAGTAATGGCTGATGTCCAATCTGTTTTCTCAAATCCATAATGTATCCCATATTTTCTCCATTCATTATTTCGCAAAACAGAAATTGTGTTCTTACATCCTCTATTTCTCTATGCTATACTCCGCTTCCTCTTTCAGACACATGACTTGCTCAATGGGCAGACCCACTCTCTCTGCAATCACCGACGGTTCCAGAATATCTAAAAGATTGCGTGCTGCTGTAACCTTCCCCTGTTCAACGCCTTGTTCCATTCCCTTCTCTATCCCTTGCTCGATTCCCTGCTCCAAGCCCAGTTCTCGCCCTGCGCTCACACCGGAATCATACACGAACGCCTCCCTTGCATGGCGGTCTCTGCGTTGCTTTTGACGATATTCCCATTCTTCTTTGATTGCTTTGCTTAAACTCATCTCTCTCAACACCTCGATTGCGGTTAGGATTCCCGGGTTACTTGTTCTTGTTTTCAACATCTCCAGTTCTTCCTCCTTCCTGCATTGGAACAACGCTATCCATTCATTGATTGCTTCATCCTCTTTTGTAACAGAATCTCCTGGCAACTTATTGATTTCAATGATATGAATCTCCAACAAATCCGTATAGATATTTCCCTCTTCATCACGCCACATGAAATGTGAATGACGCTTTTCAGTCTGCAAGTAATTGAAATCCAGTACACTGATGCTGACACATTTCTTTAGCTTCTTATAATCCTCGCCTGTACCAACACTCTCTATGAAGGCTTTAGACAGGTAATACAAGTTGCGTCCGTCCCAGTTCTTATATTTCTCCACCTGAATCTCTATGATGATTTTCGTATCATCATTCAATTCAATAATAATGTCTACAATTCCTTCCTTGTCTCTACGAAATCTTCTCAAAAGATGCGTGTTTAAAAGTCGTGTAGACCTAATCTCCTCAAGTGGTATGCTAAGCACTGCACTGATAAATCGCCTGCGTACCTCTTCCTCCTGGAATATCTTCTTCGCCCCGATGTCATCCATAGGAAAGACTAATATCCCTTGTCCTATTCTTCCTGTTTTTCTGCTCATTCCTCTCCTCCTGCCGTATTGTAAATGCTAAATACCAAACAGATCAATATCAGCCAAACCAATAGCATGATCAGATATCCGGAGAAATACGGAATGTACGCCTTATAATTTCATTATATTTGGATTTTTTGCATAGCACAATACTTTTTCTGTAATTTTTTGTTTTGAAACCTTTGGCTGAAACGCCAGATATGCCTCCTTGAGGCATATACATCACATGAATGCAATCACCAGTTATGATCACTGGTGGAATTAGTGTAGCATAATTCTCTTGTGGATTCAATGAAAAAATGTTGACTCTACACTACTCACACTACTGCAACAAAGACAACACTCCGTTCGGCTGCTGATTCGCCTGTACGAGCATGCTCTCTCCCGCCTGCGCCAAGATACGATTCTTGGAATAAGTAACCATCTCTGCTGCCATATCCACATCACGAAGCCGCGACTCCGCTGCCTGTGTATTCTCTGTTGTCTGATCCAGATTTTTAATGGTGTGTTCCAATCTGTTCTGGACCGCACCTAACTTAGAGCGTTCACTTGATACATAATCCAGGGCCTTTTCAATCACTTTAAGGGACTCCCTGGCACCATGCTGTGTAGACGCATCCACTCCATCATTCCCAAAGAGAGATTTGCTGGACATAGCGCCAATCGTAAACTCAATATATTGATCCGCAGATGTTCCTACGTGTATCGGCATAGCACGATTGACACCGATTTCAGGCCAGATAAACGTTATATTCTTCCCGCTGATAGGATCGGTTATTGTCTCTTCCGGATTCGAAATGGGGGTAATATTAGGATTGTTGGCAACCGCACCCTCCGGCTCCTGATGCGGATTATCAAGCGGATCCGCATAGGGATCTCCTATCACAAAACCACAGGTATCACCAAAGTATGTCTGGAGTGCCGTCACCGGATCTGCATCCAATCGAGCTGCATCAGCACCATCTTCAAATTCCTTCAGTACATTTGACAGCGACTTACCATAAACCGTTGCAAACAAATCACTAAACGATGTCCCCCTGGGCGATGCAGAAAACCCTTCCATCAATGCATTCCACTCCGTATGATCATCTACACCGTCACCATCATAATTGTATAAGTACCCTACCGCAAGCATCCCGACAGAATAACATTCTATATTAGGAGCTGATATGTCAAAGTCAAATTCCTTCAATTCATCATATGCACTCAATACACTAGCTGCGTTTACATCGCCGAAACGATAATCATCGGAACCATGAACAGCCTCTGCCACTCCTTCAGTAAACCATTTGGGTATATCTGACAAGCGTGAAGTGTCATTATGATACATCATTGCATGTGTTAACTCATGTGCAATCATTCTGTCAGAATATAATTGCTCTATCAAAGGACCACTTTCTGCATAATCCATGAATGTCGGAATCATATCACGATTAATGTCAAGAATAAACCGGTTTCCACCGGGCCAGCTTCCCATAGTTGCCATAATGAAATTTCCTAATGAACTAAGCGTAACCTCCATCTGAATATCCTCATTTAATTGCCAGCCGGTAGCAGCATCGATTCTTGCAAGACCATCATTAAGCCAACTTCCCTTTATATATTCCAACAATTTCTTTTCGGCTGCCGGAGAGATACTTTTTGAAACAGAACCATCAAGCAGCTTCATCGTGTTAAATTCCGTGCTTTCAGAAATGCGATCCAGTTCCAGAGAAAGTTCACCGATTTCCTTCTGAATTGCACTTCTGTCCTCTTTCGTATTGGTTCCATTTGCGGATTTTACGGAAAGTTCAGTCATGCGATGCAATATTTCCTGTGATTCCGCCATTGCACCTTCCGCTATCTGTATCAAACTGACACCCTGCTGCGCATTCTCGCTTGCCTGACCAAGTCCCCTGATCTGCGAGCGCATTTTTTCCGATATCGTCAGACCTGCAGCATCGTCTGCAGCACGATTGATCTTGTATCCACTGCTAAGCTTCTCCGCAGATTTTGCAAGATAGCCTGTTACGACTCCATACTGTCTATTCGCATTCATAGAGCTTATATTATGATTGATAACCATTTGCATGCCTCCGCTCCATTAAACTCAATCCCAGTGCCCCGTCTCTGCTAATTCCATCACACTATTACAAGCCGGACACAAAACCACATCCGTCAGAACTTCCGCCATTTCATGCTTACATAAGGGACATGGTTTTCTATATACAAATTCCTCGCCATCTGCAGCAGCAATTCTCAATTCATTCAAAATATCCAAATTACCGCAATATTCACATTTGCCAAGTTTATTTGCATTACTGCACCTTTGATACTCGTGTGTATCCAGCCATTGCTCCAGCTGTATACGAACATCCTCAGAAAGAGTCGTTTTTATATAATCAAGGTTCCCACCCAGCATCCCGCTGCCGATATATAATCTTTTATGCAAACCACATTTTTTACACGCAGCACTTTTGATAATACCCATATCTGGTCTCCCCTTAAATCGTATACACTATATTTCGGCAAATAAATAAAAATCCATGAGGCAAATCGTGGATTTTTGAAATATGTTTATAAGTATTATGTTTACAAACATATAAAATATGATATACTATTATTAGGCAGGAGGTAATCTATATGCAAACATTTATTGATCGAGAGTTCGAAATGAAAGCTCTTGAAAAAGAATATTCAAAAAAAGAGGCTTCACTTGTGATTGTCTATGGAAGAAGACGCGTCGGAAAAACCACTCTCTTATCCGAATTCATCCGTAACAAACAGGCTGTCTATTTCCTCGCAACCCAAGAGTCAGAAGCAATCAATCGGAATGCTTTTAAAGAAAAAATTGCCGCATTCACCAAAAACGAACTGCTGGCAGAAACAACGACTAATAAATGGGATTCCATATTCAAAACTGTTGCTTCTCATAAGTTCGTGCAAAAACCCATCATTATCATTGATGAATTTCAATATCTGGGTAAAACCAACCCCGCCTTTCCATCCATATTCCAGCGCATATGGGATGAAATCCTAAAGGAAAGTAATATTATGGTTGTTCTATGCGGCTCTCTCATCTCCATGATGGTTTCACAAACCCTGGCTTACAGCAGCCCGTTATATGGACGACGCACTGCACAGATACGATTAAAACAGATTCCTTTCACCTACTATAAAGACTTTTACCACGATTTATCACTTGCTTCTCTGATAGATCGTTATTCCATAACAGGCGGAATCCCCAAGTATATAGAATCATTTACCGATTGTGAAGATCTCTATGAGGGAATTGAAGAAAATGTACTAAATCAATCCAGTTATTTGTACGAGGAACCACAGTTTCTTCTTCAACAGGAAGTTTCGGAAATTGGCGGCTACTTTTCTATTCTTCGTACCATCGCATTTGGAAACCACAAACTATCCGATATTTCATCTGCAATCGGGGTCAAAGCAACCGACTTAACCAGACCGCTCAAAACTCTTATCGAACTTGATCTGGTGAAAAGAGAAGTTCCCATTACAGAATCAAATCCGGAAAAGAGCAAGAAAGGACTTTATAAAATCACAGACAACTATATACAATTTTGGTTTACATTTGTGTATCCCAATCTAAGCGATATTGAACAAGGAAATGCCGCCTACGTACTTGAAAAAATCAAGAAAAGCTTTGTCCGAAGCCATGCTGCATTCATATATGAAGATATTTGCCGCACATCACTCGCAGCAAATTCTCTGATACCATTTCATTTTTCTAAAATCGGACGATATTGGGATAAAAATACTGAAATCGACGTAGTCGCTATCAACGAAGAAGAAAATATCATACTCTTTGGCGAATGTAAATATTGGATCCAAAGCGTTTCTGTTGATGTATTCTATTCTCTCATTGATAAATCAAAGAGGGTTGCGTGGTCAGACTCTGAAAGGAAAGAGCTTTTTGCAATCTTCTCAATTAATGGTTTTAGTCAGGAACTAATCGATTTAGCAGAGATGCGCGAAGATTTGTTTTTATGTAGATGATGAGATAAATTCACTTGAATCATACACTTCGAATTATTAAATAACTTCTATTTTCGAACTATAACTGTGCGCCATCTCTGTCCATAATTTCATCCACAATTTGCTGTAATATCAGATTATGAATTGATTCGACTATTCCATAATGTGATATCGGTACATAAATACTATAATCACCCATTTTTCTAATCGTATTGTCAGGTTGAAATCCTGAAAGCGTAATCACCTTGGCTTCTCTTTTCTTTGCCACCTGTATTGCATTCACGATATTCTTCGAATTTCCAGAGCTACTGATTGCGACTAATAAATCATTGGGTGAATATTACGTTGCGGCGGGTTCTTCCGCAATTATCCGTTTTCTGCTATGATTTGTATTGATTATGTAGTATA
>CAZWXS010000035.1:0-25313 GCA_964638005.1 uncultured Lachnospiraceae bacterium
ATTTTAGTAAAGTAAGTGGAAATTTTACTAAAACAATACCTATATATAAAAAAAGCTCCGAAAACCTCATAACCACTAAGAAATGTAGTGTTTACAAGGCTTTCAGAGCCTTAATAAATTTTTTCTATTCTTTATTGAAAAGTTCGCTTATTGACCCATCTTATTCGCAGTACAAGACTACGAATTCATCTGTGCTGCAACTTCTGCTGCGAAGTCTTCCTGCTTTTTTTCGATTCCTTCGCCAACTTCAAAACGTACGAATTTTGTAACTACGACATTTTTGTTTACTGATTCAAGGTACTTGCCAACTGACTGTTTTCCGTCTTCAGCTTTAACATATGCCTGCTCTAAAAGACTGATTTCTTTTACATGTTTGGAAATACGTCCGTCTACTAATCCTGAGAAAATTTTGTCATTTACATAATCAGCTTTTACATTCATAGCTAATTGAGCAAGAGTCGCTTTGGCTGCTTCTGAAAGGAAGTTGAAGAGGAAGTTCATGTTGCTCTTCTTCTCTTCATAGATAGCGATATCTTCATCACTCCATAATTTCTCACTGACCGCTTTCTCTATCAACTTATTTAAGATCGGCTTCGGAAGAGATGCCGGATCGTTCAGAGCGCTATCAATTATAATTTCTTTTAATTTTGCCATCTCATCAGCAGAGATATCATCTCTACTGATATACTGAGGATTCATAGCTGCAATCTGCATTGCTACATTTGTTAAAGCTTCTTTTACAGCGTCATCAGAAGCACCATTTGCAGCTACGATTACGCCGATTTTTCCGCCTGCATGAAGATAGGATGCAAGGCAATCTCCTGAAACTTTTGCAAATCTGCGTACAGATAACTTTTCACCGATTGTAGCTGTTTTTTCTATAATCAGTTCTTTTAAACCATTCATTTCGATGACTGCTTCGATATCTTCTCCATTCGCTCCGCCTTCTAAGCCAGAGGCAAGTGCTGTATCTGCAACAGTCTGTACAAATTCCTGAAATACTTCATTTTTAGCAACAAAGTCAGTTTCTGAGTTTACTTCAACTACAACTACTTCCTTAGCATTACCTGCAACACGTGTAATACCTTCTGCTGCAATTCTGCTGGCTTTCTTTTCCATTTTAGCAGCACCGCTTTTTCTTAATACTTCTACTGCTGCTTCCATATCTCCGTCGGTCTCGGTAAGGGCTTTCTTACAGTCCATCATACCTGCACCGGTCATTTCTCTTAATTCTTTTACCATTGCTGCTGTTACTGCCATTTTATTTTCCTCCTATGATTTACAATAAGCAGGGTACTGTCTACTCTGCTTATTGAAGTTATTTTAGATTGTGATTTAAGCCTCTGTAACTGCTTCTGCCTCTTCAGCTTCGTCTGCTGCTGCAGCCTCTGTTCCGTCATATCCGTCTGCTGTCTCACCCTGTCTTGCTTCGATAACAGCGTCTGCCATCTTTGCTACGATCAGCTTAACGGCTCTGATTGCATCATCATTACCGGGGATAACGAAATCAAGTTCTTCAGGATCACAGTTGGTATCTGCGATACCGATCAACGGGATTCCCAATGTATGTGCTTCCTGGATACAGATTCTTTCCTTCTTAGGATCTACTACGAAGATTGCATCCGGGATTCTCTTCATATCCTTGATACCGCCAAGGTTCTTCTCAAGCTTCTCCCACTCTTTTCTGAGTGCAAGCACTTCCTTCTTAGGCAGTACATCAAATGTTCCGTCCTCTGACATTCTTACGATTGTCTTAAGACGAGCGATTCTTGACTGGATGGTCTTGAAGTTTGTTAACATACCACCAAGCCATCTTTCATTTACATAGTACATACCGCAGCGCTCTGCTTCTGACTTCACTGCATCCTGTGCCTGCTTCTTGGTTCCTACGAACAAGATTGTGCCGCCCTGTGATGCGATGTCTGAGATTGCATTGTATGCATCATCAACCATTCCTACTGACTTCTGTAAGTCGATGATATAGATACCATTTCTCTCTGTGTAGATGTATGGAGCCATCTTAGGGTTCCATCTTCTTGTCTGATGTCCAAAGTGAACACCCGCTTCGAGTAACTGCTTCATTGAAATAACGCTCATGTTTCTTTCCTCCGTTTGGTTTGTTCTTCCGCATGCTTCGTTCAGCAGGCTATCTGATTTCAGACACCATCCCGCAAATCCGCACACGTGATTAATTAATACGACAACTTTGGTATTATAACATAAGAAAAGCCCCTATGCAAGGGCTTTTCTGCATAAAACTCATATATATTTTGTCAGCACGATTCTGCCCCATTGAATAACAATGTTATTTTTCCTTTACTCTGCTGCAGAAATCAAAATCCTCGCAATCTCATCATAGGTTGAGCCTGCCGGAATCGTATGCTTGCCTACCGTAATCTTATAATCATAATCATGGTTGCACAGATATCTGTCAAATGTCTCCGCATTTTCCACAAGTCCCGCATCTGCCAGTTTCCGGCTGACTGTGTCCGAACCGTTGCCGCTCTCTACCTGTATCGTCACAGGCTGCTTATTGACAACCGGCCGTTCCTGCACTTCTGCCGTTTCGCCGACAGCATCCGCATCCTCAGCCTTTGTCGTATCAGCCGTAGTTCCGCCTGCCACTCCCACGGCATCCTCAGCCTCACGTATCATAGCATCTGCTTGCAGCTGTTTTGCTATCTTGACCGCTACTGCAGTTGCTGCCTGTCTTCTCACAGCATCATTTGCCGCAACTTCCTCTGCCGGTATCTCCTCTTTCGGTTCTTCCACAGGTGAGCTCGGAAGCAGCACTGCGCTTTCCTCGACCATTCCCAGCGTCTCGGCCCGCTCTTTGATTTCAGCGTCCGTCAACTCGCGTTTTCCGCCAAGTGCTATGCCCATGATTACCGCCGTCACTATGATACCGATGCCAAGTCCCCGCATGTAGTACTTTAATTTCATCTTCATACCCCTTCAAACAAATCAATGACCAGCTTCACTTCGCCCAGACCAAGTCCCAGTTCCTTGGCAATCGCAATATTGGACTGTCCTTCTTTATGCATCTCCAATATCCGCTGGTTATTATTCTTACTGCCTCCGGCAGATGATGTCCCACCGAGCTCCGACGGCTTAGAAACTGTCTTAATCGATGATGCTTTTTTCGAAATAGGCGCCTTTGGCACTTCTTTTACAACCACATTCTCCGTGATTGGTAATACAGCCTCATCCATGCCCTCTGCAAATCGATGAAAAATCGGTTCCGGTACTCTCTCGGCAACCGGCTCTGACACCGTTTCTTCCTGTTGCCGCACCAATGAAGATACAACAGTAGCCTCCGCCACCGCTGCAACTGTTTCTTCCTTTGTCGCTTCAGCCTTTCGCAAGGTATTTCTCAAATCATTCTGCTTATCATTCAGCATATCATAGAGAAACATAACCTCTTTGTGATTCTTATTGATCTCCTCCAGCACCGTATCTGAATACTCGTTAACCGCCATGATCTTCTCGTTGGATATCTTGGCAAGAGAACGCTCCGTCTTTTCCATTGTATAATCAATCGTCTCATCGACCACATCATCCACACGTTCCCGGACATGCTCCATCTCACGATCAATGATCTTCCTGATTTCCGCTTCACTTAATTTTTGCTGTTCCTTCGACGGCTCGCTCTTCATTTCCGGTATTGCGAAGCTTACGGCAAAAATAATCGCTCCTAATACTAGAAGCGCTATTTCGATTGCTGTCATATCTGTACTTCTCCAATCTTATATTTTAATATCAAAACCACCCTGACTCTTCACAACCATCGTACCATCCTTCTTTTTGGCCTCCTGCTGTCCGCGACTTCCACCGTCGCCATGATATTCGTTCTTGCCCTTTTCCTTGGCATCATGACGTGTATCCGCCTTATCCGAATCATCGGACTGGCGTACGGTTCTGATATTCTGCTCTACTTCCTGAGTAAACTTATGCTGAAAATTACTCTGATCAATCGTGCCTTTATTATCCTCATTATGACGTATCATGGATACATCCTGTGCCCTTGAAATAATGCCGTTGACCTCAATTGGATTAATCATGGCTACACCTCTTTTTCTTATAAAGCGACCATCTTAACGTCTCCCTGCGACTTGATGAATCTGCAATGTTTAAAGGAATCATGAACATACAGGGATACATCCGATATGGTAATCTTTGTTCCCGGATACACTTCGTTGCCGACCCTGATTTGTGCCGCCGTCTCGGTATCCATGACCGAATCCAGTTCTTCCAATGTCTTTTCTGATTCAGCCAATTGTGTCTTCTGCAATTTACAGGTCTCAACCAGTTTCTGTGCATACTGTGCCTGCTCATACGGCAATTTTTCGCCTGCAGCCAGTTTCTGGCTCATAGCATTTAATACAGGCTGTATCGTTGCCAGACTCTTCTGTAGTTCTGCAATCGTCTTACGCAGTTCGTTCGCCTTCTCCTTGAGTTCGGGATCAACCCCCACCTCAATGAGCGTATCTGCTCCCATCGAAGAACCGATCATCTTAGCCGAAATCATATTCCCTGCTCGTACGACTCCTCCGGTGATAAATCCCTTCCTGCCCGTCACTTCGATATCTCCCTTTGCAGATACCTTACTGTGCAGGATTGCCTCTGTATGTACGTAGCCTCCCGAGGTTACAGTGGCATTTTCTATAAATTTGGATATAATGTTGCCACTCGCAGACAAAACACCTTTATTCATGCCATTCACGCCTCTGGCAATGATAATGCTGCCGCCCGCTTCCAATAATGCGCCCTCGACAACACCCTTAACCTCAATATCACCTTCCGCCTGCACGCAAAATCCGGCCTTTACATTTCCCCGTATCAGCACATTTCCGGCATATTCTATGTTACCGGTTGAGGTGTCTACATCGTTAACCTCATAGACATCGGATACGAATACCTTATCATCCACCAGCGATACATGTCCGTTGACCAGAGACTTGAGCTCTGTTCCGTCCTCAGTCTGCTCGATGTTTCTTCCGAACTTCAGGATCAATTTCTTGACATCTCTTTGCTGTACACGCTCGCCATACACATTCTGTCCCGGCTCTCCGGGCTCAGCCTTGGTCAGTCTCGCAAGGACATCACCTACATTGCATTTGCTGATCATATCCAGTTCGAAGAAATTAACCGTTCCGTCCTCGTTCATTTTCGGCTTGACATTCGGATTGGTATTAAAGAAATACTCAATCTTGGCATCCGATCCCTGAACCGGCACGATTCCCTGTGCAATCACATAATCCGTACAATACTTTCTGTTCGCAATAAAAGCATCAATGACCTTCTCATTGATTCCCACAGCGATCTTCTTATGACCCAGATCACGGATGATCTCACCCTTCTCCATCAGTGCTCCGTTGCTGGAAGGTGGGAAAAATCTCGCAATCGCCGTCATCTTGTCCACAGAAACCTGAATGTCAAGCATCTCCTGCACCGGAAAACACTCTTTTTCATCCACCTGAACATCCGTCGATTCCTGCAAGCCTGTATAGGCTCTGTTCAATACAATCTGATCGTATTTATTAAAACCTTTCTTGGCTAAATAGTCTCTTACCTCTTCGATTCTAAGCGGTTCTCCGCCATCTTCCGGCGGAAACAGTCTGATTGACGTAATGCCGCCTGCACATACTAATTGAAAATACCCGTTCTTCATGTTCTGCCCCCCTCTTGTTACACATTGCTCACCCAATACGTTACTGTTCGGTCAAGACTCCCATATACTTGCCCATCTTGGTCTTCATCTTCTGCAGGCCCTTCGTGTGGAGCTGCGAGATTCTTGATTCAGACACCTCTAAAATGTTGCTGATTTCTTTCAACGTCAGTTCTTCATAATAATACAGGACGATCACTTTTCGCTCCTTCTCCGTGAGCAATTCCAATGCTTCTGCAAGCATTGTCTTAAGTTCTCCCTGTTCAACTACATCTTCCGGCTGTTCAAACTGCTTAGAAGGCGCGTTCCTATCCTGCGGAACATCTGTCCCCTGCTCTATGTATTCATTGAGCGACATGACGTTTGTCACCTTCATCTGACACTGCCAGTCTAAATATTCATCATCTGTTATGCCGAGTTCTTTTGCTATTTCGTTATCGGTCGCATTTCGACCGGTCTTCTCTTCAATTTCCTTGACAGCCGAGTTGATTTTTTTCTGTTTCTGGCGGATGGTACGCGGAATCCAATCCATCTTGCGTATCTGATCCAATATCGCACCACGAATCCTAAGACTTGCATAAGTCTCAAACTTAACCGCCTTGCCGGGATCAAACTTGTCAATGGCATCAATCAAACCAAACACCCCGTAACCAACCAGATCGTCATATTCGACATTGTATCCCAGATACATGCTCAAACGGCCGGCAACCACTTTGACAAGCGGTGCATATTCCAAAATAATCTTTTCTCTGCTCTCGGGCGACTTTGTCTTGGCATATTCAGCCCAAAGCTTCTTTCTTGAAGTCTCGTCCATTGGCTACTCCCCTTCTTTTTCTTCCGTCTCACCCTTGCTGCCTTCCCCTGCAGTCTCTTCAGAAGTCTTTTCACCTTCTTCGCCGTCCTCCGGATTCTTCTTGATCACTTCCCCTTCGTCATCAACCGCATCTTCATCCGGCATATGAAAAGAATCCAATATCTTCTTTACGACAATTCCAATGATTAAAAAAATAATCAGAACCCATATCAATATAACCAGTGTATCCTTGATCTCATAACCGTTCATAAAGGTCACGATACATGTCACCGCTCCTGCAAGAAGCATGATAATAGATGGAATCTGTTTTGTATTCATGTCACTCCTCCGATCTATATCGTCTTTTGCGTCTTACCGACAGCCTTGATAATAAAATCACCCGTTTCCGGATAAAATTCCACTGTTCGTCCATAGGACTCACCGGTATCCTCTGCCAGAATGCGAATGTGCAGTTCCTGAAGCTTTTTCTTCGTTGCCTCAACATTACGTGCCCCAATCGCAACCAGTTCGGACTTATTCTGGAACGAGAACATCTGCGCCCCTCCGGCAATCTTAGCAACGATACGGCTCTGCACCGCTCCTGCCTTAACCATCTGGTTCACCAGTTCCTGAATCCCTGTATCCGCAAATTTGGGAATGCTGCTGTTATTCTGTATCTTCGTACTGTCAGGTAGCATAATATGTGCCAGACCGCCAATCTTATTGATCGGATCTCTCAGTGCGATACCAACGCATGATCCAAGGCCTAAGGTTGTGATACCGTCCGGACTCTTACACAGTTTTAAATCAGCCATTCCTACTTTTATCATTTCACTCATGAGTTATTCCTGCCCTAAATTTTTTTGTTTCTGTAATCTGATTACATGCCCAAAGAACTCAAGATCTTGTCATACGATTCCAAATCCGGTACTAAAATGAAATATCCGTCCAGCTTCACATCATCGGAGAATGCCGTCTGTATCAGCAGTATCTTATCTCCAAGCGTACCAAACTCGATCGCAGGAACACTTAAGATGGCACCCGCCATATCAATGCTGATGTCCGGAATGGAGGATATGATCTTCAGATTCGTCAGCGTAGACAGTGAGGACAGGTAGGAGCCGGTAATGATATTGCCGATTTCCTTGAGTGCAGAAATCTCCATCTCGGTAAATTCGCCCTCATGCACCTCTTCCATTCCCATAAGCTTGGATACCAAAATCCTTGCCGAACGCTCTTCCAGCAGAAACATGATGCTTCCTGTGATGTCGCCCTCTACAGCCTGATAGATACCTGCCATGATCTGTTCCGCTCCGCCCATGGCTTCTCCGACCTCAGAGAATTCCAGTAGCGCAACCTTTGGCACCTTCATATCAACCTTTGTCTGTAATAACTGTGCCAGGGCAGTCGTTGCATTACCGGCACCGATATTTCCGATTTCTTTTAAGACATCAAAGTATATTCCGTCCACATTATTTAAGTCTAATTTTGCCATAGTATTATCTCCTAACGCCGCATATAGACATATCTGCCGTCTATAGCAAGGCACAACTCAAGGTTGAAAGCTCCTTTCAACCTTGCGCCTCATAAATGATTATATAGTCTCTTTTTCCGATACCACAACGTT
The DNA here is from genome assembly GCA_964638005.1 of uncultured Lachnospiraceae bacterium. Taxonomy (GTDB): domain Bacteria; phylum Bacillota; class Clostridia; order Lachnospirales; family Lachnospiraceae; genus JAAYYM01. The sequence goes on from CAZWXS010000035.1 coordinate 8,089, forward strand.
TAAGTCAAGCAGAGAAATCAAACCGCCGTTGCATTTTCCGATTCCGTTAATATAGTTTACGGTATCATCCTTTGCATCATAGGCAACCTTATCTGTATTGGCTTCTTCCAAGGTTACAACTTCCTTGACCTCATCAACAATTACACCGACCGGCGCATTCTGCTCAATCTTTAAAATGATGATTCGCGTTGTATTGGATGTTACATCCGGTTCCAACCCCATCTTCACACGCAGACTCATGACCGGAACTACCTCGCCTCGCAGATTGATGACACCCTTGAAATAAGGCTGTACCTTCGGTACTCTTGTGATTTTCTGCATACGTACGATATTCTCAATGTACCTAATATCAATACCATACTGCTCATCACCGATCTTAATTACAATATATTGTGTTGATTCACCCACAACTTTTAATTCATCCATTGTCATCTACCTCCCGCTTATATCAGTGCATTGGCATCCAGAATCAATGCTACTTCGCCGTCACCTAAGATGGTTGCGCCACTGATCATTCTGCTCGTGCAATTAATATACTTTCCAAGTGATTTAATAACGATTTCCTGCTGACCGATCAATTCATCCACAACGAGACCTGCCATGGAATCGCCCTTTCTCACGATGACTACGACCAGTTCCCCGTCATCCTTCGGCTTCGGTTCAATATCCAGCACAGACCGCAGACGAATCAAAGGAATAACGCTGCCGCGCAGATTGATAACTTCCTTGGCCTGAACATATTTCACTTCATCCTCCGTAAGCGCTTCAATCGTCTGGATGGAGCCAAGTGAGATTGCATACTTCTCATCCCCGACTACAACCATAAGAGCCTGAATAATGGCAAGGGTAAGCGGAAGTCTGATAGAGAATGTAGAACCTTCGCCAAGCTTGCTCTTGACACTGACATCACCACCGAGTGCTTCGATCTTGGACTTAACAACATCAAGTCCGACACCTCTTCCCGATACATCCGATACAACCTTTGTCGTTGAAAAGCTCGGCAGGAACAGCAAATCAATGATATCCCTATCGCCCATCGTCTCAGCCTGTTCCGCGGTAATCGTACCACGTTCGATTGCCTTCTGACGAACAGCTGCAACATCGATTCCGTTACCGTCATCCTTTACTTCAATGACAACGTTGTTACCATCCTGATATGCATCCAGCTGGATCGTACCAACCTCATTCTTGCCGCGTGCAGCACGTGCCTCTGCAGACTCCAGACCGTGATCAGCACTGTTGCGAAGCAGATGCATCAAAGGATCACCGATCTCATCCACAACCGTTCTGTCCAGTTCTGTATCTTCACCCGACATATACAGATTCATCTTCTTGTTAAGCTTCTTCGAAAGATCACGAATCATCTTCGGGAATCTGTTAACAACACTCTCGATAGGAACCATACGAACCTTCATAACCGACTCATGCAGGTTTGTGGTAACACTCTCCAGATACTCGATCTGTTCATTGAAATTCGTATTGGATATATCACTTTCGCTGAAGGAAACCAAAGAGTTCTTGGCAATGATTAACTCACTCACAAGATTCATGAGCACATCTAATTTCTCAATATCGACTCTGACTGTTCTGTTCACAACAGGCTTGGCAACTGTCGGCTTCTTGTTGGATGCCGGAGAATTCTGCTGTGCCTGTCCTGCTTCATCACTGACAGCCGTTGAAGACTCTGCACTCACCGATACGGATGTCTCTGTATTTTCATGTTCTTCTGCCACAGATCTGCTCTCATCTTCACTCAGCTCATCTGCACTGATCTTCTTACCGATGCCGTTTTCGATTTCCGAAACACTCTTGATGGCTTCGATTACCTTATCAAGTGCTGCATCCGTCACAAAATACATGCTGAATTCAAAATCAAACCTCTCGTCCTCAATGTCCTGTGCAGACGGATTAGATACAACGATGGAACCCAGCTCTTCCAATGCCTTGAATACGAGAAAAGCTCTGGCTGCTTTCAAGATACAGGTCTCCTGAACCAATACCGTCAGACCGTACACATTCTTGCCTTTTCCGAATGCCTCCTGTATCGTATGTAATTCTGCTTCCTGCAGTTTGATGTCACGCCACTTCATACCGTCAGAATTAGCCTCCGGCTGCTCCTGCACCGTTTCCGCTTTCTGTACTGCCTCAGCCTGCTCCGGAGCTGATTCCTCTGCATCTCCGCCATCCAATATCTTCGCCAGCGCATCAATGATAGGTGTGTTATCATTGGTACCTTCATCTGAAGTATTCTGGATTGCATCCTTATACTCCTCCAGTGCATCAAGTGCCTGAAACAGAATATCGATCAAATGACCGCTCACCTTCAGCTTGCCGGTTCTGACCTCGGAAAATACATTCTCCATATTGTGAGTCAGTTTCTGCATCCTCTTGTAGCCCATGGTTCCCGCCATGCCCTTCAAGGAATGTGCTGCACGGAAAATCTCATTGATGGTATCTACATTTTCCGGCTCATTCTCCAGAATCATCAACTGCTCGCTCAAACTCTGTAAATGCTCTTTTGTTTCATCAAGAAAAATCTCTAAATATTGGCTTACATCCATAGTCAGTGTACCCCCACGTTCTTTATGATTTCGTTTGCCACCTGATCGATCGGTGCAACAGCATCTGCCAGGCCCGACGTTACGATGCTCTTCGGCATCCCATATACTGCACAGGTAGTTTCATCCTGCGCTACCACATAAATATTTTTCTTGGATTTCAGGTTCTTGATTCCGACTGTACCATCGCTTCCCATACCGGTCAGCACTGCACATATGATCTCATCGTAGGAACTTTCCGCAAGAGACTCATACATATAGTTCGCACAAGGCTTGACACCTTCTCTTGTCGCCTCATCGGTCAACTGTATACAGTGTCCGGTACCTTTCGAAACCACCTTCAGATGCTGCCCACCCGGTGCCACATAGACATGTCCGGCTACCACCTGTTCTCCGTCCACGGCCTCCGTCACCGGAAGTCCGCTGAGTTCATCCAGCCTCTCGGCAAGCGATTTGGTGAAGCCCTTTGGCATGTGCTGAACCAGCACGATGGGTGCATTTACATTGGTCGGTATCCTTGGGATGACATCCTGCAATGCCTTCGGTCCGCCTGTGGAAGATGCGATTGCAATAATCTTGCTGCCTCGGGAACGTATTCTGGAACTGCTCGGTGCAATCGGTGCTTTATGCTCCGCAGCAGGTGCTGCCTGCTGTTTCTTCGGCCTGATTGCCGACTGATTTCCTGCTCTTGCTACAACATCCAACAACATCAGGAATCGGCTCGTGAACTTGTCCGACTTCGTGTCCAAAGCATGCTCCGGCTTTTGAATAAAATCTAACGCTCCATACTCCAGTGCAAGTAATGTTTCCCTTGCGCCTTCCTTGGTCGTAGTACTTGCCACAAGCACGTTTGCCGACACATTGCACTTCTGCATTTCTTTCAGAAGTTCAAGTCCCGTCATCCTCGGCATATAGACATCCAGTACGACTGCATCGTATTTCTTCTCACACAGCAGTTTAAATCCTTCTACACCGTCGTTCGCCACATCTGCGACTTCGAATCTGCTATCCGAGTTTATTATATCACACAGCACTCTTCTCATGAGTGCAGAGTCATCAACAAGTAATATTTTTTTCTTCATTATAAGCCCTTTTCTCTTCTGCGTTTCTTTCGTTCTTCTTCAAATATGTATCTGATGATACCTTCACGGTCATCATTCATGATGTTGGTAAACTGAATCCTGTGCTCATATTCGCCTTTACGGTTCTCCAGCTCTTCGCTCAAAAGTACCTGTCCGACCAGCTGATACTCCATCATTTCTCCGTTCACAAAAAGACTGAACACGAACAGGATCAGGCTCTGATTCGGATACTGTACCGATGAGATGAACCTGGCACCGCCGCCGCTGATATCGACAATAATTCCGTTATTCAAGGTAATATCGGTATCAATGAACTGTACCTTTTCCAATATCTTAGGGAGTTCCTTTTCATCAAGCTGTCGGCACCGCATATCGAGCACACAGTTCAAACGATAGTACTCTCGGCGCTGATACTTGCGAATATCCGTAGTCAGCTCCATCAAAAGGATGAATACATTATTGCTCTTATATCTGTCGATTACTCTTGCAAGACACTGGTATAAACCGGTCTTGGTATAGAAACAGATATTATATTCTCCGTCCACCGGAAGCAGTATCACCTTGCCCTGCTCCATGGGCATCGCAATCTTAATCTGATCCTCGGATATAATATCATATACCTGACTCTTATAGGTCTTCCTTGCCTTGACTGCAAGCTCCTGCTCTTCCTCGTGCCGCTCAACAGTTTCCAATTCCAGTTTGTCGCCTAATGTCACAAATTTTGATAGCATATAGATATCTCCTCGCATTCTTTGTTATAAAAATTTTTTGCCTGTCACTATATTTGCAAAAAAGCCCGCCATACCATGTTTTCTGAATATCGGTTCAGCCTCTTTGTTCATCAATGTCACTGCCAGATCCTCAAACGCGAGAGAAGACTTTGCATTCGGATTCTGGATTGAAATCGGCGTCTGCTGCATGACTGCCTTTTGCAGCTGTGAATCTTGCGGTATCACTCCAATGAATTCAATCGGAATCTTCAGATATCTGCTGACCACCGCATTCAGTTTCGTATATAACTGTCTGCCCTCTTCGAGGTTCTCCACCTTATTGGCAACCACCTTAATCTGCGTCATCTCCTTGTTAAATCTTGCATGACGATTCAGCGCCTTCAACAAAGAATAGGAATCCGTGATTGAAGTAGGTTCCGGCGTTGTCACAAGCAAAATCTCCCCGCTTGCCACGAGAAATTCCAACACTGAATCCGAGATTCCCGCGCCTGTATCAATAATAATTACATCTGCCAACACATCCAACTCTGCCAGATTCTGAACAAGATAATTGATATAATCTCTGCCCAAATTGGATAATCCGGCAATTCCGGAACCGCCCGAAATAAAACCGATATCCATAGGTCCCATCGTGATGATTTCCTTGATATTCTTGCCCTGATAGATCAAATCACTCAGATTATGCTTTGGAATCGCGCCAAACATAACTTCTATATTTGCCAATCCAAAGTCTGCGTCAAAGATGATTACACGCTGTCCCATCTTGCGCAGCTGCACGGCCAGATTGATGGACACGTTCGACTTCCCGACGCCTCCCTTACCACTTGTCACTGTAATGACTCTGGCTGTCGGACGCGGTGCCTGTGCACTCTTTTTGATGATATTTCTCAATTGTTCTGCCTGATCCATATATTACTTGCCTCCCAGTAACTGCTTCACAGTTGCCTGCGGATTGAATTGTTCCATATCATCCGGTACATTCTGTCCACAAGTCACATAAGACAGATCGGCTCCCGTATGTAATTTCAGATTTAACAAATTACCCAGCGTTGTCGTCTCGTCCAATTTCGTAAAAATCAATTTGTAATCCGTCATCTCGGTATAAGTATCTGCTATACTGAGCAGATCACGATACTTCGTTGTTGCACTGACCACGAGATAGACTTCCTTTTCTATATCTTCCTTGACGGAATGAATATAATGACTCATATTATTCTTCTGCGTTTCATTATGATGAGAATGACCTGCCGTATCCACCAAAATATAATCATATGCCTTGAAATCTTCAATGGCCGTATCAATCTCCTCCGTCGAATAAATCACACGAAACGGTACATCCAGTATGTTGGCATAAGTACGCAGCTGCTCTGCTGCCGCAATACGATATGTATCCGTCGTCAAAAGAGCCACCTTCATCTTGTCGTTTACACAGAACTTAGAGGCAATCTTGGCAATCGTTGTTGTCTTTCCGACACCGGTTGGACCCACAAAGAAGATTACTTTGGGATTCTCGGCGGCCGGCACGATGATCTTCGGCTGACCAAACTTCAATATCATCTTCTGATAGATATTAGCCAGTATAAAATCTATGGTTGCATTGGGCTTATTGATCTTATCAATCTCTGCAAGCAGTTGATTTGCATATTTCTCATCTACTTCATTATCGATCAGCGTATTATAAATCAGTTTGAGAAATACAACCTTGTCGTCATCTGCTTCCTCCTCCCGCTCTTCCTCTTCTTCACTTTCCTTGCTGAGCTGCTGCTCGATCAGCGTATGCAGACTCTCCAGTTTCTCTTCTATCACCTTTTCACTGTGTCCGTTGTCGGTGGCACGACGTGCAGGATAGACTTCCTCCGGTATGATATCGGCAGAGAAATCTCTGGGCTCAACCTTTCTCGGAACAGGCTTTTCGCTCTCTTCCTCCATTGCCACGGTGGCTTCCACAAGGTTCGGCTTGAAAAAAAGCAGTTTTGCAAACCCCTTCTTCTTAACGTTCTTGACATTCATAACCACCACATTCGGCCCCATCTCTTTCTTGGCGGCTTCAATGGCTTCTATCTCTGTTTTCCCTTGAAACTTCTTGATAATCACTACGCTGTCACCATCCCCACAGATTGTAATTCTACATTAGAGTCTATCTCGTTATAGGATACTACAATGAGATCCTTAAAATAATCCTCTGTCAACTTTTTAAAATACATCCTGACAATCGGCGAAGTAATCACAATCGGATTCTTACCGAGGTTTTCAAGCTTTGCAACCTCTGTTTCGACTGCACTCATAATCGCTTTCGTCCGTTCAGGATCCAGCGTCAGATATGCACCCTGTTCCGTCTGTTTCACAGATGCCATAATCTCCTGCTCGATCTTCGGATCCAGCGTCACGACACTGGTCGCTTCATTAGCCGGGAAATACTTTGCGGATATCGCACGCTTCAGACTCTGCCGTACATATTCCGTCAAAACATCCGTATCTCTCGTTACGACCGCATGATCTGCCAATGTTTCAAATATCGTAAGCAGGTCTCTGATGGAAATCCCCTCTTTTAACAGATTCTGCAATACCTTTTGAATCTCGCCGAGCCCTAACAGCTTCGGTGTCAGTTCGTCTACGAGAGAAGGATTGCTTTCCTTCAGGTTGTTTACAAGATTCTGTACATCCTGACGCGACAACAGCTCACTGATATGCTGTCTGATGACCTCTGTCAGATGCGTTGCTATGATCGAAGGCGGATCTACCACTGTATATCCCATACTCTCTGCCCGTTCACGCTGGCTCTCCGTAATCCAGATAGCCGGCAGATGGAAGGACGGTTCAAACGTTGGAATACCCGTGATTTCTTCTTCCACAAATCCCGGATTCATTGCCATATAATGGTCAAACAGGATTTCTCCCTCACTGACCTGTATTCCCTTGATCTTGATGATATACTGATTCGGATTTAACTGAATGTTATCTCTCAAACGGATGATCGGCACTACCGTACCCAGTTCCAATGCAACCTGTCGTCGGATCATGACCACGCGGTCAAGCAAGTCGCCGCCCTGATTGACATCCGCAAGTGGAATGATTCCATAACCGAATTCGAGCTCGATCGGATCCACCTGCAGGAGCGATACCACATTCTCCGGCCTCCTGATCTCCTCTGCGTCTGATTCGTTTTGATCCACTTCCGACTCTATCGCCTCAACTTCGATATTATTGGCAATCAAGCGTCCCGACAGAATAAATGCAACACCTAATCCCAGAAACAATATTGCATTCAACGGTGTAGCTATTCCCAAGAATGCCAATGTACCACCCACAAAATATAATACCTTCGGCACACCGAACAGCTGGCGAATCAGCGTCGATCCGAAATCTGCATCCTTTGCCGCCTTTGTAACCAAAATACCGGTTGACAACGAAATCAGCAAAGACGGAATCTGGCTGACAAGACCGTCACCGATGGTCAGGATGGCATATTTCTGTATGGCATCTCCGAATTCCAGATCGAATCGGGTCATACCCATTGCCATACCGCCGATGATATTGACGGCTGTAATCAAAAGACCTGCCGTAGCATCTCCCTTGACATACTTCACGGCACCATCCATGCTGCCGAAGAAGCTGGCTTCCTGCTGCAGCTTGTCACGTGCCACCTTTGCCTGCTCATCCGTGATGGCTCCGGTGTTCAGATCGGCATCGATTGCCATCTGCTTACCGGGCATAGCATCCAAGGTGAATCTTGCAGTTACTTCCGCAACTCTCTCAGAACCTTTGTTGATGACCATGAACTGGACAATAATCAATATGATAAATACGATGGAACCGATGATCAGGTCACCACCGCCGACAAACTCTCCGAATGTCGTAACGACATTACCCGGATCACCGCTTTGCAGGATCAGCTTCGTAGACGACACATTCAATGAAATACGAAACATGGTCGTGAACAGCAGCATGGTCGGATAAAACGACATCGACAATACTTCCTTGGCAAACATCGTGTTGAACAAAATCGCCAGTGCAACCGCAATATTGATTGCCAGACATATATCCAATAACTGAGAAGGAATCGGAATTATCAGAAATACAAAGGCAGACAGTAAATATAGCGCAACGCCTAAATCGGCCTTTTTAGTCTTCAAAATGCCTTCCTCCTTCTTGTATTACTTCATTCTGTCCTCAGCCTGCTTTATTCTTAGACTTGTAGATTGCTGCCAAAATCTCTGCAACCACCTGATACAATTCCGGCGGAATGGCAGTTCCGATCTCTACATTGTAATAGAGCATTCTTGCAAGCGGCTTATTCTCTTCAATCGGAATCCCGTGTTCTTTTGCGGTCTCCTTAATCTTAAGAGCCAGATAATCTTCACCTTTGGCAATGACATACGGTGCCGGACACACCTCGGTATCATATTTGAGTGCAACAGCAAAATGTGTCGGGTTGGTGATGACAACATCAGCCTGCGGAAGTGCGGACATCATACGCCGCCTGCTGGCCTCACGCATCCTGCTGCGCTGTTTTCCCTTGATCTGCGGATCTCCTTCGGAGTTCTTCATCTCATCCTTGACTTCCTGTTTCGTCATCTTCATGTCTTCCTTGAACTTGAACTTCTGATAGATGAAATCCGCAAGCCCCAACACCAGATAGAACACGCTGATCTTGATCCCAAGGTTGATGACAATATCTCCGATTGCCTGTATCCCGCTTAAAAGCGTCATATCATATAATAAAAACAGAATGTTGAATTGTTCTTCAATCGTTGAATATGCCAGGTAAGCGATCATCACGATCTTGATGACAGATTTCAGCAGCTCCATCAGCTTATCCTTCGAAAAAAGCCTCTTGAGTCCGCTGACCGGGTTCAGCTTGTTGAACTTTGGCTGTAACGGCTTGGTAGTCGGCTGCCATTTTACCTGTACGATATCCACCAAAACAGCCGAAATAACGGTCACCAGAAAGACCGGCAGCAGCATCAACAATATCTTTTTCATAATCTCGGTAGTCAGTGCCGCAAAGGACTGTATCGAGATTCCTCCGTTTACCATGGTAATCAGTTCCGGAATCCTACTGTATACATAATAGAATGTCTCAAGGAACTGGGTTCCGAGACTTCCGATAAAAAACTTCAATGTCAGGAACAGCGCCAGCAAACCGACTGCCGATCCTAATTCTTTGCTCTTTGCGACCTGTCCGTCTTTCCTCGCATCAGACAACTTTTTAGGTGTCGCATCCTCTGTCTTCTCACCACCGGGTCCGTCTTTGGCAAAGAACTGCAGATTATACTGCATCAACAATTGCCTATTCTCCACCCAAAGCACCTCCCAAATCTCACTTACTGCATGCTGTAGACCATGGCAGTCATCATAACCTTCATTTCCTCATATATGGCACTTGAAATATTCGGCAGCATTCCGATCGTCAGAAACAATACTGACAGGCCGACCAGAATCTTGACCTGAATACCGACCGAAAACATATTGACCTGCGGTGCTACCTTCGCAAGAACACCCAATATACAATTCAGAATCAATATTGCCGCCACAATCGGAATACATATCCTAAAGGCTATCAATATATAATCCGTCATGAACTGTATCATGGCGGTCATCAGCTTATCTGTATCAATATGCACTCCGCCGATCGGAATCAACTGATAAGCATCCACAAAGGCTCTTAAAAAATAGTGATGCAGATTCGTTACCATCATCATGAGCAGAACCGCATACTGATAAATCGTACCCGTAAATCCCGACTGCTCTCTGGTCAACGGATCAAACATCTGAACCATGGACAGACCAATCTCCATGTCAGCGATTTTTCCCGCTAATAAAACAATAGAATTACAAATGCTTGCTCCAAACCCAATCAGAAGCCCTGTAATTCCTTCCTTCAAAACCAGAATCGCATATCCCAATACCATAGAATACTCCAATACCGGATGTGGTGTCATGACCGAATACAAAATCATGGTAATGAAAAAACTCAATCCGATCTTAATCTGCCGAGGTGTATTGGTCGTGCTGAAAAACGGCACGATATATATAAAGCAGCTGACTCGTGTAAATATGAGCAGAAAATACTCCAAATCCTGAATCGAAAACGAATAATCTATCATACCGCTACCTGATATAGACTGTGAAATCAGACCATAGTTCCGTCATAAATGTAACCATGTTGTTCAACATCCAGTGTCCCAATATCATCAAACTCACAAAAATCGCCAGTATCTTCGGCACAAATGTAAGCGTCTGTTCCTGAATGGAAGTAACCGTCTGAAAGATGGACACGATCAGACCGACTACCAGTGACACCAACAGCACAGGAGCTGCCGTCGTGATAATTGTATATAGAGTTTCCCGCGTGATCAGTGTGACGTCATCTACTGTCATAATCTTTCTCCCATGTGTACACAGCTAATAGAAAGTCCTTACCAGATTGCCTATGACCAGATTCCAGCCATCTGCAAGTACGAACAATAATATCTTGAAAGGCATGGATATCGTCGTCGGCGGCAGCATCATCATACCCATGGACATCAATGTCGAGGCGACGACCATATCGATAACGATAAACGGAATATATAATAAGAAGCCAATGATAAATGCCGTTCGAAGCTCACTGATAATAAAGCTCGGAATCAACACATTATTCGGAATATCATCGATTGATTCCACATCTCCGATCTTGGCTATGTCCAAAAACAAGCGTACATCCTTTTTCTGAGTCTGCCCGTACATGAATTCCCGAAGCGGATCCATAGCAGTCTCAACAAATTCTTCCTGTGTAATCTCACCTGCCTCAAACGGCTGGATTGCAGTTTCATTGATCTGTGTAATCACCGGACTCATAATAAAAAACGTTAGAAATAAAGTTAACCCAATCATAACTTGATTAGGCGGTGCTGTCTGAGTACCCAGTGCAGTCCTAACAAAATGAAGCACAATCAGGATCCTCGTAAATGAAGTTAACATGATGAGCAGCATCGGTGCCAGCGCAATCAGCGTAAGAATAATCAATATTCTCAGCGTCCCCGACAGGTTGCCCTGTCCGTCCCTATATGTAACGGACAGATTGTTGCCCACATTGATTTCCCGCAACTCTTCTCCGGTCTCAGCCGAACCCGGTTCGTTGATGATGGTGGTCGGACCTTCGGAATCCTCCGATATGCCCAAATCATTCACATCCGTCTCAACACCTGCATATACCTGCTTTGGACTGCCCAAAACCAGCATAACGGCACAAATCAATAAGCAAAGCCCTTGAATCACTCTTTTGCTTCTTTTTGAACCCACATATTTCATATGATTACTTCCCTTTGTGTATCAGGTTTTTTGCTTTCGCCAATACTTCCTGAAAACTCTCATTTGTCGCAGCCGCAGGTGCAGACAGATCAAGCTCGTCACCTGATATTTCTGAAAGATATGTAATCGTATCCTTACATACCGCAATCACCAGATACTTCTCACCGGTTCTGATAATCTGCACATACTTATTGGTCGTGACCTTATATGTCTCGATCACCTCAATATTCTTGCAATAGAGCTGCGTCTTCTGATACTTTCCCACGAATCTGGTCGTAAAATAAGTCAGCGCAAGTACAAACACAAATACCAGAATCACTGTAACAAACTGTGCAGCGCTCTCAAGCCGAGAGGTCTGAAGTCCAAGTAATGCTGTCATTCTGTTAACCTACTACTTTTTTAACAGCCTCGATAACGCGGTCTGCCTGGAAAGGCTTAACAATGAAATCCTTTGCTCCCGCCTGAATGGACTCGATAACCATAGCCTGCTGCCCCATTGCCGAGCACATGATGATTAACGCACCTGAATCAGATTCCTTAATCTTCTTAAGAGCCTGAATTCCGTCCATTTCCGGCATCGTGATGTCCATCAGAACCAGATCCGGCTTTAATTCGTTGTACTTCTCAACTGCCTTCGCTCCGTTTTCTGCTTCTCCTGCCACATTGTAACCGTTCTTTGTGAGAATGTCCTTAATCATCATTCGCATAAATGCCGCATCATCACAAATCAAAATATTCTTCGCCATAATCTACACACTCCTATAGTTTTATAGTTGTTCCATACTATTTAATGATCTCTGTTACTCTGACACCGAAGTTCTCCTCGATGACTACTACCTCTCCCTTTGCTACAAGCTTGCCGTTAACCAATACATCAACCGGCTCACCGGCAATCTTGTCAAGTTCAATAATCGTACCCGGTGCAAACTCCAGTATATCGCTGATGGATTTGCTCGTCCTTCCGAGTTCTACCGTAACCTCCAAAGGAACATCCCTGATGAGTCCGATATTCTCCTGACTCTGCATTGCATTTACATCACCGCCAAAGGTCTGGAATGCTACGGGCTGTATATTGACTCCCGGCATACCCGCCGGCTGCTGCATGCCCATTCCCATCGGACTGCCCATACCCATCGGCTGCTGCATGCCCATTCCCATCGGCTTCTGCATTCCCATGTTCATGCCGCCTCCCATACCCATTGGCTGCTGCATGCCCATTCCCATTGGACTGTTCATGCTCATGGAATCATTCATGGTCGGCATACCCATTCCCATAGGTGCTGCCGGTGGAGGTGACGGAATCGGTATCGGCGCCGGTTCCGGTTCGGAAGCCTGTGGCGCTCCTTGATTGTTGATAAAGTGATCGTACAATGACTTGGCAAAATCAACCGGATATAACTGAATAATCTTGCTGTCAACCAGTTCCTCTATCTGCATCTTAAATGAAATCTTAACGAAGGTTCCTGCGAGGAAATCCGACAACTCGCCTCCGTCTACAAATTCATTCAGATCAATCAAGCTTGCTTCCGGTGGGGTGATATCAATCATCTTCCCCAACATGGAGGAAAGAGATGTTGCTGACGAACCCATCATCTGATTCATTGCCTCGGATATTGCACTCAAGTGCAGCTCTCCGAGTTCTCCGTCGGTGTTGGTGCCGTCTCCGCCCATCATCAGGTCTGTAATAATCTTAACGTCGGACTCCTTGAGCACCAATATGTTCGTTCCGTCCAGTCCTACCTTATATTGAATTCTGATAAAGACACAAGGCCTCTCATAATCCTCTATGACCTTGTCCCATGTGGCCAATTCTACAACCGGCGTCGTAATGTTGACCTTTCTGTTCACCAAGGAATAAAGCGTTGTGGCCGAAGTTCCCATACTGATATTGGCGACTTCCCCGATGGCATCTTTCTCAGTCTCTGTCAGCATTTCTTCGCCTGCACTCACCGGAGCGGTGCTGCCCGAATCAGCTGCCGGAGCATCATCCGAACCCATGCCGTTTAACAGGGCATTTATCTCGTCTTGGGATAACATTCCGTCCATATTCTTATTCCCCCTCTCTCAGTATTGACGTAACCCTGACTGCATAAGAATCCTTGTTGGATCCCGGCAGGGCTTTGAATTTTCTGATATTTCCTACATATACATTCAGATCGGTATTGACCTTGGAATTCAGTCTGATGATATCACCGAGCTGCAGATTTGCAAAATCATTGACCGTAATCGAACTATGTCCCAGAACAGCCTTAACCGGCATATCCACCTTGCGGAGCAATGTTTCTATGTGTTCCTTGAACTGCTCTCCCGAAGTATCCTTCATCGTAGAGAACCAATACTTGGTATTGAGCTTATCCATGACGCTCTCCAGCGTGAAGTACGGCAGACACACATTCATCAGTCCTTCAACATCGCCTATCTTCATGGAAATCGTGACGATTGCTATCATTTCACTCGGTGCTATGATCTGTGCATATTGCGGATTGGTCTCAATCCTCTCTAAGATCGGGTTGATCTCAATGACATTTTTCCACGGTTCCCTGAGCAACTGCACGCAGGTCAGGATTACCTTTTCCACAATGGACAGTTCTATCTCAGAAAAGTCCCTACTCTTCTCGAGCGGATCGCCTTGTCCTCCGAGCATTCGGTCTATCATCGCAAAGCCCAGAGTGGCGGCAATCTCTAACATAATGTTCCCGCCGAGCGGTGAGAAGTTGATAATTGCTAATAATACCGGATTGGCAAGCGCCGTTGAGAATTCTGAAAAGGTACATGCCTCCGAATTCACTACGCTCACCTGTATATTCTTTCTCAAATAAACCGGCAGATTCGTGGAAACCAGCCGTCCGTAATGCTCAAATATGATTTCCAATGTTCTGAGGTGCTCTTTGGAGAACTTGGCAGGGCGTCTGAAATCATAATTCTTAGCGACTATTTCTTCGCTGCCGCCGATTTCATCCGCGTCTAACTCTCCGGAGCTCAAAGCCTGCAGCAAACTGTCTATTTCGTTTTGGGAGAGTACCTCACCCATGCCGATTCACCTCCGATGCCGTATATTTTTCCACAGATTACTTTACTGGAAATTGATATTTCTAAACGCCACATCATATATAAACTGAGAATCGAACATCTCCTGAATGCGCATTAAGATTGCCTCTTCCATTCCCTTTTTGTCTACCTCTGCTTCTTCCCTTGTATAAGAGCCGATCACATCGATAATCTCACTCTTGATCAAGCTTTCCTTGGTTGCCATCGTCGCGCCGAATTCCTTGTATCCCTTATCCTTGGTATTCATTGACAGAGAAACCTCTACCAGTGCATAGTGCGTCTCGCCGTCTGCACCCTTCCTGAGCGCGATTGTCATCGGATCCACAATGTCGTACATTGCTGTATCAGCCATAGATACCTCTGCCGCCGCTTCCTCTTCTCCGGCAACTTCGGGGCCCATCTCCAGATTCAGAACCGTTGCAATATTATTTACAAGCGCAACCGTCTTCTTATTGGCCGACACCGTACTGAACATAACGATTCCCGTCAGTACCAGATTCACGATGAGCAGTGCCAAAATCAATATCGTCAGTAAATTCTTCTTCATGTCCGTTGTTCCTCCCCTGTCGCAAGGTATATCCTGTCTCTAATATGTACTGAGTGTATGATAGATCTTGATCTCCACCCGTCTGTTCTTGGAACGGCCTTCAGGTGTTCCGTTATCATCCACCGGAACATATTCCCCTCTGCCCGTATGCTTGATATTGGCAGGATTCAGATTCGTCGTTGCCACCACATAATCGAATACCGATAACGCACGTGCACTGGAAAGCTCGTTATTATTGGCAAATTGCGTATTATGTATCGGAACATTGTCTGTATGTCCCTCGATCTCGATCAGGTTGTCCCCATATTTCTGGAGAATCACTCCAATCTTATCCAATATCGGGTACGCACCTTCTTTAATTGTAGCACTTCCGGAGTCAAACAGCAATGCTCCATTTAATGTTAGAGAAACGTACTGGGTCGTGAAATCAATGTCCACTTCCTTATCCAGATTCTCCTCTTTGACGGTCTCTTCGACCCGTTCGGAAAGCTGTTCTGATTCCTTTAGCTGCTCTGATGCAACCTCTTCGAATTCGTCCTTGGTCTCTGATTTCTCTGACGCATATCCCATCGTACTGATATACTCATCCAACTCATTGAGCTGACTGACTCCGTTGGATACCAGAATGCCGTCTCCGATTGCCGTGGCGCCCGCCGAAAAAATGCTAAAAGTCTGCGCGAAGGAAGCCGCAACAAGTTCAAACTTTTGCGCATCCACGGTAGACATTGAAAATAGTAGTACAAAGAAGCAAAGCAGCAGGTTCATCAAATCCGCGAACGTATTCATCCACGCTGCACCGGGCTTCACCTCATCCGGCTTTCTCTTAACAGCCACTTATTCTTCACCTCCTCCAAGATCCTTACCGACACTGCCACGCTCAGCCGGTGCTAGGAAGGACTTGAGCTTTTCTTCGATGACACGGGGATTTTCACCCGCCTGTATGGAAAGAAGACCTTCGATGATGATTTCCTTGACCATCATCTCCGCATCATTGTTACCTTTTAATTTTGTCTCAACGGGACCGGCAATCCAGTTCGCAATCATGGAACCGTATAATGTAGTAATCAGAGCAACCGCCATGGCAGGACCGATGGTAGATGCATCATCCATAGCTTGGAGCATGTTAATAAGACCTATCAGGGTTCCGATCATACCCCATGCAGGTCCCATTGCTCCCAATGTACTCCAAAAACCAATGTTTTGCTTATGTCTGCCCTCTATGCTGATTAATTCCGTCTCTAAAATAGCACGAACCAAATCAGGATCGGTACCATCTACAATCAGCATAATGCCTTTCTGTAAAAAAGCGTCCTCAAGCTCACCGGCCGCCTCCTCCAGAGACAGTAATCCCTCTTTACGTGCTACATTTGATAAATCTATGATTTTCTGAATAATTTGCGTCGTATTGATTGCCGGACTCTTAAAAATCAGGGTGATACTTTTCAAACCTGCTACAAAGCTCTTCAAAGAACATCCTGTAAGTACCGAACAAAAAGCACCACCGATTGTAATCGCAATTGACTGAACATCTACAAAGGACGATGCAGTACTAAAATCAAGCTCGTTACCTACAATTCCGTAAATAACCAGCAAAAAACACACAACTATACCCAATATTGACGCAATATCCAATACTCCCACCACCTAATTCGCAAAAATATCCCTTTTATACGATTTTACTAAATTTTTCACTTCTTGTCTACCTTCTTTTACAATTATTTTTTTCCCGTTTGTAAAAGAAATGACAGTATCCGGTGTCTCTTCGACAATTTCAATCAAATCCGGGTTGATCAAGATCTGTACGCCATTTAATTTCGTTACTTCTATCATGCGCTCACCCCTTCTTGGTACATATAAGACATAATACATAGAAAGATAGGGGAACTAGTTCTAGTTCCCCTATAATATAAAAATACTTGGTCTTTGTTACTGATTACCTCTTAAGATTTACCAATTCCTCAATCAT
>CAZWXS010000036.1:0-24130 GCA_964638005.1 uncultured Lachnospiraceae bacterium
TACCTACTTCCTTTCAAAAATATATATGATTACTCTTATAATCTGTGTCATTCACAATTTCACAACTTTAATCCGCTGCCTGCTCCGTTTCTGCTGCAGTTGATTCCGGTGTTGCTGATTCTGTTCCGGTTGCGACAGCATGTGCCATCAGATAATTCTTCCACAGTTCCATATATTTTGCCTTCAGATGGATACCGTCCGATGTCAGATCCGGCAGCAAAGCACCTGTTGCATCGGATACGACTTCATTGATATCCACATAATATGCCTGCTGTTCTGCAGCAAATTGCTGCAGCATCGCATTCCGAGCATTGATAGCCTCATTTGTATGTATCTTGTCAGATTCTGATTTGGCAGCGGTTACATGGATGAGTCCATGTACATAAATAATCGCATCCGGCTCCAGTTCGCGTATCCTCGCGATCAGATCAGCATATTCCTGCAGGAACAGTTCATCCGTACCCCAGCCGAGTTCATTTAACCCGACCTTGATGTATACCTTCTTATATACTCCCGGCTGCATCACGCTGAAGATCGGTACCTTTCCGTTTGCAGTCCTGACGACCTTATACCGGTCTATCTCATGCAGCTGCAGGCCGGTAGCTGCGTAAAAGGTTGACTTCAATCCCGAATGCAGACCAAATCCTTCCATTCTGGAATCTCCTATAAAAAGTGCATCGTCAAAATATCTCTCATCCACCAGCTGAAACGGCTGCGGATAGGTCAGTTCCTCTACGGCATTATCTGATACCGAATTGTCCGATACTGTATTATCCGATACTGTATTGCCTGATACGCTGTTGTCCGACACGGTATTGTCTGATATCGTCTGATTCTGCATCTCCGCTTCAGCTTCGCTCGCTGCCGCCTGACCTTCCGTATCCTGCTCAACCGGAGAAAGGGTCTCCACACTTTCTTCCGTCTTTTCTTCTATTGCTTCCTCTGTCGTTACGGGCGGCGGTCCTGTATATGTCATCGCATAGGCCAAATCTGCAAAACTCCTGTCCATATGAACCAGCGCAAGCAACAGCCCCGCAAATGCCGCAATCAATATCGTTGCAAATACTGCAGCACCAATGGCCAGCAGACGCTCTATTTTTCTCTTATGATGTTTCTCCTCAACTGTCATGATTTCATCATCCTTATTTCATTATTCATTTCTGATCGCAGCCAGCGGACTGAGACGCATTGCGCGGAGTGCCGGAAAGAAGCCCGATACCATACCGACCGCTACCGAAAACAAAAGTCCAAGCAATGCGAGCCAAGGTGGGATATACGAAACTGCCATTCCGTAGGACTCCATATTCTTCGTAATGGAATTGATAATCGCGGAAATTGCATAACTGATTCCGATACCTACAGTTCCGCCGATAAATCCGATATATGCCGCTTCCATCAAGAACATTGTACGAATATTTCCAAGACTGCAGCCTAATACCTTAATGACACCGATTTCCTTTGTCCTTTCATAAATAGACATCATCATCGTGTTCGTGATACCGATTGCCGCTACAAATAGGGAAACCGCACCGATGCCGCCCAAAACCAGCTGAATCGTCTTGGACTGCTCCTGCGTTGATGCAATCCACTCTGCGTTACTGCTTGTCTGATATCCCATATCCTTAATAATCTGCTGGATATCCTGCATATTGTCTATACTGTCTATACTGACATTAACCTCATTGTAGAACCACTCCTTGTAAGGTTTTCCGTTCTTCTTCAAAGGCTGTCCCGGTATCGGTTTGTTCTTATAAATCTTCTCAAGCTGCTGCTTGAGCTTATCTATGTCACAATATACACTCCACGAATATTGATTATAGCCTGATGCCGGTTTCTGTAATTGCCCTGCACTGGCTATGATATACTTCTTAGGCATCTTAACGGGTTCTTTATTGGTATCCTGCCCTGCACCGCTCGTAGTTGATGCTGTGGCACTGCTCTGCTGACTGTTATTCTTGGACGCATAATATGCATCCGTGTCAAAGATTACAAACATCGGCTTTTCCATGACATCTATATCAGGCACCTCATTTGTCTCCCAATAGACATATTGTCCTGTCTTCGCATTATAGAAATCCTCTGCAACCGAACCCCCGTAAACAAATTCCAACGGTGCATCCGCTTCCGGCAGGCCGCCCTCTTCGAACTGCAGACCAAGTTCTCGGATACCTTCTATCGGCATACCCTGTAGCTGCGTATTCATCTCATAGATACCCTGACGCAGAATGACTTGCGTATTTAAGATCGGAGTCACTGCCTCAACATGCTCTATCTGTTTTAACTGTTCCAGCAAAGCATCATTCAGCCTCTTCTTCTCGTCGCCGTTTCCGCCGGAGGAAGTATCATCGTATGCTTCCGTCACGCGAATCGTCGTCAGTCCGCCGTAACTCTCTATCTGCTCCATAGTTGCCCGGTCAAGACCGAGTCCGAGTGAGATCATAACAACAATAGAAGCCGTACCGATGACAACACCAAGTACGGTAAGAACCGTCCTGATCTTACGCTTAAAAAGATTGCTGCTGCTCATACGGAACAAATCTATCAGTTTCATTCATTAATCCTCATCATCATTCAAATCTTCGATTAACAGTTGTTTCTCAATCTTCTTTTTCTTCTTTTTAACAACAACGATTATAACCACGACCACGACCGCAACAACCACGCCTATGATTACGAAGATTAGCCATACGGGAAATCCGCTCGGCTCTTCCATCGGCATCTCTTCCATGCCCATCTCAAAATCCTCTTCCATCATTGCTTCGTTGACAAACAGCTCGGCATCATACTCCTGTTCAAATACCTGACTGGTCTCGTCTTCATAGGATACCATGATCTTGATCTTGCCGTCATCCGCAGTCGGCTGTACACCCGTTACCATCACATCCACACTGCCTGTCGCGCCGGAATCCAAATTGCCGACAAATGCATCTCCCTGCGAAATCGAATCGCCCATAATCTTAGCTTTTACGTTATATAATTTCGTCTTTCCGGTATTATAGATACTGAACATGATATTGGATTCACTGCCGACCTCTATGGAACTCGGCATGATTTCAAAGGTGCTGACATCAAATTTCAGCTCCTGTTTTACCGGTATCGATACGCTGCCGGTCGCCTCATAGGGATTGTTCTCGGAATCCTCATACTTCATCTTCACATTCATGACATAAGGCTTCTGTGACAAATCTGCCTTCGCCGTAAATTCAACCGCCATGTCGATGGTGCCTCCCATCGGAATAGACTCCACGTAAACACTGTTTGAGCCGGAAGTAGGCAAAAATGCAGAGTAAGTCGCAGTTGCATCCTTTCCCTCTACGGCAGCCTCTAAGTCAAATTCAACATTCTTTACCGGTGTTTTGGAAGAAGTATTCTGAACATGCAAGGTTAACATAAAGTTCTCTCCTGCAAATACCTCAGCCGGTTCTGTCTCAAATCCCGTTACGATAATACGCGGTGTTGACTTTACTGTCTCATCATCACCGTTGATATTTTTCGCTCCTGCCTTGCCTGTACATTCTATGTAAGTAGAAATCGTGCACGAACCTTGATTACAAAGTTCATCGGTATACAGAATCTGATATTGAATCGGGTAATAACCATTCATGACATCATCACGCACCTGAAATACCCAGAACAGGTCCTTGGTACGCTTATTTACATCAGGTTCCGCATTGGAGCCAGCAAGAGAATCAACCTTCAATACATAATTGGTCTGTGTGATTTCAAACGGCCAATCCTTTTTATTACCACTGATGATCGGGGTAATGATTACATCCTTGATCGTATATGGCGTCATATTGACAATCGGCAATGTGACCGTCACGAGCTCACCGTACTTGCCCGATGGTGTGAACCAGTAATTGCCGGGCTTGATATAATTTGAAGAAGAATAGGCCCCTGTATAATCTACATTGGAAGTCGTTGTCGTCGTTGTCTTTTCCGATGAACTGTTTCCCGAAACCGTTTCCGCGCTCACATCCACCGTACCTGATAAACCCGTCGTGCTCAATAATATCGTTGCCAAGGCAAATGCTGCCGCTCTCTTCCATTCAATTCGTCTGCTCATTTGTCTCTTCCTCCCTTTGACCCCTGTTATCTTCTATCTGAATAATCTTACCATCTTTGATATGAAAAATGCGATCGGCAAATGATGCCAAATGATTGTCATGCGTTACCATAACTAATGTCTGATTCTGCTCATTGACCACCTTGCGCATCAATGTCATGACCTCTGCCGATGTATTGGAATCCAGATTGCCTGTCGGCTCGTCTGCAAAGACAATCTCCGGATTCAGCACGAGTGCCCTTGCCACGCCGACTCTCTGCTGCTGTCCTCCCGACATCTGGGTCGGCTTATGCTTCATATGTTCCTTCAGCCCGACCATCTTTAATGTCTTGCGCGCACGCTCGATGCGTTCCTTTCTGCCCATTCCCCGAAAGGTCAATGGCAGCGCAACATTTTCTTCTGCATCCAATGTGGACAAGAGATTAAAGGATTGGAAAATAAATCCCACATGCTCCCTTCGGAAGCTGACCAGTTGATTCTCCGTCATATTCTCAATGTGTTTTCCGGCTATGACAATCTCACCCTTTGTAGGCTTCTCCAGGCCTGCCAGCATATTCAGCAGCGTAGACTTGCCGGAACCGGACGTCCCGACAATAGAACAAAACTCGCCTTTATAAATCGTAAAATCCACACCATTCAACGCGCGTACTTTTGTATCACCGACTCGATATATCTTCTTCAAACCGGACACCTGTATCACCGG
Source organism: uncultured Lachnospiraceae bacterium (assembly GCA_964638005.1). Taxonomy (GTDB): domain Bacteria; phylum Bacillota; class Clostridia; order Lachnospirales; family Lachnospiraceae; genus JAAYYM01. The sequence continues at coordinate 4,770 of CAZWXS010000036.1, forward strand.
TACCTGTTTCTGCTCCTTCTGACTGCTTTCCATACTGATCTCCATCAATGTACCACCAATGCAACTACATCATCTTGTATATACTATGTGAACCAAACTCAACACTTGGTATCTTTTTGTCTATGCAAGTATATCACATCCTTGCATTTATTACAGCACTTTTATAAAAATTATATGTATTAAATCAAGTTCAAGTGTAATACGGCTATACCGGATACATCAAACAAAATAAGCCGGAGTTTTCACTCCGGCCCATTCAAGATCCCAAAAAATATAATTCACCTTTTCACATCAGATCAACGGATACTTGTCCGTCAGCTTCTGTACGATGGCTTTGGCTGCAGGAATGCCTGCTTCGCCTTCTTTGATAACGGTCGCAATCGCTTCTGCGATCTGATCCATATCCTCCGTATTCATGCCTCTGGAGGAAACTGCCGGTGTGCCAAGTCTGATACCGCTTGTTACAAACGGTGACTGCGGATCATTCGGAATCGTGTTCTTATTGGCAGTGATATGTGCCTGATCAAGAAGCTTCTCTACTTCTTTACCTGTCAGATTAAAATTGGTCAGATCCACAAGCATCAAGTGATTGTCCGTACCGCCTGATACGATCTTGACACCTCTGCTCATAAGTCCCTTGGAAAGCGCTTGTGCATTGTCATATACATTCTTCTGATATTCTTTGAAGGACGGCTCCAGTGCTTCCTTTAAACAAACTGCCTTGGCTGCGATCACATGCATCAGAGGGCCTCCCTGTATGCCCGGGAAGATTGCCTTATTAAAATTGAACTTGTCCGCAGCTGCCTGATTACAAAGAATCATACCGCCGCGAGGTCCGCGCAGTGTCTTATGCGTCGTAGTCGTCACAACATCTGCATACGGAATTGGGCTTTCATGAAGTCCTGCCGCCACCAGTCCGGCGATGTGTGCGATATCTACCATCAGATATGCCCCTGCTTCATCACAGATTTCTCTGAATTTCTTGAAATCAATCGCTCTTGCATATGCGCTTGCACCTGCAACGATCATTTTAGGCTTGCATTCCAGTGCAATGCGTCTCACCTCATCATAATCGATGAAACCGTCTGCATTGACACCATAGTGAACACAATTAAAATATTTACCGGACATATTGACCGGTGAACCATGTGACAGATGTCCGCCGTGATCCAGATTCATACCCATAAAGGTATCACCCGGCTCCATCATTGCGAAAAATACTGCCATATTGGCCTGTGCGCCTGAATGCGGCTGTACATTTGCATAATCACAGTGAAATAATTCCTTTGCCCTGTCTCTTGCCAGATCTTCTACAATATCAACGCACTCACATCCGCCGTAATATCTCTTGCCCGGATATCCTTCTGCGTATTTATTTGTCAAAGGGCTGCCCATCGCTGCCATAACCGCCTTGCTTACCCAGTTCTCGGAAGCAATCAATTCAATATGGCTGTTCTGTCTTTCCTGCTCTTTTACAATGGCATCCGCAACCTCAGGATCGACCATTCTTACTTCATCCAAAGAATACATTTTATTCCCTCCATGCTTTTTAAATAAATATAGCACAATTTTCCCGTTCTGCAAATATATTTCTTGTTATTATCCTTCGATTGTAGTAAACTGTTTTTGTTGTAAATTTGTTATAAACGATACAGATAAAAGTACTTCTCTACGCTCGTAACGGAGGTGCATATGTACCATTTTATCATTAATCCCGCTTCCAGTACCGGCAACGGCAGGAAGATTTGGAACAAGGTCGAACAGGTCTTGATTGACACTCATACAGAATACACCGCATATCTGACAGACGGTGCAGATTCCGCAAGACGGCTGGCTGAGACGATTACAGCCGGAGGTGAACAGCGTTTCATCGTCGTGCTCGGCGGTGACGGAACGATCAATGAAGTGTTGACAGGCATACAGGATTACAGCAAGGTCACCTTCGGGTATATTCCCACAGGCTCCAGCAACGATTTTGCCCGCGACCTGAAGTTGGAGAGCCGGCCCGAACAGGCTATCCGTAACATCCTGAATCCTAAGGAGTATGCACGTTTAGACATTGGCTGTATCGAGTATGGTGATACAAAGAAAAATTTCGGTGTCAGTATCGGCATCGGATATGATGCGGCTATCTGTCACGAAGCTCTGGCTTCCCGTATCAAATATTATTTAAATAGGATACATCTGGGCAAACTGATCTATGTGATCATTGCCCTGAAACAGCTTTTCAGAACCAAATGCCACAGTTGTGATGTGATATTGGATGACACACAGAAATTGCATTTCGATGATTATCTGTTTGTCACCGCCATGATTCATAAATATGAAGGCGGAGGCTTCATGTTCTGCCCCAAGGCTGATTATTCCGATGGGCTGCTGGATATCTGCACAATCAACCATATCAGCAAGGCCAAGGTGCTTATGATGCTGCCTACCGCATACAACGGTAACCATGTGAAATTCAAGGGCATCCGCACTTATCAGGCAAAAAAGGTCAAGATCATAACCGATGCACCCGCTCCCGTACATGCAGACGGCGAATCCTGCAAACTGCAAAAAGAAATTGCGGTCAGCATAGACCCTAATCAATTGAAAATGATCCTACGTTAATTTTTTCATCAAAGTGAGTTGAGGTATTCATGTTACAAACCATCAAAAACATTCTGAACATCATACAAAAGAAATGGAAATTGATCTTTATCATGATCGGATTTGCGGCAATCTATTTTCCATGGTTTATTGCTTTGGAAAACCGCATCATATCCCCGCGGCGATACACATGGATTCACATGCGGTTGGATGATTATATTCCGTTTTGTGAATATTTCATCATTCCGTATTTTATCTGGTTCGCATATGTTGCATTGACACTTGTTGTCTGCCTGTTTACTGATGAAAAGGAATATCTGCATAATTGTGCATTTCTCTATACCGGTATGACGATCTTCTTGATCGTATCTACCGTATTCCCAAATGCGCACAGGCTCAGACCGCAGGAATTTGCAGATCCGAATTTCTTTACCGGACTGGTTTCCCACTTATACAGCATCGATACTTCGACGAATCTGTTTCCGAGCATCCACGTATATAATTCCATCGGAGCCCATCTTGCAATCACGCACAACGAGGTTCTGAAGGATAAGAAATGGCTGCGTTACGGCTCTTTCATCATTTGCGTATCGATTATCATGTCCACCGTATTTTTAAAACAACATTCTGTATTTGACATGCTGACAGCCTTTGCGATGGCATTTGTCCTGTATCCGCTTGTCTACAAAGTAGACTACGCCGCACTGCGGGAACGCAGACGTGTACGCCGCCGGATACGGGAGCAGGAATCACATATTTGACCATCACCTACTCAATTAAAAAATTCCGCATATGACTGATTCATATGCAGAATTTTTTTAATTTCTATACTTATTTCTATAAAGTTCTTTTCAGCATTTCAAGTGCCAGGTTTCTAATCTCGGCATCACTTGCTCTTCCTCGTATCAACGGATCATGCAGAAATGCTTCGACCACTAATTCATGATTGTCAGTCAACGCTGCCTGTAAGATTCTTTCATGATTTTCCACATGCGGCATAATCAACTCCAGAATATTCTGTGGTATCCTACCTGCCACAATCGGGCGGATTGCATTTCTTTCAAAAACCGCATTGGTTTCCACGATTGCCGTCTTCGGCAGATTTGAAATCTGACTATTGTAGTTCGGTATATTTACATTGCTAATCATCGTCCTAAGTCCGCATATCGCTTTAATCAGCTGAATTCCTTCTTCTCCGGTAGGCTTAAGTTCTACCGTCTCCTCTCCGTTGACCAGTCGGTGCGAACGTTCCAAACGATCATTCAAATCCTTCTTGCGCCATGTCACCGTCGTCAGTCCGAACTTCCACTCTGCTACCGTTTCAGGATTCTTTAGGTATTCATCACCAGGCATAAATTCTGCCAGATGTCTGTCTCCTGCCGCTGCAATCAGCCCAAATCGGTTAAAAAGATCCATCTTAACCCTATGTGCACATGCAAATGAAACATTCGCCCAATTCTCATCATCCTTCTCATATCCCTCTTCAAAATGCTCCTGAATATATCTATGATAGATTGGAAACAGGTCTACTCCTTCGTAGCTGGCATAATCGAACCATGTAAAATGATTGATTCCCAGTACATTGACCTTAATCTCCTCCCTGTCAATCTTATCAATACCCAGTTCCTGGCTTGCAATGCCCGCAAGAACCTTTTGCGTCCCGAACACTTCATGACAACAGCCAAAAGCCTTGATCTCAGGAAAAGCATGATATAAGGTCTTGATGCACAAAGACATTGGATTGGTATAATTGATGACCCACGCCTTTGGGCAATACTCTCGGATGGCCTCTGCAAGTTCCAGAAACATCGGTATGGTTCTCATTGCCCTAATCATACCCCCCGGTCCTGCTGTATCGCCTACCGATTGGTAAACACCCAGCCGTTCCGGCAGATGTACATCAATCTCCATCTCGTCAAACGTCTTAGGCAATATCGATATCACAACAAAGTCTGCTCCTGTCAGTGCTTCCTCCAGCGTATTCTTCGTCACATAATTCCACTTACCGAGTGCTTCTTTCTGTTTACTGACACGATTTCCGATAATTTCATTGTGATGTGCTGCCTCATGATTGATGTCATACAGTCGTATGGTTCCCGACATCTGCTCTTCCAATGCCAGATCTGTCATAAATGTCCATGCCCATCCCCTGGAACCGCCTCCTATATATGCAATCTCTATCTCATTCACATGATGCTCATGATAGTTCATATTTCCTCCTGTCCAGCGCAGCCCTTTTATTGTCGTACTGTTGTCAGATCCGCTGCACTTGTATATTTGTATGCGGCCCGTATCCGGCCGTCTAAGTCTGTCACAATGCGTATGCCCGCTCCCGTTCGGAACACCTCTTTTTCATCTACATAGGCAATTGCACCATTCAAATGATTCACTATTTTATAGACATGGTCACCCCATATCTGTTCATATGTACTCTCGATATCCCCCAGTGCTCCCCAGAAAATCTCTTCACGCTCCATATGAATCCCATACAGCCGTGAGATATATTCAAGTACCGAAAGCATCGCCGGGCCATAAGCATCCTGCTCTCCTTCCAGTGACACTCTGGAGGGTTCCATCGTAAACGGATCATACTGTTGTACGAAAACGCATTCCGGTCCGATTGCCTGAAACAGCTTCTTGCCCAACAGCGGTATCAATTCATAATATCCATAATTCTCAAGTGCTCTGATGGCTCTTTGATAGGTCAGCGCTTCCACCTGTCCGCTCCAATTATTCTTGGTGATGTTTCGAAACAACGGATCATTGGCCGCAACAGATGGCAACGGCATCTTTGTCCAAAACTCCTGTGAATTCAGCAGATGATCCTCCACGAACCTCTGTGCCATCCGAGGTGTCATGGAATTCCAGTACATTGCACGCAGGTTATTATGTGTCAATGTCGGAAGCATCACACCATGTCTGTCGCGATCAAACAATGCACCTCTCTCTTCATTCCAAAGATAAGCCTCAATTTTTTCTTTCACAGCCCCAGCCTGCCTGAGCCAGAACTCTTCACGATTATCTTGAAGTATCCTGCAGATTTCCTGCAAAGTTTCTCTTGCCGCGTACGAGTAGCTCATGATATCCATGGAAGCCATCGGCACGACATCAGTCCCCATCGGCGGTGTGTCCTGAGTCCACGCATTTGGCGCATCTCCATATCTTATGGCATTATCCTCACCGGTATCATACTTGCACCAGCTCTCCAGACAGCCATCTCCATCTGAATCCCTAATTGCCCATAGATAATGATCAAATCTCTCAAGTGTCTGATACAAGAACTCCAGATAATCTTGATTACGCCCTGTCAAATAGTACAGGTTCAACGCCGGTGCCGGAAAGCAAAATCCCTGAAACTTATCAAATTGCGGTGTCACCACGCCGTCAATCAGTGCAATGCTACCCGGGATACGCCCATCCTCACGCTGATGTTTCATGAACAGCAACTGATTATTCAGTCCTACTTCCAAGTTTCTCTTGGCATACATCTCACCGCCCATAGGCTGTGTCTCCAGCCATATCTTCTCATAGCCGCCGCCCTCGATCAGAACAGTATCTCCGTCAAAATTCTTCAGATTATCCAGACATTTTAACTCCGCCCTATGAAACAGTCGTTCAATCAGTTCATTCTCTGTCTGCAGCTTCACTTCCGTATGCATTTTCCTCATGCGTCTTCATCCTTTTTCCACATCTGTCATTCTGCCTGTTTCAACAAAAAATAATCAAAATCGGCATACGCCTTCTGCTCTGTCATGTCATGAACATACATGCCGAAATGTGCACCTGTAAAACCTCTGCAATGCTCATCTGTCAATATCCTCGTATCGCAGGAAGCACCTATGACATACCACTCTACTCCATCCATAGACCAGTAAAAATGAACCAATTTCCCTTCATCTGTTGTCTGCGCTCTGAGCCATACCATCTTATCTGAAGGAAGCAATATTTCCTCACAGGCATCCATTATGACACCCATGTCACTCATCAACAATACCAATACACTCTTTCCTGCCTCATTGACAGTCTTTCCAAGCAGATAAAAGTTCATGGCATCATACATATAAGCCATCCCCGCCATCTGCTCCGGATATTGCGGTGAAAATTCAAATGCTGTTTCCGCAATCACATCAAATGCCTGCTGACGTTTTCCTAAGAAAGATACCTGATGCAACGAGTTCAGCGACTCTCTTCCCCTGATCCGGAGGAATCCTTTTCTATCCGTTACATTTGCATATTCCTGCATAGATATACGCGGCGACACAAAACTGATTCCCGTATCTAAGTCGATTACAGAGGAATCAAAATCTTCTCTTTCCGCAGCAGATGCCGCCTGCCACGCACATATATCCGATAGTTCTTCTGTCTCATTTTGTGCAATGTTTCCCCCACAACTCAGGCGAAACCAGTCCTGTTCATCCAGATGAATTCTCTGAATGGCCGTCTCTCTGCCCAGTACACATGCTTCTTCTCCACTACGTGCTCGTGCACACAGATGTACCATGTAATATTCACCGCTATGTATTTCCACGATATCGGCGTGTCCGCACTTTTGCAACATGGACATATCTTTTCTGTCTGATGTCAGCATCGGATTTTTCGGATCCACCTCGTATGGGCCTTCGACTGCCGGTGCCCTGGCAATCGTTACACAATGTTCATATCCTGTACCGCCCTCTGCCGTCAGCAGATAATACCATTGTCCGATATGATAGATATGCGGTCCTTCTGTACAGCCTATCCCAGAACCTGCAAATATCTTTTTGGGCTCTCCTTTCAGGCACAGAGCATCTGCATCAAACTCCTGGATCCAGATACCCTTGAACCCATTGATCATATTGACCAGATATTTCTTCCCATCCATATCATGAAACAAAGACGGATCAAATCCGACACTGTTCAAATACACTGGTTCGGACCACTCACCATAAATGTCATCTGCATATACTAGATAATTATGTGTGTTATAAAACCTTCCCTTTTTGGTCTTTACATCGGTATATAACAAATAGAATCTCTTGCCGTCATAGCTTAGGCACGGTGCCCAGATTCCACCGGAGCATGGATCTCCCGTCATGTCCAGCTGACTCTTCCTGCGCAGCGGTGAGGCTATCTGCTCCCAATGTTTCAGATCCCTTGAGTGAAATAATTTCACTCCCGGCCACCACTCGAATGTCGAAGTTGCTATGTAATAATCTTCTCCCGCCCTGATAATGCTCGGATCCGGGCAAAAACCTCTTAATATCGGATTTATTATCATATGTCATCCTAACCTTTCAGTCCACTTGTACCGATTCCCTCTACCAGATACCTGTTGAAGAACAAGAAAATCAGGAATACCGGTATCAACGACAGGGTCGACATTGCAAACATTGCACCGAAATCTGTCGTAGTCGCAGAGTCTGCAAATAATTTAATGGCAATCGATGTCGTATAGGATTGCGGTCTGCTCAAGTAGAGCAGCGGTCCCATATAGTCATCCCACTTCCAATAGAACTGAATGATGATTGTCGTTATAAGCGAGGGCTTCAACAATGGCAATATGATATGAAGATATATGCCATATTTGCTACAGCCGTCTATCGTCGCTGCCTCATCCAGATCCCTTGGAATACTCGACATAAACTGCATCATCTGGTAAATAAAGAATGCCTGCCCGCAGAAATAAGGAAGAATCAGCGGAACATATCCCGGCACCAACCCTAATTTGTAATAAATCAAATACTGTGGAATCAAGATAATCTGTCCCGGCAGCATCATAGTCGCGATCATGCAGGAGAACCAGAACTTACGCCCCCTGTAGTGAATCCTCGACATGGAGTATGCCACCAAGGAAGAGCTGATGACGGTTCCGAGTGTTGCTGCAATCGTAATAAAGAAGGAATTCTTAAAATAAGTTGCAAATGTAATTCCGCCAAATCCACTCCAACCTGTAGAATAATTGCTTAGTCTGCCCTGCTCCGGAATCAGGCTGAGTGTTCCCCTGAGTATCTCGGCATTGTCCTTAAAAGAGCCGCTGATCATCCATAAGACCGGATATATCATGGCAAGCCCGAATATGATGACAAACAGGTGATAAATCAAATTGACTTGCTGACGTTTTGTTTTCATCCTATAACCATACCTTTCCAATCTGTTTTGTGCTAATCCCCGGCTTCACTATACACCCAGAACTTAGAGCTTTTGAAAATGATCAATGTAATCGAGCTCATGACCACCAGCATGAACCATGACATTGCACACGCATAACCCATATTGTTGTACTTAAATGCCTGATTGTATACATAGAGGGCATACAGCATCGTAGAATTATTCGGTCCGCCGCTCGTGATGATGAACGCCTGTGTAAATGCCATAAATGCCGATATGGTCTGCATGACCAGATTGTATAAGATGATTGGAGATAGGCATGGAAGCGTGATTCGCATGAAACACTGCCACTTATTTGCTCCATCGATTCTTGCAGCCTCATAATAGGAGGTCGGTATCTCTTTGAGCCCTGCTGCAAAGATGATCATAGAAGATCCGAATTGCCACACGGACATCAATATCAAGGGAATCAATGCCAGTTTTTGATCTCCGAACCAATTGATTCGTTCCATGCCCATGCTGAGCAATATTGAATTAAATAATCCCTTTCTCGCAAATAACTGCTTCCACACCAATGCAACGGCTACGCTGCCACCGACCAGCGACGGTACATAATAAAGTGATCGATACAAGGTCACTGCCTTACTCTTTCTGGTCAAAAGGTAAGCCACCGCAAGTGCGAATATCAATTTCAGCGGTACTGACAAAAAAACATATTTTAGTGTGACCCACAAAGATTTCACAAAAATCTCATCCGTCAACAGATTCAGAAAATTCTGTGCTCCGACAAAAGTCGCCGTTTTAGAACCTAGGGAATAATCCGTAAAGGCATAATAAAACGATGTTAGGATCGGTACGAGCGAAAAGCAGACAAAGCCAAATATGAACGGTGCCGCAAATACATATCCTACCGTATTGTCGTTATAAATGAATTTGCTGAATTTAGAGCCTTCTTTCTTAATTGCAGTATTCAAAGAACTTCCTCCTTCTATATCGTGTATATAAAATGAGCATGCCGGTTTTAAGCATGCCCATTTCATTCCACAACTCGGCTTACTTAAAGATAGCCTCTGCGTCGCTGTATGTCTTATCCGCCGCTTCTTCTGCCGTAATTTCGCCAAATGCCACCTGCTGGATGTAGTTTCTGTAGTTATCCACTACCTGATCCTGTCCGTCAGGGCTAAGTACATTTACCTTCTCAGGCGTTTCAAAGCTTCCTACAAGATCTACATAGTCGTACATGATCTGCTGCCCTACTGTAGCATCCTTAGCCAGATTCTCACGTACAAGCGTATTCACGGGAATACCTCTCTCACCATTCAAAATCGCATTACAATCCACATCATTTTCAAACCAGCTGATAAATTCAGCCGCTGCCTGCTTCTCAGCACTGTCCTGAGATACGCACAGCATCTGAGAAGACTGCAATACCGTCCCTGAAGGTCCATCAGCCTTGATTCTCGGAAGCGTTGCAAGTGCCAATGTGCGTCCTTCTGCTTCACATACATCATAAATCGTCGGGAACTGGTTAACCGCAACCCATGTCATAGCTGCTTCGCCTGTTACCAGAAAATCATTTTCGATATTGGTAATCTCTGCTTCTGCTCCTGCATCCGGATACGCGCCTGAAGAAATCATATCTGCGCGCATCTGAATATAAGGTGTCAGCATTTGTGCATCATCAAATCCCATACCTGTATGATCCAGATTAAAGAATGTATACTCTCCAACCTTGCCGTACTGACCGATATAAGTAGAGCATCCTGCAATAAAATCAGATGTCAGGAATCCGGAACATCCGTAAATGCCGAGCTTCTCTGATATCGTCGTCGCCGCTTCCTGATATTCATCCCATGTCCAGTTCTCTGTCGGATATGGCACACCTGCTTCATCAAACATAGCCGGATCATATGCGATTCCGTAAGTATTCAGTCCATTTGACAGACCAATTTGGTTACCCTCGGTATCCTGTGTAATCTTCAGGTATGCCTCAGGTATATTGGATACATCTACCACACCCGAATCTATGTATTCATTCATGAAATAGATCTTATCCATATACTGCGGGAAGTTACCGCCGAGCTGAAAGATATCCCATACCTGATCAGATGCAACCAGCGTCTTCAACTTTGTAAAATAATCATCAAATGAATAAAATTCATACTCAATATTTACATTCGGATGAAGGCTTTCATATAATTCGATTGCTTCTATCGTAATATCATGTCTGGTCTGTGAGCCCCACCATGCCATTGTTAGATTGATTGGCTCATCTGATTCGCTGCTTTCAGTTTCCGTTGCTTCAGCTGCCGGTTCTGCCGCCGGCTCTTCTGCCGTCTCCGCTGCAGGCTCTGCTGCCGCAGGTTCTGCTTCTTTAGCGCCGCCGCATGCTGTCAGGCCAAATACCATTGCTACTGCCATTAAAACCGCCAAAAACTTTTTACCTTTCATATTTCCCTCTCCTTCTTGAATTACAAGTTTGTTTCGTTAACGATGTATTTATTTTAGTGCATTACATTGTCACATAATACTAAATTTATAGGTGCTTTTTTAGAAAACCACTGATTTTTTATGATTTTCCAATTGTCAGTATCTATAAATTATGATATTATTTTCACAAAACAGGAGGTTGAAATATGTATACAGAAGAACAAAATGACGGTATCTACGTGGAAAAGCAGATTCGCAACCCATCCTTTTCCATGAATTACGAGCACTCGCACCCCTATTATGAAATATTCTACTTGAAAACAGGGAAATGTATCTATTCCGTCAACAAATCGCTCTATCACATCACGCCCGGTGATGTGTTCATCGTAGCCCCCGGAGATCTCCACTGTACGCATTACGAAGGCACGGTTCCCTGTGAGCGAGTCATCATATACTGTGAACTGTCCTGCCTCCCTGAGTTTTTCTTTCATCTCTATCCCGACTTATTTGAGAATCTAAAGAAATCCGGCAAGGTCATTCTCGCAAAGGACGGGCAGGAACATCTGATTACGATATTAGACCGTATGATTTCCGAAAATGCTGTACCGGACAAATTTTCTTTTCACTTTATGCTGCTGTTGCTCATGGAATCCTTACTGTCGATTCACCGAAACGGAATCTTTATCTATGAGCAGATCAAGACAAAAGAAAAGATTAGCAGCGATATTGAAACCGCTCTGAAATTCATTGCGCTTAATTACGCACAGCCTATCACACTTGAGGATGTGGCAAACGAAGTCAATCTGATTCCTACCTACCTTTCCAAGAAATTCAAGGATGAAACTGGCCGCACCTTCAAAAAATACCTCAACTATATCCGTATCAAACAGGCAAGTCAAGCACTGCTCACAACAGATGACAACATCACAAAAATCGCACTGGACTGCGGCTTCAGCAGCAGCAATTATTTCAAGGATCTGTTTCGTTCCCTACACGGCGTATCTCCCAGAACCTATCGCAACCAGAGCAAATCACATGCCTTTACGACCGACTACTATAAACGGCATGGTATCTCAAATCCCTGACCGGTCGAAATATCAGATTTCAATTAAATCCCACAAATCGGCGCACGATCTTGTATTCCGCCACCGATATCTTACGTCCGCCCTTGCCCGGCAGATTCATGGAACTTCCCAGCACCCCATAGCGGAGCCTCAGATACATCCACTGATCTCGACCCTTAAGGTATTGCCAGAGTTCGCGCTTCTTTATCAGATTCTCATCTGTTCCCGATTTGATCAGCATAATGGATGTGACCGTTGTGATGATGTCCAGATAATTGAGCATATAGTGTCTGACCTTCGGATGCAGCAGTTTCTGCGTTGCCATGTAATCAATCATGATGCGGTTCACACGGATCTGCTGATCGATACGTCCGATCATGATCTGTTCATTGACAGACTGATCTTCACGCCCAATGTAATAGCGGTATAGATTCACATCCATGTAATACATCGTCTTCACATACGGAAGCGGCTGGAACACAAAAATATTGTCTACATAAAAGGTATGCTTCGGCAGTTCCAAGCCACAATCCTGCAAAAGTTTCGTTCTGTAGATGACAGAATGCATCAGCATATACTGTCCCGGCAAGAAATGCTTGACTTGATCCCAGGTAAAGAGCTGATCTTTTGGAAGCGCAGTCCGATAGGTCATGACCTTCTTATGCTTCAGGCTCTCTTTTTCGTACACAAAATTGCAGACCATCATATCCAAAACCTGATTTCCGCCCGCAAGTTCACGCAGCTTGTCCAGAACTGCAAGATATGCCGACTCCTTGAGCCAGTCATCACTGTCCACAACCTTATAGTACATGCCGGTAGCATTTTTAAGACCAGTATTAACCGCCTCACCGTGACCTCCGTTTTCCTGATGGATCGCGCGTACGATCTGCGGATAGCGCTCTGCATACTCATCTGCAATCTGTGCTGTCCGATCCTTAGAACCGTCATCCACGATCAGTATCTCAACATCCTCTCCTCCGGGGAGCAGGGATTCTATACATTTACTCATATATGCTTCTGAATTGTAACAAGGAATTGCAAATGTCAGTAATTTCATATTGCCTCCAAAATTAGATTTTATCCAGTATATCACATCTTTACATACTTCGTAAACCGAGAAAATGCGGAAGGTAACGCATATGTTTCTTCAATCTGCATTCGATTGACAAGCAACATTTCCTGCGGCAGTCCTCCGACCTCAAATGTATCTGCCACACTGACTCGATATGACTTCATGTGCCACTCACGATGAGTGAAAATGTGTCTGGTATCCGGCAGTTCTTCTATCCGTAGGCCGGTAAAGCCCAAACCTTCCACATAATGCAGAACTTCTCTTTCAGTCAGGTATCCTTCTGTATTCGGGAATTCATACATTCCCGCCAAAAGTCCCTTTTGTGCCCGCTTGCGTATCAGCACCTGTCTGTCATTTACAATGATGAATACCGTCTTTTCTTCTATGGTACGAGGTTTCTTGGGGGATTTCACAGGAAGAAAGTCTTGTCTGTTTTCCGCATATGCCCTACATCTGTACTGCATCGGACAGACATCACATTTGGGAGCACCGTTCGGCACACAGACCGTCGCTCCGAGTTCCATCAGTGCCTGATTGAAATCGCCGGCTCGGTTAAGATCATCGGCCCAGTTGAGATCATCAATCCGGTTGTGCTTACTTGTCTGGTTGAGAATATCTGCTTGATTGAGATCGACTGTCAATTTCAGTGGGAAATGCGTCTGCATCACGCTGCTCAAACGTTCTTCAATCCTTTTCTTCACCGCAGGATCTGCTATGTCGCTCTCATCTCCGTCGATTCTCGCCAACACTCGCAGGACATTTCCGTCCACCGCAGGCACCGGTATGCCAAAAGCCTGAGATGCAATCGCCCCCGCCGTATAAGTACCTATACCCGGAAGTTTCAACAATTCTTCATAATCAGACGGCAATTCTCCTTCATACTGCTCGCAGACTATCCTTGCTGCCTTCTGCATATTTCGCACACGGTTATAGTAGCCGAGACCTTCCCATAGCTTCAGCAGTTCATCCTCTGATACTGCTGCAAGGTCTTTGGCTTCCGGAAGTGCCGTCATAAAACGTTCGAAATAGCCCTTCACTGCTTCTACACGTGTCTGCTGTAACATAATTTCAGACACCCAGATGCGATAGGGTGTCCGTTTTTCACGCCATGGCAGACTCCGGGCATTTTCCCGAAACCATGATAATAATTGCTGTATCTCTGTTGTCATCTCAAACGATTGCATTCGTATTTCTCCAATGTCATCAGACAATATCTGATATCCTCATACTGATCCTCGATCGACCCATCCTTCGTCTCCAGATCCAAGGATGCCGCAATGGTATTCAGCATACTTGCATCCAGCTTATTGCGAAGCATCGTCAGAACCTCCAGCTTCGCTTCGTAGGTGTCAGCATCCAGAAAATCCATCACACTGTATTCCTTTTGCTCACGCTTTTTCGGAACATCTGCGCTTCTGCCACCGTCTGTCTGTGTGCTCGACTCCGCTGCAAATAATCCCGATTGATTGAAATCAACCTTCTCAAATCGATACTGCTGCTTGACCTCCGGGTATTTCTCACGATCTACTTCGCTTAAAAACATCGTAAGCGGACGGGCATATACTCCCTGACTGTCATAGAGTGGTCGATAAATGACCAATTCCTCGCCGGTTTCCGTATGCTTTGCTATGTCAATGACCTGATAACACTTCCCTTTAAAATGCCTGTATACCTCTAATGCCTGTGGATTCTGCCTCATCTTTTATACTCCCTTATTAAATCTGTTTTATTTCATACGCAGCTATATATGATTTCATGTATATATGTGCACCCATTTCTGTCCTAAGTGCACTTTCCTATGCAGTAAGAAGACAGTATCACTTATGTGATACTGTCTTCATCTTTCGTCTGTCACATCGTCTTTAAAACTTGAATAATCCCAATACGGAATTAGACTCTTCTTCCATTTTTCGCTTCTGCATCATCATCTGGTATTCGTCAAGGACTTCATTCTTCTTCTGCTCTGAAACTGCCTTCGGAATATCAAGATCCTCTATACGGCTCTGTGCAGCTGTTGTATTCTGTGAAGCATACTTGTTATAATCAATTGCATATTCCAATGCATTCGTTGTTGCTCCGCCTGCACTTCTTGCTTCATTAACCTTGTCCATCGCAGAAGTGATTCGGTTGATGTCAAAATCCCCCGTAAGATCGTATCCGTCTATTCCAAGTGATTCAAGTGTCGCATTTGCCATCTTGATGGACTGTCCGGTTCCGTCCGGATTGGTTGCCAGTCCCATGTCAGCCATACTGCCGTCAATCAGCTTTAATGTATTATACTCCGTATTGGATGCCGTCTCGGTAATACCCTGCATCAATTGGTCAACTTCCTTCTGCATGGAACGAAGATCACCGCCGGAGTTCAATCCGTTGGATGCCTTTACACTAAGCTCATAGATTCTCTGCAAATAATCATTGATGCCACCCAGTGCACCGTCTGCTATATTCAGCGCATCGATACCTGACTGTGCATTGGCTGCGCCAACGTCAAGACCGTTTGACTGTGATTCCATCTTCTCCGCAATCGCCAATCCCGATGCATCATCTGCCGCTGAATTGATTCTCTTTCCACTTGCTATCTGACCGTAATCGGTACTAACTCCTGATGTTACTCCTTGTATACTCGCCATATATACCTCCTTGTATTTTGTGTGATGAACTGCATGGGACTCAGTTCTTTTTCTTCTTTTGATTGTGTTCTTGCGTGAAGCGTAGGTGGCGACTTGATTCTTTGTTATGAAGCGTAGTGATGACTTGATTCTTTATTCTTTGTAGTGAACCGTAGTGATCGGCTTGATTCTTTGTAGTGAACCGTAGTGATCGGCTTGATTCTTTGTAGTGAACCGTAGTGATCGGCTAAGCTCTATATTTTCGTCACCTGCTCGCAAAATGTTCCATTTTGCTCCTGCTGGCAAATTGCTTCGCAATTTATCCAGCTTATACTTCTTGATCCATGACCATGCCGGAGAAGGTGTGGATGCGTTCCAGCATCTTTTGCGTTGCCTCGGGCGGAATCTCCTTGATGACCTCGTTGTCCGCATCCGTAATGGTAATCGTAATCCTGTCGATGTCCTCGTTATACGCAAACTTCGCATTGGTCTTTGTACTGCGGATCCGGTTGTTGGCATTCTCGATAGCCTTTTCTGTCATGACCTCGTTGTATTTTTTTTCGGAAGTACTTTCTTCCTGACGTCCCTCTTGATTCTGCCTAATCTTTGCATTTTCTGCCCGCTGCTCTTTTCCCACTGCCGCCAAAGACGGAATCGCTGTCTCCAGCTTCCTGATTTCCGAATCTATGACTGCATGAGAGGCTGCTGCAGATTCACGTCTGCTATTGACATTCATCTGTTGCATCTTTGGCAGCTTCGTATCTGATGCATTGATTGAGACGTTCTGAATTGCCTCTACACTCATCATACCACCTCCATGTGATACACGTTGCGGGCATACACGCCCATGTTCCTAAGATAAGTATATCGCATCCATCTCGGAATTGCAAGTTTTTTCATCCGTTTTCTTTCAATTCACAGATAATTTCATTTGTCGGCTGCCTTCATCTCATCCAGTTTTTCTTTGCAATCCCAGATCTTTGCATTGCAGTCATCAATATAGTCCACATAATCTTTCATAGCCTGCTCCGGAGCATCCTTGTATAACTCATAGTATTTCTTTCCAAGCTCATAATACTTTCTCTGAATCTTTAGTTCTTCATTTTTGATATCTGCATGTATCTTGGCCGCGCCTGTCAATTCCTTCGTTTTATCTACGATATCCTGTACAACTTTTTGAAAATCATCCATTGTCTTAACCTCTTTTCATCATTGACGGCATATTCCGATGCCTGCTCGTTATTGTTGACTGCTATATTTGATAATCAGGAGCTCTACACTCATGACATCATTCATCCTTCCGGTTTTCACCGCTTCCTCTGCCGCCACACAGCTCTCAACCGCCTCCCGCAGCATGGCACGCGTAAATCTGCCGGACTGTGTAATATATTTGCCGACAATAAAACTGTGCAGTCCTGTCTTTTCCGCAATGGCCTGGTTGTTGCTGCCTGCTGCCCTCATTGTCTTAACCTGCATCAACAGATTGAACTGTCTTGCAATCAGGAAAAGAATTCTCATCGGCGGTTCTTTGAGTGTCAGAAGATCATTATATAGTGCAAGGGCTTCCTCCTGCTTCCTGTCCGCGATTGCATTGATCATATCAAATATCTGGTTCGTCACTCTGGTCACGCATACCGCTTCCACATCTGCATTTGTGACAGCCTCCCGATCCATGCAATAACAGATCAGCTTTTCAAGCTCTTTCTCTATATTTTCCATATCGTCGCCGGTCTTTTGCAAAAATAGATTCAGTGTCTGTTCCGTCACATTCTTCTGCTCTCTCTTTAGTGTTCCCATAATCCAGCGCTTTAAGGTCATTTCATCCTGCCGTGCCATCTCAATCGCACGCCCAGCATCCTTGACCGCCTTGAACATTCTGCTTCGTTTATCAATCTCCTGCTCCACAAATATCATGCAGGTTGTCTCGGGTATCTCCTTCACGAACGATACCATATCCTCATTTGCAGACTTGAAAAACCCCGTATTTTCCATGATAATCAATCTATGTTCTGCCAAAAAGGGCATCGTAGCCGCCAGGTCGATGACCGCCTTTGCATTGATATCTTTACCCTCATAATACGCATAGTTCATCGTATCATCCGGTGCAGACAGTGCATTTCGAAGTTTGTCCTTATATTGCTTCTTCAGATATGCCTCATCGCCATAAAGCAGATAGACTGTCTTATATGTATTATTTTTGATGTCCTCAATAATGCTTTTCATATCCTTATTCTATCCGAAAGTGCTTTGAAATACAACTGTTTTTAAACCAATACATTGATTCGACACATTCACTCCAAAAGCGATTTTATGTTCCTTGTTTGTCTTGTGTATATAGTAAATTATAGGTTCCTCTCTCGCCTTGCATGGTGAATTATAATCTCTTAACTTGCTTCTCATAGTGAAAAACAAACTCTTAACTTACTTCTCACAGCGAAAGCTTTTCTTGAGTAGAATCCATTTTTTATGTAAGCCTTTGTATGGGACTAGGACAAAAATATTAAAATTTGATTTGAATGGTTTTTTCTATAACGACAGTCTCCAACGGTCTTTTTGAGGTTTCATGAGTAATAATCAGTTGGTCTCCTGGTATTATGCCATTTTTTACATAAAATTCTATCTTGCGGAGAGCTTTCTCACAATACTCTGCATTGTCCATCATCCCCAAATGTTCCCAATAAATCTCTTTGCGTTGCTTTATATTCAAAACCGTAAAGTCAGGGTAAACTGTTCCCATCCCACGCAGAACAAGAGGACATTCATAGCGATACGGAATTCCGACATAGAATAGCATATCCGCAATAATCTTTTCTGATTTCGAGCGAACCCTCTCGCCTTTACTTGTATATATTTCTGCAACTCCTTCAGCAAAACTCTTTCCCTGATACTCTTCATCACTCCATCTATTTGCAAATTCTTCATCTGCAATAATCATTGGTTCCACAATTGCTTTTCTGGATGAATTCATTTTCCCATAAATCTCTTCTAACTCATATGGCTGATAATTTGCAAGAAATTGCTGGACTAAGTTAAGTTGTTTCCTCGCAATCTTGAGAACTGACAAATTGTAATCTCTTTGTGCCAAGTCATATGCAAGCTTTCTGTTTTCTTTTCTTATATATTTCCCCGATTTATGAAGCAGACTATTTTCCTCTGATTTGTGATAATACTGAATCGCATTGTTTTTGTGTGCTATTCTGAGAAATCCTTTGGGTGCGTTTTTAGTAGCTAAAGTCATATGTTCAATAATATCTATCAGCTCTTGCTGTTTTTGTAATAGAATTTCTATTAAATCATTCATATTCGTTTCTCCTTCCGTTCTGTTCATGTGATTTTCTTCTGCAGCAGGTATCTTTCGCATTTCCTTACCTACTGCTACTTGCCTTTGTTGCCTGCGGTAGGTAACGTCCTTCTTTTCTTACCTACCGCTCCTCAAATTGCTCTTCTCCGGTAGGTAGTATTCCTCCTTCCTTACCTACCGTTCCTCTCAATTTTCTTCTCCGGTAGGTA
>CAZWXS010000037.1:0-22924 GCA_964638005.1 uncultured Lachnospiraceae bacterium
TTCGAATGTTATAAGGCTTTGAATTGAGCCATGTATAGATCGTAATATAATCCTTCCTTCATACTGACCAGTTTATCGGTTACAATGATGCTACGTGTTTTAGAATACAACCAGAAAAATATTCTGTCAATCAAAAAAAAATATTTTACATTTCAATAAAAATATGACATTTGTCATACTTACAGCAGAAAAGAAAGTATCGGCGTTCCTGTCTTTTGACTGTACCAATTCCATAGAAATTGTGGTATCCTGTATAAAGTACAGAATGAAAATCAACATCTGCGGATGATTATAATATCTGTATGTACGGAGAAGTAGTGTGAAAGAAAGTAGAGGACAGCCAAAAAGTGGCGCACTTATCCAAGCTGCCAGTAAATGGCAACTTTTTATAGGGATTAATTTAGATAATGCTTAAGAAGCTATTGGTTCTGGTGACGGATATAATCCTTCACTTTGTAATAGTTTCATAGCCTGCTTGATCGCTTTTGTTTTTTGTTTTTCAAGTAAAGCTTCAGGCATATCGATTTTATACAAATCGCTTGGGTTCCATGATTCACCAGTTGATAACATCTGGTAGATGGCAGTAAGAATCATTCGGGCGATTGCAACAATGGCTCTTTTCTTGCCACGGCGTTTCATGAGAGATTCATATTTCTTTTTGTAGTAAGGAGATTTTTCGGATTTAACGGCTGCATGAGCACACTGTACTAATGCAGGTTTGAGGTAGACTCCGGCACGTGTAATCCGAACAGACTTCTTCTTACCACCAGATTCGTTGCTACCTGGAGTTAATCCAGCCCAGCAACATAAGCTTTTGGAACTTGAAAACTGAGTCATATCAATACCTATTTCAGAGATGATAGTGATTGCACTATCACGTTTAACACCTGGAATAGTCATTAGAAACTGGATAGCATTTTCATAATCAGGATCAGAAGAAATCAAATTTTCTATTTCACGGTCAACATCATTGATTTCAGCTGTGATATAATCCATATGTGCACGGACGAGGTGCATACGATATTTTTGGGAATCAGTCATCTGATAGCCTTCAATGGATTCAATCACTGCATCTTCTTTCGATTTGAGAGACCGAAGAAGTTTAGAAGCTATTTCTTCATGATTGATAGAATTGCCAGACTGTTCAAGCAGGTAGTCAATAATGGATGTGGATGACTTCCCAAAGATATCGGATACAACAGAATCTAAAGCGACATTACAAACAGTAAGCGCATTCTGATATCTATTCTTTTCACTGGAGCGGCAGGAAACAAGTTTATAACGATACCTTGTGAACTCACGTAAAATACGGATTTTTTTACAGGGAATGTAACTGCCTTTCACCAGTCCAAGACGGAACAAATCTCCAATCCATTTAGAATCCTTTGTGTCATCCTTGTTACCTTTTACAGCTTTTACCCACTTAGGGTTAGCAATAGTAACATTAATCTCATCTTCTAAGAGATTGAATACAGGAACCCAGTATTTACCAGTGGATTCCATGCAAAGGTCATGACAGTTATTGTCAAGGAGCCATTGCTTGAACTCAAGAATTGAATTGTTAAAGGTGGAATAACGTTTCTTTTGATAGGAAGGCTCGATACCACCAGTGGTAGTAATGATTGTGGCAACGAGAAAAGATTTATGAACATCGACACCACAACAGGTTTTGTAAGCAACTTTCATAGTCAGACTCCTTTCTGAAATAAGATAAGAAGCCATTGACTGAACTGCCACACAATTTAACCAAGGCGTTAAAACAATTCTTAGTGTACGGTCTCAAAGAGCCACTTATTTGTGCTTGAAAAGGCAGAACTTACACTGATTAATATGCTGTCTAAAACGAGAAAGAATTTACAACTCCTCCTCCCGTGCTTTGTAGTGTAGCTTCTTACAAGCATTATCTCATGGAGTAGAGGTTTTGAAAATCTTTCATTACTATTTGTGCCGCCGCAAAGCGGCGGAATGGAGATTAGTATGAAGATCTTGATTGTAGCAATCAATGCAAAGTATATACATTCCAATCTTGCAGTGTACAGCCTGAAGGCGTATGCCAAAAAGCATCTGTCTGATTGTCTGCTTGAGGATGGTATTCGAAGAGACAAGACGGAAGTTGCAGAAATCGAGATTGCAGAATATACGATCAATCAATATGCAGAGCATATATTGGCGGATATCTACCGCCGTAAGCCGGATGTAATAGCGATGTCCTGCTATATATGGAATATCGGACAGATAGAAGTGATTATTCCGGAATTAAAGAAGGTGCTTCCTGAAGCGGATATCTGGCTTGGCGGACCGGAGGTATCCTATGATACGTCCGAGGTTCTGGACAGATTACCGGTAAAGGGAATTATGATCGGGGAAGGTGAGGAGACCTTTTATCATTTGACAGAGTGTTATAGGCAAATGTATGAGAGGATACGGTCAGAGAAGATAGGGATCGAGATCGTACAGAGTTTTAAGAACAAATGGCTGGAGAAACATCTGGAAGAGATAGAAGGAATTTTTAGCAATGGATTTATGACACGTGTGCCACAAATAATGAATATGGATGAATTGGTATTTCCATATCTTGAAACAGAACAAAATGAACAGGATTTCAGAAATCGGATCGTATATTATGAGTCCTCCAGAGGATGTCCGTTTTCCTGTGCCTATTGTTTGTCGTCGATTGATAAGACAGTCAGGTTCAGAAGCCTTGAACTTGTCAAAGAAGAGTTGGGATTCTTCCTGAGACACAGGGTGGCACAGGTCAAGTTTGTAGACAGAACCTTTAATTGTAATCATATGCATGCATCGGAAATATGGAAATACATTAAGGAAAATGACAACGGTGTCACGAATTTTCATTTTGAAATAGCAGCAGATTTGCTGACGGAAGAGGAACTGGAATTGTTGGAATCTATGCGGCCGGGACTCTTGCAGTTGGAAATCGGAGTACAGTCAGTTCATGATGCAACAATAGAAGAAATCAATCGCAAGACGGATTTTGTGCGGATTGCAGAGGTGACGACACAGCTTCAAAGGGCACATAATATACATCTGCATCTGGATTTGATTGCCGGGCTTCCGGAAGAGAACTATGACACATTTGTCACATCGTTTAATCGAGTATATGCATTAAAGCCGGAACAGTTGCAGTTGGGATTTCTTAAGGTATTAAAGGGTTCCCCTATGGAACAACGAGTAGAAAAATACGAGCTGCATTATCTGTCTCATGCACCCTACGAGGTATTGTCCACGAGGTGGATTTCATATGAAGAGATACTGAGGCTAAAGGCAGCAGAACAGATGCTGGAGATGTATTATAACAGCAGCCAGTTCGTGAATACGCTGACTTTGTTGGAGGAGGCTTTTGCAGACGCTTTTTCTCTTTATGCCAAGCTGGCAGATTTCTATGAAGCTTCCGGTTGTGATATCTTACAACCGTCGAGAATGAAAAAATATGAGATCCTGTTTGAGTTTGCTCTGAAATATGATCAGACGCGCATAGATACTTACAGGGAAAGTCTGATTATGGATCTGTATTTAAGAGAAAATATGAAAAGCAGACCTGTGTTTGCCATGGATTTGGAGCCATATAAAGATCGGATACAGGCATTTTACCGAAATGATGATATGAGGAACAAATATTTACCTGCATATGCGGATTATGACAGCAGACAGATTAGCAAGATGACGCATATGGAAGTGTTTCTCAGATTCGGAACAGAGACGAGAGATACAGAACAACCATGTTATATGCTGTTTGACTATCGGGAGAGGGATCCTTTGACACAGAGCGCGAAGACGACAAGGATTACTGATATGGAATCTCCGGAAGACAAAGTAAAACTTTGTTGATGTCAAACGAGAAAGTGATATGGCTTTCGAATGTAAGAGAACAGAAATGAAAGGAAAGGGGTGCAGGAATGGCATCGAAACGTACAAAAGAAATATTGGAGATACTGAGTGAACAATATTCAAAAGAATATGTGTGTTATCTTGATCATGAAACACCGTGGCAGCTGTTGATTGCAACTATACTGAGTGCACAGTGTACGGATGCACGTGTGAATATAGTGACAAAGGATCTGTTCAAGAAATATCCTTCGGTCAAGGCCTTCGCAGAGGCGGACTTAAGAGAACTTGAGCAGGACATTCATTCTACGGGTTTTTATCATAATAAGGCTAAAAATATAATCGGATGCTGCCGTAAGCTATTGTTAGAATATCACGGAGAGGTTCCGCATACGATTGAAGAACTGACAAGTCTTCCGGGCGTAGGAAGAAAGACGGCAAATGTAATTCGCGGAAATGTATATCATGAACCAAGCATTGTAGTTGACACACATGTCAAGCGAATATCAAAACGCCTCGGACTCACAAAAGAAGATGATCCGGAGAAGATAGAATATGAGCTGATGCGGGTGCTGCCAAAGGAACACTGGATCCTATACAATCTGCAGATTATAGCATTTGGACGGGAGTTGTGTGAGGCGAGGAACCCTAAGTGTGAGCTGTGCAGATTACAGAAATACTGCGGAGAGTTCAAGCATGGAAAATAAAGCAGTCAATTCCTATACCGCACTTGATCTGGAGACGACCGGACTAGATCCGAAGAAGGATAAGATCATAGAAATAGGTGCCGCAAGAGTAGTGGATGGAGAGGTCAAGGCTGTCTATCAAACGTTTGTGAAACCGGGAAGAAAGCTTTCTGAAAAAGTGACAGAGCTGACAGGTATTACCGACAGCATGCTGGAAGGCGAAAGAGAACAGAATGATGCAATCATGGAACTACTGGAATTTTTGGGAGATGATATTCTGCTTGGGCACAGTATCCTGTTTGATTTTTCGTTTGTAAAGAGATGTGCTGTGAATCACAGGCTGACGTATGAAGCAGAAGCAATCGATACGTTGAAGATAGCCCGCAGGTGTCTGCCGGATCTGCCGAGCCGTTCCTTACCTGCACTGTGTGAACATTTTGACATTAGGCGAAGTTCTCATCGCGCACTTGAAGATGTGCTGGCTACCGTGGAGTTATATGAGAAACTGTGTGAAGCTTATTATCAGCCGGATATTTCTGAATTTATACCGCAGAAAATGATCTATCAGGTCAAGAGGGAAAGCCCCGCAACCGGACGGCAAAAGGACAATGTACGCAGAATGATGGAGTTTTACGGAATTACAGGAGACTATGATGTGGAATCTCTGACCAGAAATGAAGCATCTCGTTATATAGATTATATGATATTAAGGTACGGAAGAATTCCGAAGGACAAAAAGAAAGAATAAATAGATTTAAGATAATCTTTCGCGGATTTCCTGTAATGCCGTGATGATCGGGTTTCTCATGAGTGAGTTGAGAGAGTCGGCTGTTTCAATCAAAGAATCGATTTTTTCGGGATGAAATTCTTCTTTATAAATATTTGCAAGTAAAATATAATGAGTGCGAACATCTGTCTTGCAGGAAATACCAAACTCCAAGACGGTCTTGGCTTCTTCGATCATACCTAACTCATAGAGCCTGTGTCCCCATGAGTTCAGCGTTCTTGCAAGCAGGATGAAGTTCTGGTCGTACTCGGTCAGGATCGTCAGATTGGGAGCACCGTATTCGAGCTTTAAATCAGTATTGGAGATACCCGTCAGATTGACAATAGTCTTTTGAGAGAGAGAGATTATTTTTTCTTGGTCTTCCAATAATAGCTCATCTGTGGTATTCTTCAACATAGGAAGTGAATCGATGGGAATGGTAATATAGTCCAGATTGTCCAAGGGTTTTCTGCGGACGCTGTTGGCTTCGTTTTCCCTTTCCCAGAAAGCTTCGGTGGGGGACTCGGTGTTCCTTTTGCCCTTCATATAGATGATAAACCCCATAACGGCAATAGCGATTACTATAATGTGTCCCATAATAGATCCTTTCTGAAAAGAGGTGAAAATGAAATGAATTTCTATGACAGAAAATCCAAAAAACTCATTTCCAGCATTATCATCATTTTATTAGTGCTGGCAATGATCGTACCTACACTTATTTATTTTGTATCATAAACAAATCAATTCTGTCAAACATATTGGTGGTTATTTATCTTGAAACAAAGTCAAAGAAAATGTTATGATTGTACCGATAAGTATATTATGCAGCAAGAATCAGATAATTGAAGGAGTATTGTAATGAAAACGGGGAGTTTTTTAAGGACAATCATACTGGCACTCGCAACATTAATTTGTTGTGTTGTGTTTGCAGATAAAACGGACGCAGAAGCTCAGATCAGTGTCAACGGAGGAGCTGCGGCCATTACCGATATATCTCCGCAAATTGAGATCATGGACACTACGGCTGAAAAAGAGATTCCGAAAGGAAAGATCAGTTCAGGTGTTTATGTCGATACGGTCAATCTTGCCGGCAAGGATTATGAGGCGGCTTTGGCAGCGGTGAATCAGTACGTGGAGACGTTAAAGGCAACAGAGATTACATTTGTTTCTATCAATCAAAAAAGCAAGACCGTTACCGCAGGAGAGTTGGGGCTTACATGGACCAATCCGGAGATTGTGGAGGAAGCGGTCAGTCTCGGAAAAGCTGGCAATATCGTTGCCAGATACAAAGAACTCAAGGATTTGGAATATTCCAACAAGGTATATCCGCTGACTGTCGGATTTGACAGCGAAGCAGTGAAAGCCGTTGTGGAAGCGCAGGCTGAGAGTGATAATATTGAGCCGATCGATGCTACGATTTCAAAAAACGGCAGCAATTTTGATATTGTACCGGGACAGACCGGATATGCAGTCAATGTGTCTTCTTCGACGATTACGATTATGAATCAGTTAGAAGGCAGCTGGAACAAGGAGCCGGTTACGATTGAACTGGCAGTTGATGTAGCTGAACCTAAGGGTAAGACTGAAGATCTGAAGCTGGTCAAGGATCTGCTTGGTACATTTACGACAAGTTTCAAGACATCCGGTACTTCCAGAAGCGGAAATGTCAGAAACGGTACAAGATTGATCAACGGAATCGTATTATATCCCGGAGATGAGTTCTCTGCTTATGATGCAGTAAATCCTTTTACCGAGGAAAACGGTTACTATATGGCGGGTTCTTATTTGAACGGAATGGTGGTTGAGAGTTTGGGCGGAGGTATCTGTCAGGTAACATCGACCCTGTATAATGCAGTCATTCGTGCGGAACTTGAAGTGACGGAGCGTTCTAATCATTCCATGATCGTAACGTATGTAAATCTGTCTTCGGATGCTGCTATCTCCGGTACATCAAAGAATTTCAGATTTGTGAATAATCAGGATTATCCGGTATACATTGAAGGATTAACAAGTGATGATAAGAAGATTACATTTAATATATATGGTGTCGAGACAAGGCCTTCCAACAGAGAAGTGTCTTTTGAAAGCGTAGAAATCAGTAAGACTGAACCGGTCGGAGAGAAGATCGTTGCGGATGCGGCACAGCCTGTAGGTGTGATAGATGTTCAATCTGCACATACCGGTTATGTCGGAGAACTGTGGAAGGTAGTCAAGATCGACGGTGTTGAGACTGAAAGAACCAAACTCAATAAGAGTACTTATACCATGACGCCGCGTACAGCGACAGTCGGAACGGCAACAGCGGATCCTAATATTGCGGCAACAATACAGGCAGCCATTGCATCGGGCAGTATAGATTATTGCAAGAATGTGGTTGCATCATTGAAGGCAGCAGCCGCAGCAGCGACAGCTGGGATTCCGGTAGTACAGGATACACCCGTGGAGTGATGACATGAAGATAGGAAAAGTACCTGAGAATGTGTTAAAGCGTTCTATTATCAAACAAATAAAGACCAAGAGAGATGAAATCCTTGTCGGAGCAGGCGTGGGAGAAGACTGTGCAGTAATAGAGCTTGCTGATGACGAGGTTTTTGTCATGTCAACGGATCCGATTACCGGAACGGTACATGACATTGGCACACTTTCCGTGCATGTGACTGCAAATGACATTGCTTCTGCAGGGGCAGAGGTTATCGGCGTGATGTTGAGCGTATTGCTTCCTGAGGATACGACGGAAGAGGATCTGAAGGCGATGATGGCACAGGTGGAATCCGTATGTGCTGAGCTGAACATACAGACTATTGGGGGTCATACAGAGATTACAAGGGCAGTCCGTCAGCCAATCATTACGGTTACAGGCGTAGGAAAGGTTAAGAAGAATGCAGTGATTACGACATCCGGTGCAAAAGTCGGACAGGACGTGGTCATTACCAAATGGATCGGACTCGAAGGAACATCCATTATCGCAAAGGAAAAGGAAAGTGAACTTCTTACAAAGTATCCGCCGGCGCTCATAGAGGCAGCGCAGGGATTCGGACAATATCTGTCAGTGGTGCCGGAGGCCGCCACCGCCGTGAAGTCTGGCGTTAGTGCTATGCATGACGTGACAGAGGGCGGTATCTATGGTGCACTCTGGGAAGTAGCAGAAGCATCCGGCGTCGGACTGGAAATCGACTTAAAGAAAATACCGGTGAAGCAGGAGACAATAGAAATATGTGAGTATTTCGGGCTGAATCCATATGCGTTGATTTCAAGCGGAGCCATGCTGATGACGACAGATAACGGTTATGATTTGGTCAGGGCCATCGAACAGGCCGGAATCAAAGCAACCGTGATTGGCAAGGTCACAGCAGGAAATGACAGGGTATTGATCAATGAGGATGAGAGACGTTTTCTGGAACCACCGAAATCAGATGAATTATATAAAATATAAAAGATTGGAGAGATGATAAAATGGAAATCAGAGAAAAGATACTAACATTTATAGAAAAGAACAGCAGGATCGATCTGAAAGAGCTGGCAATCCTGCTTGGTGAGGATGAAGTTGCAGTTGCAGAGCAGATGGCACAGATGGAAGAAGAGGGTATCATCTGTGGATATCATACGTTGATCGACTGGGATAAGGTTACAAACGAGAGGATTACGGCTTTGATCGAGGTACGTGTGACACCGCAGCGTGGACATGGATTTGATTCAATAGCAGAGCGGATTTACAAGTATCCGGAAGTAACGGCAACCTATTTGATTTCCGGCGGCTATGATCTGCTTGTCACACTGGAAGGAAAGACATTGAAGGAGGTCTCCAGCTTTGTATCAGATAAGCTTTCGACTTTGGAATCCGTGATTTCTACGGCTACGCATTTTGTACTGAAGAAGTACAAGGATCACGGAACTATCATTGAGAAGCACGAATCGGATGAAAGGATGGTGGTTTCGCCGTGAGAAACCCATTAGCTGAAAAAGTAGTTGATATCAAACCATCAGGTATACGAAAGTTTTTTGATGTTGCAAGTGAACGCAAGGATGTCATTTCCCTTGGTGTCGGCGAGCCGGACTTTGAAACCCCGTGGCACATCAGGGACGAAGGCATCTATTCTCTTGAAAAAGGGCGGACATTTTATACTTCAAATTCCGGATTGATAGAATTGCGTGAGGAGATATGCAGATATTTGGAGCGTCGGGTACATATACAGTACAACCCGCGGACAGAGACTTTAATTACGGTCGGCGGCAGCGAAGCCATTGATATAGGATTGCGCGCAATGGTTGATCCGGGCGATGAGGTTTTAATTCCGCAGCCGAGTTATGTATCGTATGAGCCATGTGCCATATTGGCAGGAGCTAAGCCGGTGATCATCGAACTGAAGAATGAAAACGAATTCAGACTGACGCCGGAAGAATTACTGGCAGCGATTACACCCAAGACAAAGATATTGATTATGCCTTTTCCAAATAATCCGACCGGTGCGATCATGACAAAAGAGGATTTGGAGAAGATTGCAAAGATTGTCATCGAGAAAGATATTTTTGTAATATCAGATGAGATTTATTCTGAATTGTCCTATCTGGGAGATCACGTATCCATAGCATCCCTTCCGGGTATGCAGGAAAGAACCATTTTGATCAATGGTTTTTCAAAAGCATACGCAATGACCGGATGGAGACTCGGATACGCATGCGGTCCCGCAGCAATCATCGAACAGATGATGAAGATTCATCAGTTTGCAATCATGTGTGCACCTACGACAAGCCAGTATGCGGCAATCGATGCATTGAAAAACGGCGATGACGATGTTGCCATGATGAGAGAGTCTTACAACCAGCGCAGAAATTATCTGATGCATACTTTTAAAGAGATGAATCTGCCTTGTTTTGAGCCGTTTGGAGCATTTTATGTATTTCCGTGCATTCGTGAATTCGGTATGAGCTCCGATGACTTTGCATTCCGTCTGTTGGAGGAAGAGAATCTGGCGGTGGTGCCGGGTACGGCATTCGGAGACTGTGGAGAAGGATTCTTGAGGATTTCTTATGCATATTCATTGGAGAAGCTGAAAACTGCAATGGGAAGAATCGATCATTTTATTACAAAGTTAAGGAACGAAAAATAATGAATATTGTTTTATTTCAGCCTGAGATTCCGGCCAATACAGGTAATATTGGCCGGACTTGTGTTGCTACCGGAACCAGACTGCATCTGATCGAGCCGCTTGGATTTCTGCTGAATGACAAGACGGTGCAAAGAGCAGGTATGGATTACTGGGAGCATCTTGATGTGACGCGTTATATGAATTACGCGGAATTTCTGGAAAAGAATCCAAATGCGAAGATATTTATGGCGACTACAAAAGCAAAGCATGTCTATACGGATGTTGCATATGACGATGACTGTTATATTATGTTTGGGAAGGAAAGTGCGGGAATTCCGGAAGAGATACTGGTGGAGCATGAAGAGACCTGTATCAGGATACCGATGCTCAATCAGATTCGATCATTGAATCTTTCAAACTCTGTGGCAATTGTTCTTTATGAGGCATTAAGACAGATGAATTTTCATAAAATGCAGTTAGAGGGGCAGCTGCATCATTTGCAATGGAAAGAATAGCATATGGAAAGAATTGATAGGGGAAAGTATGAGTCAGAGTGCAGATAAGAAAAATATTATGAAAGTAGTATTTTTTGTTTATATGGTATTTCTTTTTTTGGTAGTTGCGGTGAAGTTTACCGGAACTAATTTTTCTACCGTTGTGGAGAGATGGAATATTATCTCTTCAGCCAAAGAAGCGGGTGAGAGAAATCTGAATCTAAAGCCGCTTACAACAATCCAGCCATATTTACGTCATTTTGACAAAAGCTATGCATCTACGAACATCCTGGCCAATCTGCTGTTGTTCGTACCGGTGGGTTTTCTGCTTCCGATTGCCTATCCGAATCGTAAGAAGTTTCTAAAGACCATGTGGGTATGTCTGCTCATTACCATAGTCATTGAACTCTTTCAGTACATTACATGCCTTGGTTTTTGTGATATTGATGATATCATCCTCAATATGATCGGAAGTCTGGCAGGCTTTATTGTATACAAATGCACATGTAAATCTTAAGATTCAAACCCCTTGGACTTCGGTAGCGTAAAGATAAATTCTGTACCGACACCAACGGTACTGATGACATTGATGTTCTCGTGATGTGCGTTGATGATCTCTTTTGTAATGGAAAGGCCTAAGCCGGTTCCTTTCTTATCTTTTCCTCTGGACAAATCTGTCTTATAAAATCTGTCAAATATCATCTTCAGGCTCTCCTTCGGGATACCGATGCCGGAATCCTTGACAGAGACAAACACCTTATCATTCTTTTCCGTTGTTTCAATCTTAATCGTAGAATCGTCATGACTGAATTTGATTGCGTTATCAATCAGATTGTACAGTACCTGCTGGATCTTGACCATGTCCGCAGAAACAAAGAGTGTCCTTCCCGTCAACACCAATTTGAAGGAAATCCGCTTTTTCGTACAGGTACCTTCAAAGGTAGCGGTTACGTTTTTGATAATCTTATTGATGTCAAAATCAGTTGTATCCAACAACATTCCCTTTGTATTGAGGTTATTGAGAGACAACAGGGAACTTGTCAGTTTCGTCAGACGTTTTGTTTCATTCAGAACGATCTTCAGATATTTCTGCTGCATCTCAGGGGGAATCGTGCCGTCCAGCATTGCTTCCAGATAGCCTTTGATGGAGGTCAGAGGAGAACGAAAGTCGTGAGAGACATTGGCAATGAATTTTTTCTGATTGTCCTCCGACCGGCTGAGTTCGCTTGCCATATAACTTAGGGAAGCCGCCAGATATCCGATTTCATCATCCTTATCAACCGAGAATTCATATTTCAGATTGCCGCCGGCATATTCTTCTGTTGCCCACGTAATCTTTTTTAGCGGAATGTATACCATGTCTGTGAATACGATTAAGATCGTGGTCGAAAGGATAAAGATGATGCCCAGTGTTACATAGGAGATGTTTAACAGCTTATCCCGGGAGGCTTTGACATCACTCATGGGTGCATGGATGATGACATATCCCCGCACCTTGAAATTGGAGGTGATGGGTGAAAATACACTGATGACATCCTCGTCAAATTGTCCGTAGAAATTGCTGACCATATAAAAGCGGTTACCGGTATCTGTCGGATTGAAATGTTCAACAACCATAGGAGAATCCGGAGATACGGCTTCTCGTGAATTAAATATGACATTACCGTCAGAATTCACAATCCAAATAGGAGAGGAAACATAGGTATCAATGGCTTCCAACTGTTCGTTGACGTCCTCCGCAGATAAGGAATCATTGTAGAAACTGGAAGCATATTTTGTGGAAATCAAAGTAGCCTCCTTATAGATTGAGGAAGCTTTTTCCTGTGTCAGAAAATCGAGTGTCAGGTTTGAGGTCAGGGTTGCGATTGCCACGAAACTCAACAGACCGAAAATCAGATAGGCCAATATAAACTTCAAATAAAGCGTTTGCTTCATGTGCAAGTTACTTCACCTCGAATTTGTATCCGATTCCCCATACGGTGGATAATCTCCATGCAGTGTGATCCTTGATCTTTTCGCGAAGACGCTTGATATGTACATCAACGGTTCTTGTATCACCGATATATTCGTAGCCCCATATATGATCGAGCAGCTGTTCCCTGGTAAAGACCTGGTTCGGTGAGGAAGCCAGAAAATAGAGAAGTTCTAATTCTTTGGGAGGCATATCTACGGACTGTCCATAGTAGAGAACGGAGTAGTTGGTCTGGTTGATGATCAAGTCCGGATATTCCACGCATTTTGCATCCGATACCGTTGCAGTCGTCTTTGTATTGGAGGTACGGCGCAGAACTGCCTTGACGCGTGCTACCAGTTCCTTGGCGTCAAACGGTTTCTCCATATAGTCATCGGCACCGAGTTCAAGTCCCAGCACCTTGTCGAAAATCTCTCCCTTTGCGGAGAGCATGATGATCGGAGTATTGGATTTGGCACGTATCTCACGGCATACCTGATAACCGTCGATGCCCGGAAGCATCAGGTCTAACAGGATCAAATTCGGTTCAAAGGTATCAAATGCAGTCAGAGCCTGTTCGCCATCGTGTACCATGTGTGTATCGAAGCATTCTTTTGTCAGATACAGAGAAATCAGTTCTGCGATATTGGTGTCGTCGTCTACGATCAGTATTTTCTGTTTACTTGCCATAATTGCGTTTTCCTTTCATGTCTGTCCTATTTAAAAGTTACAATTGTGACACCTGCGTCACCTTCCCCAAAAGCACCCAGGTGGAATTCCTTGATATATTGAACACGTTTCAGATAAGTATGAATTCCCGTTCTCAAGGCGCCGGTTCCCTTGCCGTGTACGATCCTGACGTTCGGCAGATGTGACAGGTAGGCATCGTCCAGATACTTATCCAGTTTTGCAATGGCTTCATCGACAGTCAATCCCAGCAGATTGATTTCGGTGGAAATGGCAGAACTCTTGGAGAGATCCATCTTTCCTTTGCTGCCATGTCCGAAGCTCTTGATGCCGGGACCGGTAATGTCAGGTGTGTCAACGATTTCCAAATCCTTGATGTTGATCGAAGATCGCAGAATACCGCATTGTACGAACACATTTCCTTTGGCATCGGGGAGAGAGCTGACGGTACCGGCGAGTCCGCCCATTGAGAGAACTTTTACAGATTCTCCAAGTTTGAAATCAGAGGCTTTATATTGTTTGCGTTGTCCTTCCCCTGCCATTCCTTTAGTGGCCAGAGCATTTCCGGTATTTGATATCTTTGTTCGTACCTTTTGTCTGGCGCGTTCCATATCCTGAATAGAACCTTTTCCGTTTCCGTACTTCTGAAAATTCTTAATGGTTTCATCAGCCAGATCCTTGGCATCCTGCAGGATATCTCGCGCTTCTTCGTTTGCGGCGGCAATGATCTTGTCACGGGATGCATCCAGTTTTTCCTGTTTCCGCTTCAGTTCATCTTTCAGAGTTTCTATCTCTTGTTTATAGTGTTCGATTTCTACTTTTTCTTTTTCAATTGTAACACGATTTGCCTCTAATTTGGTGAGAACATCTTCAAAACTTTCGTCCTGCTCGTCCAGATGCGTCTTTGCATCAGCAATGATATGATCCGGAAGTCCGAGCTTGCTTGAGATGGCAAATGCATTGCTTTTGCCGGGAACACCGATCAGAAGCTTGTAGGTCGGCCGGAGCGTTTCAACATTGAATTCACAGGAAGCATTTTCTACACCCATAGTGGATAAGGCAAACAGCTTCAGTTCACTGTAATGCGTAGTGGCCATGGTGCGGATGTTTCTATCGTGCAGATTGGTCAGAATCGCAATTGCAAGGGCGGCGCCTTCTGTAGGATCTGTGCCTGCACCCAGTTCATCGAACAGACACAGGGCATGTTCGTCTGCCTGTTCCAAAATGGAAACGGTATTGGTCATATGCGAAGAAAAAGTACTCAGGCTCTGTTCAATGCTCTGTTCATCTCCGATATCTGCAAAGATTTCCGTAAAGACAGCAATCTCCGAACGATCCAATGCCGGGATATGAAGTCCGGACTGTCCCATGAGGGAAAGCAGACCAACGGTTTTGAGAGCAACGGTCTTGCCGCCGGTATTGGGTCCGGTAATGACCAACAGGTCGAATTCACGTCCCAGATGCATGTCAGTCGGCACCACGGTCTTTTTGTCCAAAAGCGGATGTCGTCCCTGACGAATGACGATGCGTCCCTCTGTGTTGAGTGTCGGAGCAGTGGCATTTTGTTCCATGGCCAGAGCAGCTTTTGCAAAGATAAAGTCAAGCGTGGTCAGGGTCTGGTAATTCAGGGTAATCTGTTCCGTGACCTCACCACATTTTGCGCTTAAGCTTGCCAAAATGATCTCTATTTCTTTTTCTTCCTGCAGATGCAGTTCCTTGAGGTCGTTGTTCAGCTTGACAATGGCAGCAGGTTCGATAAAAAGTGTAGAACCGCTTGCAGACTGGTCATGTATCATACCTTGTACATTGGCCTTGTATTCTGCCTTGATAGGAAGACAATACCGGTCATTGCGCATGGTGATGACCGCATCCTGCAGATAAGATTTATAGGAGGAACTGACCATCTGCGACAGCTGTGAGTGGATCTTATCATTTGTAACCCGCATATTGCGGCGTATCTGTTTTAATGTTGAACTGGCATCGTCGCTGATTTCATCCTCAGAGAGAATGCAGCGGCGTATTTCTGTTAAGACAGGTGTCAGCGGCATTAGGCAGTCAAAGGATTCGGTCAGTGAATCATCGGGAATGTTATCATTTTCCTTTGCCGCATATGCCTTGATACGGCGTGTTGCCTCAAGCAGATCTGCAATGCCGAGCAGTTCCTCAATGGACAGAGTGCTGCCCATGTCCAGTCTCTTTACGGAAGGTGTGACATCCTTGATTCCCGAAAAGGATACCGCTTCGTTTCTGAATAACCTTGTCAGGGCGTCACCGGTCTGCTGTTGCAGATACTCAATTTCCTGTTGATCGCAGGAGGGAAGCAATGCAAGGCAGGCTTTTCTGCCGCCTTCTGAGCCTGCATGTGAAGCCAGCAGTTCCAATATTTTATGAAATTCTAATGTTTTTAATACTTTTTGATTCATGATGATTCCTTATAGTTTGATTACAATATATGATATCCAAAGTGCAATTTACAGTTTATCAGAGTTTGCGCCATTACGCAACGGTTGCACGTCTTCAAAAGGGCAAATTGTATTGTAAAATGCACGTTTGTTTAGTATAATGAGTAAAGATTGTTGCCATAGCTACTTGGAGAAGGAGAAACTTATGGATGAACAAGATAACAGAGATGTCGAAGATACAGTGGTAAATGACGAGTCTGTGGTAAATGAGGACATGCCTAAGGATGGGAACTTTGAATTCATTACAGAGACCATTAAGGAAAAACCGATCAGCAAGAAGCGAATACTGGGAAAGATATTATTTACGATGTTTCTGGCTGTGCTTTTCGGATTGATCGCGGGCGTTACATTTCTCATTGTACAGCCACACCTCAACATCCTGCTTTATCCTGAGGAGACACAAAAGGTAGAGTTTCCGCAGGAAGAGGAGCCGTCTGCCGAGATTCCGGAAGCAACGGTTGAGGAAATCGTACAGGAAGAAGAAAAGCCGGAGCAGGTCGTAACACAGATTGTTGAAAAGGTTGAAAAGGTCGAATTAGAAATCGAAGATTATAAACTGCTTTCAGAGAAGCTATACGGCGTTGCAACGGAGGCAGGCAGATCGATTGTTACGGTCACGGGATTGTCACCGGATGTGGACTGGTTCATGAATGCATATGAGAATCAGAATCAGACATCGGGAATGATCCTTGCGGACAACGGAAAGGAACTGCTGATCCTCGCCAACAAGAGTGTGATCGAGCAGGCAGAGACGATACAGGTAGAATTCTGTGATGCAACAGTGGCTACCGGTACGATAAAAAAGTATGACCAAAATACAGGACTTGCAATTGTTGCGGTTGAGCTTGAGGCGATAGAGGAGCA
Organism: uncultured Lachnospiraceae bacterium; assembly: GCA_964638005.1. Taxonomy (GTDB): domain Bacteria; phylum Bacillota; class Clostridia; order Lachnospirales; family Lachnospiraceae; genus JAAYYM01. The sequence continues at coordinate 16,841 of CAZWXS010000037.1, forward strand.
GACAAAGGAGATCATCGCCCCTGTCAAATTCGGAAATACAAAATCAAGTTCCATTATTGGTTCTCCCGTGATTGCAATCGGCAATCCGCTGGGCTATGTAGACTCAGTAGCGATGGGATCTGTGACATCAAATACGTATACGGTGAATCTGATTGATACCAGCATGCAGCTGATCACGACAGATATATATGGAAGCAAGACAGGAAACGGTGTGCTGATCAACCTGGACGGCAAGGTGATGGGAATCATCTGTCAGGAACCATTGGGAGCGGATAATACCAATCTGATCAAGGCATATGGCATATCGGAAGTGATTTCCACGATAGAGAAGCTATCGAACGGACAAGATATCGCTTACCTTGGAATTAAGGGAACTGACGTGACGGAATCTGCTCATATGGATCTGGGTGTTCCTATGGGGGCCTATGTGACAGAGGTTATCGTTGACTCTCCGGCGATGCAGGAGGGAATACAGAACGGTGATGTCATCATCAAGATCGGAACGACGGATATTACATCCTTTGCAGATTATAAGGCAACCATGCTGAAGAGCCAGCCGGGGGACTTGACCGTAGTCACAGTCAAGAGACTCGGGAAAGACGGTTATATTGACTTATCTTATGATATCATGCTTGGTACGTTGGAATAATATATTATAAGCATTAGGCAGGAAATCAGAAATAGAAAAGAATCAAGTAAGAATCAGGAAAGAGAGATCACATGAAATATATTGAGGTATTTAAGGAAGGCGACAGAGTATCCGACATCTATCTGTGCAAGCATAAGCAGTCGGCAGTCACAAAGAACGGAAAACCATATGAAAATGTAATTTTACAGGACAAGACAGGGACGATCGACGCTAAGATATGGGAGCCGAATTCTGCAGGCATTGAGGATTTTGATACATTGGATTATGTGGAGATATTCGGTGATGTGAGCAGTTTTCAGGGAGCGCTGCAGGTCAGTGTGAAGCGTGTCAGATGCTGCAGAGAAGGTGAATATGATCCTGCAGATTATCTGCCGGTCAGTTCCAAGAACATAGACGAGATGTATGCAGAGGTTCTTCAATTCATAGACGGAATGTCCAATGTATATCTGAAAAAGATTGCACAGGCATTTTTTGCGGAGGATCAGAAATTTGCGGAAGCCTTTAAGAAGAGTTCCGCAGCAAAGGCTGTACATCATGGATTTGTCGGAGGACTGTTAGAACATACGCTGAGCGTTACGAAGTTATGTGAGTATTATACCAAGGCATATCCGGTATTGAATCATGATTTGCTGATTACGGCGGCACTTTTTCACGACATCGGCAAGACGAAGGAACTATCGCTTTTTCCGGAAAATGATTATACGGATGACGGTCAGCTATTGGGACATATCGTTATGGGAAGCGAAATGGTTTCTGAAAAAGCAAAAGAGATTCCGGGCTTTCCAAAGGCATTGCTTGGTGAGTTAAAGCATTGTATTCTGGCGCATCATGGGGAATATGAGTACGGTTCTCCTAAGAAACCGGCGTTGGTAGAGGCTGTGGCATTGAATTTTGCAGACAATACGGATGCCAAGATGGAGACGATGACAGAGCTCTTTGCAGCATCTCAGGAAACAGGTTGGCTGGGGTATAATCGATTGCTGGAGTCGAATGTCAGAAAGACAACAAAGGAATAAGATAGAAGAAAACTGAAATGGAAGACGCTCTTTGTAGGTGATACGAAGGGCGTTTTGTAAAAAAATAGGATGGATAGGATGGTGCTCGTTTATGTAAAGGGCATCGGATGGAAACAGAAATATATGAGTGAGGAAATGAAGGCGTGGGTTACGAAAAGAATCAGATATTGACAGTCAAAATAGAAGATATGGGTGCAGACGGAGAAGGCATCGGCAAAGTAGAGGGCTATACGTTGTTTGTCAAGGATGCGCTGATGGGCGATGTTGTGAAAGCAAAGATTGTGAAGCCTAAGAAAAATTATGCGTTTGCACGTCTTGAGAAGATTGTTGTGCCGTCTCGGGATCGTGTAGAGCCGATATGCCCATATCACAGACAATGCGGCGGCTGCCAGATCCAGGCGATGTCTTATGAAGCACAGCTGAGATATAAGGAAAATAAAGTCCGCAATCATCTGATGCGCATTGGAAAGGTTGAACCTGCATTGCTGGATGAAGTGATGGAACCGATTGTGGGAATGCAGGGAGAAGATCGGATTTCGATATCCGGCAGCAGCGGTGAACGGTTTTCCGGATTCCGTTATCGGAACAAGGCACAGTTTCCCGTTGGATGTGATAAGGATGGAAAGCTGATTACAGGATTCTATGCCGGAAGGACACACAATATCATTGCCAATACGGACTGTATGCTTGGAGTTCGGATCAATCAAGACATACTGGAGGCAGTTCTTGCTTATATGCAGGAATGTCATGTGTCGCCTTATGATGAAACGACAGGGAAAGGTCTTGTGAGACATGTGTTGATTCGGGAAGGATTCAAAACCGGAGAAGTGATGGTCTGTGTTGTTATCAATGGACATGAACTGCCGGAGAGCGGGCGGCTGACAGAACGGTTGAGAGCGGTCACGGATGATGATTGTAGAGGTGCAGATCAAGATTCCGTGCAGAGTGAATTACAGCAGAAGTGTGTAGAGACAGTTCAGCAGACGGCTTGGAAAATGACAAGTGTGTCGGTAAATTACAATCGAGAAAATACGAACGTAATCCTGGGGAAAGAAACAAAGGTGCTCTGGGGACAATCTTATATTACAGATTATATCAAGGATGTCGCATTTCAGATCTCTCCGCAGTCTTTCTTTCAGGTCAATCCGATTCAGACGGAGAAGTTATATAGTAAAGCCCTTGAGTATGCAGGCTTAACCGGTCAGGAAACAGTATGGGATCTCTACTGCGGCATCGGAACAATTTCACTCTTCCTTGCCAAGCAGGCAAAGCAAGTATATGGAGTGGAAATCATTCCACAAGCAATTGAAGATGCTAAGAATAATGCCAAGATCAACAATATTTCCAATGCAGAATTCTATGTGGGAAAAGCAGAAGAAGTTCTGCCGGCATTTTATGAAGAAGAACAAAAGAACAGCAGAAAGGCAACATGCGATGTGATCGTTGTTGATCCCCCACGCAAAGGCTGTGATGAAGTGTGCCTGAATACAATGCTCAAAATGCAGCCTGATCGAATTGTCTATGTCAGCTGCGACTCTGCAACACTTGCACGAGATCTGAAGATACTCTGTGAAGGTGGGTATGAATTACGCAGGGCACAGGCATATGATCAATTTGGGAATACAGTGCATGTTGAGACAATAGTTGCACTACATCGGAAAGATACGTAAAAATCCTTGATTTTAGGCACTTTGAGAGACATTTCATGTTTTCTCAAGGAGACCGAAAAGAGAAGAAAAAAGCAATTTCTGATGGTGTGAACGTGTCGGTGGTTCTGGACATGGTGTTGGGGAACACATAAATCTACAGTTCATAATTTGGACTAAACGTTGTTATTTTTATCATTCAATTAAATATTAAAATGTCGAAGAGACCGCTTATTTTCAAGCTTTTGAGAATGAGTGGTCTCTTTTTGTTTGGAAACAAAAGAAACTGAAATTTAGTAATTGGGAGAGGTGGTGACTTAAGTGGGAGAAAAAAATTCAATGTGTTCCAATTGGCAAGGAGACCAGGGAATAGAGAGTGATAAGGATAATAAACATGAGAAAATAGCCGTAATACCGTTAAAGCAGCTGAAAGATTTCATAAATCATCCTTTTAAAGTGGAGCTAAATACGGAATTGTTTGAACTGATGCAGAGCATTGAGAACGAAGGAGTATTAGTTCCGTTGCTGGCAAGACCGAATCCTGATGGAGAAGGTTATGAAATTGTAGCTGGGCATAGAAGAAAGGCAGCATGTGAGTGGGCTGGTATAACAGATGTACCTGTTGTTATTCGTAATTTTGATGATGAGCAGGCAGTTATTGCAATGATTGATAGCAATCTTCAAAGAGAGAATATCAAACCAAGTGAGAAAGCGTATGCCTATAAGATGAGATTAGAGGCGATGAAAAGGCAGGGGCAGAGGACGGATTTAACTTCGTCCCAAGTTGGGACAAAGTTAGAGAATCCCACGGTAGAGGTAAATAAATTGGAAACTTCATATGATGATGAGGGAAAATGGAATATCAATAGTCAGGTAGATGATGATAAGAAAGCAAATATAAGAACGGATGATCTTTTAGCAAAGCAAGTTGGTGAAAGTAGAAATCAGATAGCTCGTTATATTCGACTGACTAATCTAATCCCTAAAATTCTTGATATGGTAGATGAAGGAAAAATAGCATTTACTATTGCTGTAGAACTTTCTTATCTTAAAGAGGAAGAACAATACGAACTTTACGCAGTTATAGATTTAGAACAATGCACGCCATCCTTATCACAGGCAAATCGGTTAAAGCGAATGAGCCAGTCAGGCAATTTAGATATGGAGGCTATGTATGATGTTCTAGGAGAGGAAAAACCAAACCAGAAGGTACAGATTAAGATACAAGCTGAGCGTTTGGATCAATATTTCCCAAGTAATTATACAGATAGGCAAAAGGTAGAATTAATCGAAAAACTAGTGAAGAGTTGGCATGACCAACGGATACAGAAGAGGTAGTTCAATGATATTTAGAAGGAGGAAGCGTAATATGGAAGATAATCATATTGAAGTAATAGGAGTAGATCATGGTTGGGCCAATTGCAAAACTATTGGAAGTGTCTTTATTTCGGGCGTGAAAGAGATTTCAACAGAGCCGGCATTATATGATAATGTCTTGGAATATGAAGGTAAGTATGGGAGCAGTGAATCAGGCTATGGCACATCCAAGAGAATTGTTTAAATCAAGCATTCTTTCAAATGCTGCTAATATGATTCTTCTTCATTGCCATCCATCTGGAAATTTACATCCATCCAAAGAGGATACGATGCTAACAGATCGTATGCTCAAGTTATCAGAACTAATTGGTATTCCCCTTCTTGACCATATTATTGTGGGTGGAGATAACCGTGAATATTTCAGTTTTAAGGCTAAGGGATTAATGAAAAATCCTTCTATTGTTTTAAATACGAATTATGAAACACTGAATTTTCCGCCTACTTCAATGGTAGCGGAGAAGGGAAAGGGTAGGTGATAAAATGGAAAGATTTACAGAAGCAGAACTTGCAGTTGCAAAGAGCATTGACTTAACCGCAGTTGCAACAAAGCTTAGATATACAGTCAAGCGTATTGGAAATTATTACACTTTGAAAGAAATGGATTCCATTCGAATCTATAATAAAAGTCATTGGTTTCGTTGGAGTAGGCAGTATGAGAAAGGCGAGAATGGTGGTTCACAGATAGACTTTCTACGGGTATTTGCAGGAATGGATATAACTGTCAAAGAGGCGGTGGTACAGATTGGCTATTAGTAAAATCCTTTATATGAAGGACTGTGGCAGAAACTTTCCAGGAAAGCATTTGAAGGTAGCAATTGAATATATTTCAGTGCCCGACAAAACGCAGAATGGAAAGTTTGTTGCAGGACTTAACTGTCAGCCAGATGCTGCTTATGAACAGATGAAGCAGACGAAAATAAAATTTGGCAAAACTGATAAGAGACAAGGATATCATTTGATTATTTCCTTTGAGGAAGGAGAAGTGGATGCTGATACCGCATTTGAAATCATAGGCAAGATTGCAAAAGAGTATCTTGGCGAAGACTTATGGTACTGGCCGCATGGATGCTTATTCTATTTTTGAACAGACCTTGAATCTTAAGACGGTAACAGTTAAGGATCGTGTAGAGGATGGGGATGGAAAATATCATTATGTTGTGAATAAGAATGAGACAATGCTTGCAAGGGAGAAACAAAATCAGATCAAAGAAGCTTTTAAGGATTGGATTTTTAAGGATCCAGAGCGTCGAGCGAAATATGTGGAATATTATAATGAAACCTTTAATAACAGCAGACTTCGTGAATATGATGGCTCTCATTTGCAGTTTCCAGGTATGAATCCAGTCTGAAAAAGATTCTTTTAAAGAAATCTGATGATATTTAGTAGCCATAAATT
>CAZWXS010000038.1:0-1987 GCA_964638005.1 uncultured Lachnospiraceae bacterium
AACTACAAGATGTCGGTCGTTGTGCCGGTATACAATGAAGAAAACGGAATCAAACCGTTTCTTGACCGCACGGAAAAGGTCATGGAAGATCTGGGGTGCGATTATGAGATCATCTTTAGTCTGGATCCAAGCAAGGATCGGACATATGATGTTATCAAAGAAAATATGGAGCGCAATCCGCATATCCAGTTGATTACGATGAGTCGCAGATTTCGTCAGGCGGCGGCAACGATGGCAGGTGTACTAAATTGCACAGGAGATATATGCGTGGTTATTGATGTTGATCTGCAGGATCCGCCGGAAGTTATTCCGGAACTTGTAGAGAAGTGGAAGGAAGGCTATGATGTTGTTTATGCGCAGCGTATAGATCGTCAGGGAGAGACAAAGATTCGCAAGTTTATTGATCTGACGGCATACCGCGTCATCAATTTCCTTTCATCTGTTGAGATTCCTGTTGATACGGCGGACTTCCGTCTGATCAACCGCAGAGTCATTGAGGAGATTCGCAAGATGCCGGAAACCAATATGTTCTTCCGCGGTATGGTTTCTTATGTCGGCTTCAAGCAGGCGGCGGTCAGATATCATAGAGAAGCACGTGAAGCAGATACGAGTAAATATAATAGGCTGTGGGGAGAGTTTCGCATGGGATTCCATGGAATCTTTTGCTTTTCCTCAAAACCGCTGGAATATGTGACCTTCCTTGGCGCATTTGTGACAGGGATCGGAGCTTTGCTTTCGGTTATTTATGCTTTTCAAAAGGCATTTTCAGAGAAAAAGAAGACGATTGTCTCCGGAACGAGTGCAGCCGTGTGGCTGATCGGAGGCTTACAGATTTTCGTATCCGGTCTTCTCGGAGAATATGTAACAAGAATTTACGATGATGTAAAAGGAAGACAGAGATATATCATTGATGAGTTTGATAAGAATGATGGGAAAAAGGAGAAATCAAAATGAGATATTTTATTACCGGCGGTGCCGGATTCATCGGTTCCAACATGGCGGACAGGCTGTTATCTGAACCTGAAAATGAAGTAGTGGTCTATGACAATCTGGTAACAGGCAGAAGAGAGTTTCTGGAAGATGCCATGAAGAATGACCGATTTACATTGATTGAGGGAGACACACAGGATTTGGATGCCATGACAAAGGCAATGCAGGGCTGTGAATTTGTATTCCACTTTGCGGCAAATGCAGATGTACGTATGGGTTGTGAGCATCCGCGCAAAGATCTGGAGCAGAATACGATTGCAACTTATAATGTACTTGAGGCAATGCGTGCAAATGGAATCAAGAGGATTGGATTTTCCTCTACGGGTTCGGTATATGGAGAAGCTGAAGTGATTCCGACTCCGGAAGATGCTCCGTTTCCGATTCAGACCTCTCTCTATGGTGCATCCAAACTTGCATGTGAGGGTCTGATCGCAGCATATGCGGAAGGATTTGATTTTCAGGCATATATTTTTAGATTTGTATCTATTTTGGGAGAGCGTTATACACACGGACATGTATATGATTTCATTAAAAAGTTAAATGCAGACCCGACAAAGTTGCATGTTCTCGGAAACGGAAAGCAAAGAAAGTCCTACCTGTATGTTAAGGACTGTATGGAAGCAATACTGACGGTTGTCAGAAATACAAATGAAAAGGTCAACATCTATAATCTCGGTACAGATGAATATTGTGAAGTCAATGATTCCATCGGCTGGATTACAGGCAAGCTGGGTGTGACACCGGAACTCGAATATGAAGGCGGAGAACGTGGCTGGATCGGAGACAATCCTTTCATCTATCTGGATACCAAAAAGGTTCGTTCACTTGGCTGGAAGCCAAAGTACAGTATTTCTGAGGGAGTTGTCAAGACAGTAGAATACCTACAGGCAAACCCATGGGTATTTGATAGAGTTGATTAATCCAGTCAAGGGAGAGTTCTCACGAAGTGAGATACCCTTGACGGTGGGAGAGTTCTCACGAAGTGAGATACCCTTGA
>CAZWXS010000038.1:2087-22194 GCA_964638005.1 uncultured Lachnospiraceae bacterium
CGAAGTGAGATACCCTTGACGGTGGGAGAGTTCTCACGAAGTGAGATACCCTTGACAGTGGGAGAGTTCTCGTTGCGAAGCAATGAGATGCTTTTAACAGAAGGAGATTTATACTATGATTATAGCACGCAGTCCGCTTAGGATTTCACTTGGAGGCGGCGGTACGGATCTGCCGTCTTATTATGAGAGCCATGAAGGTTTTTTGATATCGGCGGCAATTGATAAATACGTTTATATTACCTTGCATCAGACCTTTGATCAGGAGATTTTGCTGAAATATTCAAAGTTTGAGAAGGTCACATCAGTGGATGAGATACAACATCCGATTATCAGGGAAGCATTGAAGATGCTGGAGATTACTTCTCCGAATCTGGAGATATGCTCCATGGCAGATATTCCGGCAGGCACAGGCCTTGGCTCGTCCAGTTCCTTTACGACAGCATTGTTGCGTGCGCTGCATGCGATGAAGGGAAATATCGTCAGTACGCGTACGCTTGCAGAGGAAGCTTGTGAGATTGAGATGAATCGTCTGCATGAGCCGATCGGAAAACAGGATCAGTATATTGCGGCTTATGGCGGTATCACGTGTATGAACTTTCATAAAGATGGTTACGTATGGGTGGATCCGCTCAATATTTCCAATGAGACATTGTATAACCTGGAGGATAACTTGTGTCTGTATTTTACCGGCTTTTCACGTTCAGCAGGAAGCATTCTTGCCGAGCAGGATAAGAAGAGTAAGGAAATGGACGCAGATATGATTAAGAACCTGGATTTTGTAAAGGATCTGGGCTATCAGAGCAAGAAGGCATTTGAAGCAGGAGATCTAGATACTTTTGCGGACATTATGAATGTGCATTGGGAATATAAGAAGAAGCGTTCCGGCGGCATGAGCAATCCGCAGATTGATGAGTGGTATGATCTTGCAATGCAGAACGGTGCTCTCGGTGGCAAGATGATCGGTGCCGGCGGCGGTGGCTTCCTGATGTTCTATGCAAATGATAAGATCAAGTTGCGTAAGGCTATGAGCCGGACAGGAATGACAGAGGTCAGATTCAGATTTGAGAAGGAAGGATCTAAGATTCTATGATAAGACCTGAAGATATGCAGGTAGTGGTTCTTATGGGAGGCCTTGGAACCCGATTGAAGGAATTCACACAAGACACTCCGAAGTCTCTTGTGGAGGTGGAAGGAAAGCCGTTTTTTGATTATCAGTTAGATCTGATGCAGATGTGGGGCTTTCGAAAGTTTGTGTTCTTAATCGGCTATCGTGCAAATATGATAGAAGAGTATTATGGAGATGGCTCTGACAGAGATATCTCCATACAATATTGTTATGATGGAGAAGAACTGCTGGGTACAGGCGGTGCCGTGCGGCGTGCCTACGACTTGTTGGAGGATGACTTTATACTGATGTATGGAGACTCTTTCATGGACATTGATTTTGAGGAAACGCTGTACCGATATGACAGGGGTAAACAAAACGGTATGCAGGGACTGATGACGGTTCTGAAGAACAACAACCAGTTCGACAAGAGCAATGCAGTAGTCAGAGAGGGACAACTTGTTCTTTATGACAAGCATCATCCGACACCTGAGATGGATTATATCGATTATGGAATCTGTATGTATGAGAAGCGACTGTTTGCTTCTTATGAGGCGGGAACAAAGTTTGATGTAGCAGAGGTACAGCATCAATTGTCCATATCCGGTAAGATGGTGGCACATGTAGTGACGAAGCGTTTTTACGAAATCGGGAGCCCGGCATCACTTGCGGAATTCAAGGGGTATGTCCGAAGACGTCTTTTGGAAGAGCATCCGGCAGTGTTTTTGGATCGTGACGGTGTCATCAACGAGATTGTATTCAATGAGGATGCGGAACAGATGGATTCTCCGCTTAAAATAGCAGAGTTTCAGCTGCTTCCCGGTGCAGTGGAAGCGATTCGTCTGATTCGGGAAAAGGGTTATTATGTATTTGTTGTGACCAACCAGCCGGCGGCGGCAAAGGGAAAGGTATCCTTGACAGGGCTGTATGATATCAATACGCATTTTGTGAATCTGTTGAAGGAGCACGGAACTGAAGTGGATGATATTTTTATGTGTCCGCATTTCACTAAGAAATTACCGATGACCAAGGAGGGGTTTCTGATTCAGGAATGTGATTGCAGAAAACCGAAACCGGGGTTATTATATAAGGCGAAGAGGAAGTATCATCTGGATTGGGAGCAATCCTATATGGTAGGAGATTCTTATACGGATGTGGCAGCAGGACAGGCGGCAGGTGTGAAGACGGTGTTTATTGGTGGATTCAAGTGCGATACCTGCAAACGGCTTGACGGAAAGCAGCCGGATGAGATTAAGAAAGATATTTATGCTTTTGCGGAGTTTTTGCCGCGGGCTTAAATAGAACCGGATGAAATTTTAGCATCCGGGAAGTGATGAACCAAGTTCGAAAATCGGGGATTTCCTCACTGTTTGGCGTTTGCCAAACACAAAACATAACATACGCTCCTTAGAAAGCAAGCTTTCACGGAGTGTATGTTATGATTTGTACTTGGTTCAAGGTTATGCATATTTGTGCGAAGAGAAAAGGAGGAAGCAAATATGGACACAAAGGGTTATATCGAGCAGTATCTGAAGGAAACACAGGAGATCGTAGAGACGGTTTCCAGAGAGGAAATCGAGAAAGGTATCGAGATCCTGAAGGCAACAAAGGACAAGGGTGGGCGTCTGTTTATCCTTGGTGTCGGTGGAAGTGCGGCAAATGCATCACATGCGGTTAATGATTTTCGCAAACTGGGAGGCATTGAAACTTATGCACCGACAGACAATGTATCGGAATTGACAGCCAGAACAAATGATGAAGGCTGGGAGACGACTTTTACGGAGTGGCTCAAGGTTTCGAAGATTTCTGACAGAGATACCATCATGGTGTTCTCGGTAGGAGGCGGCAGCGAGACCACGTCTCTGAATATCGTCAATGCGTTAAAGCTTGGCAAGGAAAAGGGCGCCAAGGTCATTTCCATCGTATCACGCACCGGCGGCTATGCAAAACAGGTATCGGATTCCTGCGTATTGATCCCGGTTGTAGCGGAAGAGAGAATCACACCGCATGCAGAGGGCTGGCAGGGCGTTGTATGGCACTTGATGGTAAATGCAATCAGATAAACGTAGAGGAGACGATGAATATGAAATTTGAAGACTTAAAAATCAAAGTTTTTGCGGATGGCGCAGATATAGAAGGAATGAAAGAAGAGTATAAAAAGGGATTTGTAACAGGCTTTACAACGAATCCGACTCTGATGAAGAAGGCAGGAGTCAAGGACTATGTAACTTTTGCAAAGGAAGTCGTAACGGAGATTCCGAATCTGCCGATTTCACTTGAGGTATTTGCAGATGATTTTGATACGATGGAAAAGGAAGCAGAGGTTATCGCGGCACTTGGAGAGAATGTTTATATCAAGATTCCGATTACGAATGCAAAGGGAGAGTCCAGCATTCCCTTAATTAAGAAGTTATCGGCAAAGGGTTATCAGTTAAATGTAACCGCCATTATGACAATTGATCAAGTACGCGCGACGGTGGATGCATTTGCAGACGGAACCAGAAATGTGGTTTCTGTATTTGCGGGAAGAGTTATGGATACAGGTGTGGATGCAATGCCTCTGATGAAGGAAACGGCAGCAATCTGTAAGTCTAAGCAGGGAACAGAATCGTTATGGGCAAGCTGTCGTGAGGTTTATAATATTATCCAGGCGGATCAATGCGGAGTGGATATCATTACCGTGACCAATGCAATCTTGTCAAAGCTCCCCATGCTGGGCAAAAATCTGGATGAATTGTCCTTGGAAACAGTGCAGATGTTCGTCAATGACGGCAAGAGCTTGGGATTCTCAATACTGTCATAAGGCCATATGTCGGTGAAATACAAGAATTTGACATTTTTATAGATGTGAGATATAGTTATGGAATAAAATGCAAAGCATTCATTTTGCGAGTCATCACATAGGTTTGGTAGCAGTAGTAGGAGGAAGGAGAATATTATGAAAGAAGTAAAGAAACCTGTTGCAGTAAAGGCAGCAGAAACAAAGACAGCAACTGTGGCAGCAGAGGTTAAGACAGAAGTAAAGGCAGCACCGGCTAAGACAACGGCAGCTAAGAAGGCACCGGCTAAGACAACAGCTAAGGCAGCGCCAGCAAAGAAAGCACCGGCTAAGAAGGCACCTGTTAAGAAAGCAGCGGCAGCTAAGACGGTTGTGAAAGAAAACTTTTATATTCAGTTTTTAGGCAAGGACTTAGAGAAGGAAGAGGTCATTGCACGTGCAAAGGCAGCATACAAAGAGGCTGGCAACAAGGCAGCAATCAAAAGCATCGATGTATATGTGAAGTTTGAGGAAAGTGCTGTTTATTATGTTGTAAACGGTGACATTAGCGGAAGATTTGAGATTTAGTACATATTAAAAAGGAAGTGGGGGCATTGATTATAGTGCTCCTACTTTTTGATTACAAGGAAAATATTGGGAGAATCATATGGGTGTATTTGTTGAACTAAAAGATGTCAGAAAAACCTATCGGATGGGTGAGGTTGAAATTCATGCCGTTGACGGAATTGAGTTTCAGATCAATCAAGGTGAATTCGTGGTTATTGTCGGACCTTCGGGAGCTGGGAAGACCACGGTTTTAAATATGCTTGGCGGTATGGATACCTGCACGAGCGGTTCGATTGTTGTGGACGGAACAGACATCAGTCAATACACCGGAAAACAGTTGACGACCTATCGTAGGGATGATGTCGGATTTGTATTTCAGTTTTATAATCTGGTGCAGAATCTGACAGCACTGGAAAATGTCGAATTGGCATTGCAGATCAGCAAAAATCCCCTTGATGCCGAGGAAGTATTGAAAGATGTCGGCTTAGAGGAGCGGATGGGTAATTTCCCTGCCCAGCTGTCAGGCGGAGAGCAGCAGAGAGTGGCAATTGCACGTGCACTTGCCAAGAACCCTAAACTGCTGTTGTGTGATGAACCGACAGGTGCGCTTGATTATAATACCGGAAAGTCCATTTTGAAATTATTGCAGGATACCTGCAGGGATAAAGGAATGACAGTCATAGTCATTACACATAATTCTGCAATCGCTCCGATTGCAGATCGTATGATCAAGGTCAAGAACGGCAAAGTGAGTTCCATGACACAAAATGATCATCCGGTATCTATAGATACGATTGAATGGTAAACATGTTATGAAAAAGAAAGCCTTAAGAAAAGATTTTTATATGGAAATCAAGAAAAGCCTGAATCGATTTTTTTCTATTTTTTTAATCGTTGCGCTTGGTGTGGCTTTTTTTTCGGGTATCCGTGCGACAGAACCGGATATGCAGATGTCGGCAGATGCCTTTTATGATGCAAGTAAATTGATGGATATCCGTGTGCTGAGCGAACTTGGTGTGACGGAAGATGATGCGGATGCAATCGCATCCATTGCGGGTGTAGAGAGTGTCGTGGCTTCTCATTCGCAGGATATGTTATGTGATACAGAGTCGTCACAGCTCGTGTTGAAGATGATGTCGGTTCCCGAAAAGATCAATCTGATTACCATAGCGGATGGAAGACTTCCCGAAAAAACAGGGGAATGCCTTGCGGATAAAGAATTCATTGAAACAACCGGCAGCAAAATAGGGGATTCCATAACGGTCAAATCAGGTACAGAGGATGCGACGGAGGATATCCTGCATCAGGATACCTATACAATCGTGGGTGTCGGAAGTTCTTCTTATTATTTGTCTTTTGATCGTGGCAGTTCTGCCATCGGCAGCGGAGATGTGAACAGTTTCATTATTATTATGCCGGAGGACTTCGTATCGGAGGTGTATTCGGAAATCTATGTATCGGTCGAGGACGCTGATGCTCTTTTAAGTTACACAGATGAGTATGATGAAAAGGCAGAGAAGGTCGTAGATCAGATAGAAGAGATTGCAGATGCAAGATGTGAAATACGATATCGTGATGTGGTCACGGAAGCAAATGAGAAAATCGCAGATGGCGAACAGGAAATTGCGGACGGTGAACAGAAGATCAAGGATGCGGAACAGGAATTAGCGGATGCAAAGCAGGAATTGGATGACGGCAAGAAAAAGATTGAAGACGGAGAAGCAGAACTAGAGGATGGCAAGCAGCAGTTGGCTGAGCATGAGCAGGATGTGATTGACGGTGAACAGGAACTGAAGGATGCAGAGCAGGAACTGATTGACGGAAAAAAGGAACTGGAAGACGGCAGGATTGAGTTAGACGAGAACTGGAAGAAATCAGCTGACGGACGAGAAGAGGTCATGCGTAATAAGCAGAAACTCAAGGATGGCGAGGCAGAACTGGAATCAGGCAGGAAGACTCTTGAAGAAAAGGAAGCAGAACTGAATGCAGGCGAACAGCAGCTGTTGTCACAAGAGAGTGCATTAAATAGTTTAAAGACAGCAGTGGACCACGCGAGCCAGCAAGGCGATGATTCACAGGGACTGGCAATCAAAAGAGGTGCAGCGGCAGGTGTTGCTTCTTATTTGAATCAGGCGGGTATTACAAAAGAGCAGCTTGAAGCACAGGGAGTGAGTCAGCAACTGGCAGCACTTATGGTTGATGCTGTCGAAATACAGAAGCTTACGGAATCTGATCTGGATAATAAAGCCATTACGAACGGCTTGATCCAAACGGATGCAGGAGTGGTTGTATCAGCGTTGAATACAGTCGTTTCCAAAAAGCCTGAAATTGCGGCAGGGCACCAGGAGATAGAGAAAGCAAAGCAGACCATTAAAGAAAAGGAAGCAGAAATCAAAACGGGCTGGGATCAGATCCATCAGGCAGAATATGATATCATCTACGGAGAACAGGAACTTGCCGATGCGGAGATAGAATGGCAGGACGGCCTCAAGGAATATGAGGATGGTCTCAAGGAATACGAAGACGGTAAGCAGGAGCTGGAAGACGGCAAGAAAAAGATTGCCGATGCCAAGGTGGATATTGCCGAAGCGGAACAGAAAATTGCCGATGCCAAGATAGAATATGCAGATGGTGAGAAAAAGTACAATGATGCCAAAGAAGACGCAGATGTGGAACTTGCAGAAGCTAAGGCAGACATTGCGGAAGCCAAATTGGATATTGCCGATGCCAAAGAGCAGGTAGCGGATCTTGAAGTGCCGGAGTGGTATGTTCTTGACCGCAGTTATGTGCAGACCTATGTGGAATATGGACAGGATGCAGATCGAATCGGAGCCATTGGAGAAGTTTTTCCGTTGATTTTCTTTCTGGTGGCAGCATTGGTGTCCTTGACAACGATGACGCGAATGGTTGAGGAAGAACGTACCCAGATCGGTACACTCAAAGCACTTGGATACAGCAATTTGAGCATTGCCGCCAAATATCTGATATATGCTTTGCTGGCAAGCTTATTGGGCAGTGTGTTTGGGTTGGTTATTGGGCAGAAGGTCTTGCCGCCAACGATTATCAATGCTTATGCAATTATGTATGATAATCTGCCGGTGGTTGTTGCACCTTTGAATTTGAAGTATTCGATTACTTCAACGGCAGCTGCTGTATTGTGTACAACGTTGGCAACATTGCTTGCATGCTATAAGGAACTGCTTGCAACACCGGCGGTACTGATGCGTCCTGCAGCACCTAAGGCCGGTAAGCGTGTATTGCTGGAACGTGTTACCGTTGTATGGAAGCATTTGAATTTTACGCAGAAGTCTACGATTCGTAATTTGATCCGCTATCGCAAGCGGTTCTTTATGACGGTTTTTGGAATCGGAGGCTGCATGGCATTGTTATTGGTGGGCTTCGGAGTGAAGGATTCCATTACAGCGATAGGAGAACTGCAGTTTGGCGTAATACGCACATATGATGCAGATATTACAATAGAAGAAGATGCAACAGAGACCGAGAAGGAAGAACTGTATCAGACCTTGTTGGAAGATGACAGAGTGGACAGTCAGATGTATGGTAAGCAGATGGCTATTGACATAAGATCAGGTCAGACAACAAAGAGCGGGTATCTCGTCATACCGGAAGACAAGGATGAGATAACAGAGTATATTACATTTCGTGACCGCATTACACATGAACCATATACCATGGACGATGATGGAGTTATCATTACTGAGAAATTAGCGTTGCTGCTGGATGTGCAGGTGGGTGATACAATCACGCTCAAAGAAGATGATACATCGGATATCCAGGTAACGATTTCGGCAATTACCGAGAATTACTTTATGCATTATGTCTATATGAGTCATACACTATATGAGGAATTGTTCCGGCAATCGATTGAATATAGTCAGATCTTTTTGAATAATACGCAGAATGACGAAGCATTTGAAACCACTATGGGGACGGACTATATGGCAATGAATTCCGTTGCAGGCATCACATTCTACAGTGGGATGGCAGAGCGCATTCGGAATATGCTGCAGAGTATGGACACGGTAATCTTGGTGCTGGTGGTTTCCGCAGCGCTGCTCGCATTTGTTGTACTCTATAATCTGAACAGTATCAATGTCAATGAAAGAAAGCGGGAACTTGCAACGCTCAAGGTGCTGGGCTTTTATGACGGAGAGGTCAGCAGCTATGTGAACAGGGAAAATGTCATATTGACCATACTGGGGACGGTGGCAGGAATCTTTTTGGGTCTGGTGATGCACCATTTCGTAATTATCACAGCCGAAATTGATCTGATGATGTTCGGACGCAATATCAAATCGATCAGTTATGCCTACAGCATCTTATTGACTTTTGCTTTTTCTGTAATCGTGAACTTCGTTATGTTCTTCCGGCTGCGCAAAATAGATATGATAGAATCCCTGAAGAGTGTAGAATAATTGCAATTCTAAACAAAAAATAAAATAAATATGAAATAGTGAAATTGTTGGGAATACCACTTGACAAAGAAAATGGCGAGTGGTATTTTATTTGTAGAGTGTTAGCACTCTTCTCAAGCGAGTGCTAACAAAGCTCAAAAAAGGATGTGATGGAGTGGCAATCGAGATCGAGATGAAATTAGATGAAAGAAAGAAAAATATATTGTTTGCCATCATCCGAAACTATTTGGAGACCGGCGAACCGGTCGGATCCAGAACAATTTCCAAGTATGAGGGACTGAACTTAAGCTCAGCAACCATCCGCAATGAGATGGCAGATCTCGAAGAACTCGGATATATCGTGCAGCCACATACGTCGGCGGGCAGGATACCTTCAGATAAGGGCTATCGTTTTTATGTAGATGCCATGATGGAGGATAAGGAACGCGAAGTAGATGAGATGAAGGAAGTATTGCTTGAGAAGGCAGACAAGATGGAAAGTCTGCTGAAACAGGTAGCAAAGGTGTTGGCGACCAATACCAATTATGCAACCATGATTTCCTCACCGCAGTATCATCACAGCAAGCTGAAGTTTACACAGTTGTCCAGAGTCAGTGAAAATCAAATTCTGGCAGTAATCGTAGTCGAAGGCAATATCATCAAGAATGAAATGATCATGACAGAGGAATCCTTAGACGATGAGACATTGCTGAAACTCAATATTTTGCTGAATACGCATTTGAATGGTTTGACAATAGATGAGATCAATCTCGGAATCATATCCAAGATTAAGGAACAGGCAGGGATACACAGTGATTTGGTCGGAAGTGTCATAGATGCAGTCGGAGATGCCATTAAGGCAGACAGCGACATGGAGATCTATACGAGCGGTACCAATAACATTTTCAAATATCCCGAACTGTCAGATAACCAGAGAGCCAGTGAGATCATATCGGCATTTGAAGAGAAGATACAGCTTACGGATCTGGTGCATGAAACTCTTGCGAAGCAGGAGGGTGAAGGAACGAAAGGAATACAGGTATACATCGGAAGTGAGACACCGATTCAGAATATGAAAGATTGCTCAGTTGTGACGGCAACCTATGAATTAGAGGAAGGTGTACAGGGAACGATAGGAATTATCGGACCCAAGCGGATGGATTACGACAAGGTAGTCTCCACGCTCAAGTCACTGACGAATCAATTAGATACATTATATAAGAAGACATGACGAAAGAGGTTAAATGAAAGGAGACATAGCAGTGTCAGACAAGAATCAAGATATGACGGATGACATCGTAGAAGATATCAGTCAGGAACCTTCCACCGATGAAGTCAATAAAGAACCGAATGAAGCGGCAGAGGGCGCAGACGAAGCAGTGACGGCAGACAGCGAAACAGAGCAGCCGGATGAGTGTACAGCCGATGCGCCGGAAGAAAAGGTAAAGAGGTCCTTCAAGAAGAAAGATAAGAAGGACAAAAAGGATGAAAGGATCGAGGAATTAACGGATCAGGTAAAACGCCAGATGGCAGAATTCGATAATTTTCGCAAGAGATCCGAAAAAGAGAAATCAGCGATGTATGAAGTCGGTGCAAAGAGCGTGATTGAGAAGATACTTCCCGTAGTGGATAACTTTGAACGCGGTTTGCAGTCGATGCCCGAAGAGGATGCGGGAACACCCTTCGCGGAAGGCATGCAGATGATTTATAAGCAGCTCATGACGAGCCTTGAACAGATCGGTGTCACACCGATTGAGGCAGTCGGAGAGGAATTCAATCCGGATATCCACAATGCAGTGATGCAGGTGGAAAGTGATGAGTTCGAAAGCGGAGTTGTAGCCCAGGAGTTGCAAAAGGGTTATAAGTACAGAGACTCCGTGGTAAGGCATAGTATGGTTGGGGTTGTGCAATAGGGAAGACTCAAAACCAAAGGTTTCTCGTTTGAGGGGCATCGCGCTCCTCCGATATGGAACAGTATTTACACTGCATATATGCACAGCAGTAAACTGCTGTAATGATTCAATCATTGGCGCATCTATGCTCCGCAAATAATCTAATTTTAGGAGGGCTTAATTATGAGCAAAATTATAGGAATTGACTTAGGAACAACAAACAGCTGCGTAGCTGTTATGGAAGGTGGTAAACCTACCGTTATTGCAAATACAGAAGGTGCGAGAACAACACCGTCAGTGGTAGCATTTACCAAGACGGGAGAGAGACTGGTAGGAGAACCTGCAAAACGTCAGGCAGTTACCAACTCAGAAAAGACCATTTCTTCTATTAAGAGAGATATGGGTACAGACAAGAGAAGACAGATTGATGACAAGAAGTATTCACCGCAGGAGATTTCTGCAATGATTCTGCAAAAATTAAAGGCAGATGCAGAGAGTTATCTTGGTGAAAAGGTTACAGAAGCAGTTATTACGGTTCCCGCATATTTTAATGATGCACAGCGTCAGGCAACCAAGGATGCAGGTAAGATTGCAGGTCTTGATGTAAAGCGTATCATCAACGAGCCGACAGCAGCAGCACTTGCATATGGCTTGGATAATGAAAAAGAGCAGAAGATCATGGTATACGATTTAGGTGGTGGTACATTTGATGTGTCTATCATCGAGATCGGTGAGGGTGTTATCGAGGTTCTTGCAACTTCAGGTGATAACAGACTCGGCGGTGATGACTTCGACCAGAAGGTTACGGATTACATGCTGGCTGAATTCAAGAAGAATGAGGGCGTTGACCTGTCAAATGACAAGATGGCACTTCAGAGATTGAAGGAAGCGGCTGAGAAGGCTAAGAAAGAATTGTCTTCCGCAACAACAACCAATATTAATTTACCGTTCATCACAGCAACAGCAGAAGGTCCTAAGCATTTTGACATGAATCTGACACGTGCGAAGTTTGATGAACTGACACATGATCTGGTAGAAAGAACAGCAGCACCTGTACAGAATGCACTGAAGGATGCAGGTATCACAGCATCCGAACTCGGTCAGGTATTATTGGTAGGTGGTTCTACACGTGTTCCTGCGGTACAGGATAAGGTAAAACAGTTAACAGGCAAGGAGCCGGCAAAGTCACTCAATCCTGATGAGTGTGTAGCACTTGGTGCTTCAATTCAGGGTGGTAAGCTTGCAGGCGATGCAGGTGCAGGCGAGATCCTTCTGTTAGACGTAACGCCGTTGTCATTGTCTATTGAGACAATGGGTGGTGTGGCAACTCGTCTGATTGAGAGAAACACAACGATTCCTACAAAGAAGAGTCAGATCTTCTCAACAGCGGCAGATAACCAGACGGCAGTTGATATCAATGTCGTACAGGGTGAGAGACAGTTCGCTAAGGACAATAAATCACTCGGACAGTTCAGACTGGATGGTATTCCGCCAGCAAGACGTGGTGTACCTCAGATCGAGGTTACATTTGACATCGATGCAAACGGTATCGTTAATGTAACAGCACAGGATAAAGGAACAGGCAAGGAACAGCACATTACGATTACAGCAGGTTCTAATATGTCTGATGATGATATCGATAAGGCAGTTAAGGAAGCAGCTGAATTTGAAGCACAGGATAAGAAGCGCAAAGAAGCGATCGATGCAAGAAATGATGCAGATGCATTTGTATTCCAGACAGAGAAGGCTCTCGAAGAAGTAGGCGATAAGATTGATGCAAATGATAAGACAGCAGTAGAGGCTGATCTTGCAGCACTGAAAGAATTGCTTGCAAAAACTGAAAATGCAGAAGCAATGACAGAAGATCAGGTAGTTGATATGAAAGCAGCTCAGGAGAAATTGATGCAGAGCGCACAACAGCTGTTTAGTAAGGTATATGAGCAGGCCGGCGGTGCAGGAGCAGCGGGCGCAGGTCCTGACATGGGCGGATTTGCAGGAGCAGGCCCGGATATGGGTGGTGCACAGGATGCAGGCTTCAATGCAGATGATGTAGTTGACGGAGACTACAAAGAGGTATAAAATTCTTAAGTGATTTAAGGCATATAGAAGGTTAGGACAGGTAACAAAGTGCCTGTCCATATGCCTTGTATGGAAATAGTGCCCGATTAATGTCGTGTACATGGAAATAGTGCCGACTTACGAAGTAATGTCGTGTACATGGAAGGATAACGAAGATGGCAGATACAAAGAGAGATTACTATGAGGTGCTCGGCGTAGACAAAGGCGCTGATGAGGCTACAATCAAAAAAGCATATAGAGGACTGGCGAAGAAGTATCATCCTGATATGAATCCCGGTAATGCCGAAGCGGAGAAAAAATTCAAGGAAGCATCCGAAGCGTATGCCGTACTGAGTGATCCCGAAAAGAAGAGACAATATGATCAGTTCGGCCATGCAGCATTTGAAAATGGTGGAGCAGGCGGCTTTGGAGGTTTTGATTTTAACAGTGCTGATTTCGGAGATATCTTTGGGGATATTTTCGGAGATTTATTTGGCGGCAGTCGTTCCCGCACGGGCGGCAGAGCAAGCAACGGCCCGATGAAGGGTGCCAATCTGCGTGCAAGTGTAAGAATTACCTTTGAAGAGGCCGTATTCGGAGTAGATAAAGAAATCGAACTGACGATTAAGGATACCTGTAATACCTGTCACGGCAATGGTGCAAAGCCCGGAACAAATCCGGAGAGTTGTACCAAGTGCGGAGGCAAAGGTCAGGTGGTTTATACATCACAGTCGCTGTTTGGTATGGTGCGAAACGTACAGACATGTCCGGATTGCGGCGGTACCGGCAAGGTAGTCAAGGAAAAGTGTCCTGACTGTCGAGGCACGGGTTATATTGCAAACAGGAAGAAGATTCAGGTGTCGATTCCGGCAGGTATTGACAATGGTCAAAGCGTTCGTATCAGAGATAAGGGCGAGCCGGGCATCAATGGAGGACCACGCGGAGATCTGCTCGTTGAGGTGGTTGTATCGAGACACCCGATCTTCCAGAGACAGGATGTGAACATATTCTCGACTGCACCGATTACATTTGCCCAAGCAGCACTTGGCGGTGAGATCATGATTGACACGGTAGACGGCAAGGTTATCTACGAAGTAAAGGCCGGAACAACTACTGATACCAAGGTCAGACTGAAAGGAAAGGGCGTTCCTTCTCTCAGGAGAAAGGATATCCGCGGCGATCATTATGTAACATTGGTTGTACAGGTGCCGACACATCTGACGGGAGAAGCCAAGGAACTGCTGCGGCAGTTTGATGCAGCAACCGGTGATTCTTTGCACGCAACCGAAAAAGTGAGTGCCAAGTCTTCGGATAAAGAAGATAAAAAAGAAACGGGAGAAACAGCAGAAGGTTCTGATAAGAAGAAAAAAGGTTTTTGGAATAAATAACGGATAAATTATAATAAAAATGTTGTAAATTGGGATATAATTAGCTATATTATAAGAGTGGGTATTGCATATACTCACTCTTATCATTTTATGTAGGGATAAAACAGGAGGTAGTAAGGTATGAAGATGAAATTCGGTATTAAAGAAGTAGTTGCAACAGGTATCGGAACAGCCCTTTTTATTGTTCTGACCAATGTTCAGGTTCCTTTTGGAATCATTCCGAACACGGCACTGCAATCCAGAGTTGCCGTAATCACATTCTTTGCGGCTGTATTTGGTCCTATTGTCGGCGGAGTCATCGGTCTTGTAGGACATGCTCTCGGCGATGCGCTGTTTTACGGCGGTGTATGGTGGAGCTGGGTATTCCCGGACGCTATATTTGGTATTGCAGTCGGCTTATTTGCTGCTAAGTATGCTATCAAGGAAGGGAATTTCTGTACGACAAAGACAATCGTACTCTTTAACGTGATTCAGATTGTGGGAAATGCGATTGCATGGATCTTAGTGGCACCGGTTTTAGATATCATCATATATGCAGAGCCTGCAAATAAAGTATTTGCACAGGGTGTCCTTGCGTTTGTGGGCAACATTGTTGTAGCAGGTATTCTCGGCACATTGTTGTGCGTGGCATATTCCAAGATCGGCGCGAAGTCATCCAGTTTGAAGAAAGAGGATTAGTACTTCATGAAACCGATTATCGAGTTTAAAGAGTATACATTTAAATATCGATCACAAGAAGAACCGACACTCCGGGATATCAATCTTTCCATATATCCCGGAGAGAAGGTTTTAGTCGTGGGACCATCCGGTTCGGGCAAGTCAACACTTGCTCACTGTATCAATGGATTGGTTCCGTTTTCGTTTCCGGGAGATGCAAGCGGTACACTGTCTGTCAGTGATCTGGATCCGAGCAAGGCCGGCGTATTTGGCATGTCCAAGACGGTTGGAACCGTACTGCAGGACACAGATGGCCAGTTTATCGGTCTGACAGTCGCTGAGGACATTGCATTTGCTTTGGAAAATGACATGGTGGAACAGGGTGAGATGTACCGTCGTGTCGATGAAGTGGCTGATACGGTAGATGTCAGAAAGCTGCTGCTGCATGCACCGTCTGAGTTGTCGGGAGGACAGAAACAGAGGGTATCTATGGCGGGTGTCATGATAGATGATGTGGATATCCTACTGTTTGATGAGCCCTTGGCAAATCTGGATCCGGCGACAGGCAAGCGTGCTATAGAGTTGATAGACAGCATCCAAAAGAATACGAACAAAACGATTTTGATCATTGAACATCGTCTGGAGGATGTATTATATAGAGATGTAGACAGGATTATTGTCATTGGAGATGGTCGTATTGTTGCGGACATGAAGCCGGATGATCTGCTTTCCTGTAGTATACTTGAGGAGCAGGGGATTCGTGAGCCGCTGTATCTTGCGGCGCTCAAGCATGCCGGATGTACTGTACATGCAGAGTCGAAGCCGCAGCATATAGAGTCGATGGATCTGACCTCTTATCGTGAAAAGGTTAGGGACTGGTATCAGCAGGCGGCTTTTATGCCAAGCGAACACGACAAGGATATTGCTCTTGAAATTATGGATTTGGACTTTGCATATATTTCAGGCAATCCGGTATTACAAAATATACGTTTTAAGATCAACAAGGGAGAAATGCTGAGCATTGTCGGCAAAAACGGTGCCGGTAAGACAACGCTTTCCAGCCTGATCTGCGGATTTATCAATCCGGATAAGGGCAGTATTCTGTTGAATGGAAGCGACATTATCAATAAATCAATCAAAGAACGCGGCGAGGTTATTGGTCTTGTAATGCAAAATCCGAATCAGATGATATCAAAACCCATGATTTATGATGAGGTGGCTTTGGGATTGACTGTCAGGGGTGTGGCAGAGGATAAGATCAAAGAGAGAGTCAATGAAACGCTGAAGATATGTGGATTGTATCCCTTCCGTAACTGGCCGATATCTGCATTGAGTTTTGGGCAGAAGAAGCGGGTAACGATAGCGTCTATTCTTGTGATGAATCCGGATGTGATCATACTGGATGAACCGACTGCGGGACAGGATTTCAGGCATTATACGGAAATTATGGAGTTTCTGAAGAAATTGAATGAGACGCTTGGCATCACCATTATCATGATTACACATGATATGCATCTGATGCTGGAATATACCGATAGAGCAATCGTAATCGCAGACGGAGAACTGGTGGCGGATGATACTCCGGCGCGTGTTTTGACGAATGAAGCCATTGCTGACAAGGCTTACCTGAAGAAAACATCGCTTTATGATCTTGCCGTTCAATGCGGAATCGAGGATGTCTCCGGATTCGCAGAGCGTTTTATACATTATGAAAGAAGCATGAGGAATCATTGATGGCCAGAATATTGACTTATGCAGAAAAGAATACATGGATACACAGACTGTGCGGTGTGACGAAGCTGACGTTCTTCCTGGGATGGTCAGTCATCGGCATGTTGACTTATGATACACGTGTATTGATTACCATGTTGATTATCAGTCTGATTATTTTTAAGGTATCCAAGACAGAATGGAAGCAGGTCGGAACAGTATTCAAGTTCATTTTGTTTTTCTTGTGCCTGAATCTGCTTACGGTATTTCTCTTTTCACCATATGAGGGTGTTAAGATCTATGGCACACGGACTGAGATAGTTCATTTATTCGGCAATTATACGATTACCAAAGAGCAACTCTTTTATGAATTTAATATTATGTTGAAATATTTTACTGTTATTCCGGTAGTGCTGATGTTTATTGTTACGACGAATCCGAGTGAATTTGCTGCCAGCCTGAACCGCATCGGTATCAGCTACAATATCGGGTATTCGGTTGCGATTGCGCTTCGTTATATTCCGGACGTACAGAGCGATTTTACGAAGATTAAGCATGCGCAGGAGGCACGCGGTATAGAGATGTCTTCTAAGGCTAAGTTGATTACCCGCATCAAGAACATGGCATCCATTATTTTTCCGCTCATTTTCTCAAGCATGGATCGGATAGATGTGGTCAGCAATGCGATGGAGCTGCGTGGCTTCGGCAAGCATAAAAAAAGGACTTGGTATTATGCCAAGCCGCTTAAGAAAAATGATTATTTTACATTGTTGTTTGTAATCTGTTTTGCAGTTATTGCATTATCCATAACCTTTATGGACGGAAGCAGGTTCTATAACCCGTTTCTGTAGATGGTCATGAGTAATCAGTTCTTCAGAGAACGGTTGATGGCACGAAAATCCTTGAATGCCTGTCCACCGATTTTGCAGATCTTGGGAAGATTGATAGAATTGACGCCTCCCTGCCTCGGACGGAACGTAATGGGAATATATTTTACTTTTAAATTTTCTTTGGCATAGATCACAGAAAGCAATACGTTGGACAGATTGAAGTCTTTCGGGATTTTTTGGATGTACTGTGCCAATGTGTCTTTCTTCAATAATCTGAATGGTGTATTGGCATCGACGATGGATACTCCAAAACAAATCCACAATACAAATTTCAATACTTTGGTCACAAATATACGGGAGACTCCGTCTTCTCGTCTGTTTCTGTGTCCGATGACCATATCATATTCATTGCGGAGAGCCCAAAAGGCATCGAACTCTGCCGGGAGGGTCTGCCCGTCCGAATCGGTTTGAAAGATGTAATCGGCACCCTGCTCGATCGCATAATGATAACCATATAACACGGTTGCACCGTGACCGCCGTTTTCTTTTGTCAGGGGAAGCAGATACGGACGTGTTGCTGCATATTCCTGCATGATTTCATAGGTGTGATCTTTGCTGCCGTCATTGATGATGACGAGTCGGGAATCATTTCCGATATGTTCGATTACGGGATACCAGTCATCAATTACCTGCTTGATCGTCTCTTCTTCATTATAGGCCGGAATGATCATATATAGTTTGTCCATTAAGGTCATCCTTTCTTAGCTGCTTTTGAATAGAC
The DNA here is from genome assembly GCA_964638005.1 of uncultured Lachnospiraceae bacterium. Classification (GTDB taxonomy): domain Bacteria; phylum Bacillota; class Clostridia; order Lachnospirales; family Lachnospiraceae; genus JAAYYM01. The sequence continues at coordinate 20,249 of CAZWXS010000038.1, forward strand.
TGACAGATTACAGGTATTCATCACGGTTGCAGATGCGCAGAGTTTCCAGCACCTTCTTGATATCGGCTGTTTTAGTCTTATCACAGATCAAAATGGCATCTTCCGTATCTACGATGACCAGATCTTCAAGTCCGATGGTTGCGATTAACTTGTCACTGCCTTCGATGATACAATTTTCGGTACTGATACTGAGCACGTTGCCGGCAATGATGTTTCCGTTTTCATTTGACTTTTTAATCCGTTCGATTGCAAGCCAAGAGCCTACATCATCCCAGCCGAACGTGCCGGGAATGGTGTAGATATTTTCTGACTTTTCCATGATTCCGTAATCAATGGAGATTGATGGAAAGGTAGGGAATATTCGATCTAATACTTCCTTTTCAGCAGAGGTTCCGATGGCATTTTGGATATCCATAAGACCTTCATAGGTATCAGGAAGCAATCGTTTGAATCTTTCCAGTATCGTGGAGACCTTCCACAGGAACATACCGCTGTTCCAGAGATATTCATCACCTGCCAGATATTCCTTTGCAAGTTCAAGAGTCGGCTTCTCAACAAAGCAATCTACTTCAAAGGCGGTACCGATACATGCATCACCTTTTAATTTGATATATCCGTAACCTGTCTCCGGATAATCCGGTGCAATACCAATGGTCACGAGACTGTCATGATCTTCGGCAAGCTTGCAGCCTTCTTTGAGGACTGACAGGAACATACTGCTGTATTTAATCAGATGATCAGAAGGGAGCACGATCATCAGTGCATCACCGTGTTTTTTTGCAATATGTGCAGCGCCGAGCGCGATACAGGGTGCGGTGTTTCTCCCGACGGGTTCACACAGGATATTTTCTTTCGGAAGATTAGGAAGCTGCGCTGCAACCAGCTGAGCATAATCTCTGTTTGTGGAAATATAGATATTATCCATCGGTACAATCGGCAGAATTCTTTCAACGGTCAATTGTATCATGGTCTTACCGTCATCTGTAAGAGATAGAAACTGCTTCGGCAGATTCTTGCGGCTTCTCGGCCAGAAACGTTCACCACGTCCGCCTGCCATGATCAATGCTGTTTTCTCCATAATCGGTAGTCCTTTCAAAATAGTAATCTCTAAGAGATAGTTTATCATAAATCTTTGAATTCGTACATGATAAAGTGAGATTTGATAATTGGCTTTTTTCTTGTCGGCGAATCTTTATTTTGAAGAAAGTGCAGCATCTACGGCAGCAGTTGCATGGATGATTGTCGTGTCCAGCAGGGGAGTTGAGGTATCCTGCTGATTGATTAAGAGACCGATTTCCGTGCAGCCGAGAATGGCAGCCTCTCCGCCTTCTTTCACCAGCCGGTCAATGACGGATAAATAGTATGCTTTAGATGCAGGAAGCACGTTGCCAAGGCACAATTCATTGAAAATGATATCATTGATCTTGAAACGTTCGTCATCATTCGGAATCAAGATTTCCACCCCATTTTGCTGAATGATATCCTTGATAAATTCCTGCTCCATTGTGAATCTGGTACCAAGTAAAATCGCCTTATGGATGCCCTGCGCTTTCAACACGGCAGCTGTAGCCTCTGCAATGTGTATAATAGGCACATGGACTTTTTGTTTGATCTGAGGAACCAGCTTGTGCATCGTATTGGTACAAATCAGTATGAAGTCTGCCCCGGCCTTCTCCAGATTGATTGCGGCATTTGCCAGTATTTCAGCATTTCCGTCCCAGTTACCTGTTTCCATATTTGACTCAAGTTCATGAAAGTCCACACTGTACATCATAATCTTTGCAGAGTGAAATCCGCCAAGACGTTCTTTGATAAGGGTGTTGATAACTTCATAGTATGTAACGGTGCTTTCCCAGCTCATACCGCCGATTAAGCCTATAATCTTCATTTGTTCATCCTCCTGCTTTTGTAAGTATATCATCTCTGAATTGATAATGAAGAGTATA
>CAZWXS010000039.1:0-21720 GCA_964638005.1 uncultured Lachnospiraceae bacterium
TTTTCTTTTTTATTTGGTTGTTACTTTTATTTGAGCTTCCTTCTCTTCATTTTTGAATACTTCCGGAAGGAAGAGTAATAAAATAAGTATGACCAGCAATCCACACACGGCTGCAATTCCCAAAGGTGTCTTGATATAGATGGTCAGATATCCCAACAAGGGAAGGAAAAAGCCCACCTTTCCGACGATATTGGAATAGGAAATCGGTTCGGCATCTGCTGTATCATTTGCATCGCCTTTTGTCACGACTTGCCCATTCACCTCATCAATCGACTCTATCCTGTGCGTTACCATGGTTTCTTCACCGATTCTGTAAGTGATGATGTCTCCTGTCTGCAGACTGCTGAAATCCGCCTCTTTTGTAAAAACTATGGATCCGACACTGATCTCCGGCTCCATACTGCCGCTCAGTACCGCAAGACTTTGATACCCGACAGCTCTCGGAATCAATAAGATCCCTGCAAATACCGCTAATAATACAATCAATATTCCTAATAAGAAATTACATATTTTTTGCAACATTTCTTTTTTTCCTTTTCATCCTTTGCCTTGTCTGCTCATTTATAAATCTGACTACTTTTGATCATATTCGTTCCAGATCTGCTTTGCCTTTTCCTGCACATAAACTTGATTGTCATCGTATGCCGTCAAGGTGATTTTCTCATTTTGATCGTTAATGATCTTCGCTTTTGACTGAATTGCCTCCTGATACAGAATGATGTTAAAGGGAACAAATTCCTCCAAATCCTCTTCTGTAATCTCATACCCTGTGAACAAAGGTACCTCTGTCTTCTCTCCCGGTTCGAGAATGCCCTGATAATAATAAAAATCGTCGGATGAATCGTACCGCCACTTGGCACTGCCCGCCGAAGCATCAAATTCTTTGCCGCCGTCCAGCAACCTGACTGCTGCATCAGATGGTGAAACTGAGAATCTCATACGAACAATACAATCATTTTTTCCGGTATTTCTCACATAAGGTTCTTTCTGTCCGTCTCCGATGGTTTCTTCTATTTCCGTTGTTACGATACCAAGTGCAAAGGTATTCGTAAGCTGATTCGTCTGAGATTTGAAATATGCAATTGTTACACCTGCGATTGCAATACCTGTTACCAGAAAAGCAAATACGGCAAGTATTATCTTTTTCTTTTCGTTCCAAATATTCTTGATCATCATACCCTGCCTTCCCATTACTCTTCTCTGACTTCTTCCGAAACTCTTGTAATCTTCGGCCTGATTACAATCTTATTACCCTCTTTGACAAACTCATTGATCACTTCATCTGTATGGGAATAATTTCGCTTATAATCCTTCCTGTTTGTATATTGCAGTTTGGCTGTTCTGGAATCCTTGTCAATGATTACATCTGCTTTTTCGCCGTTTACCGTTACCTTCCCGGAAATACCAATCAGGCTTTCAAACTGATATCTGACCGTATCCAGTTCCTTGACTTCGTATGTTCCCGCCGGCAGATCATCAAATTCAACCGTCTTCGTCTGACCATTGTCGTCCGATGCAAAACGGACTGTTTGTGCATAGGACAACTTTGTATCCTGATTGGTCACTATGATTGTAAAGATAGGATCTCCGTTAATCACTTTTGCTTCCGTAATCTTCTTCGTAACAATGATCTTGCCTAACATCGGTTGGTTTTTGACAATGATGTATGCCGTTTTTCCCTTGACGGTAGTTCCTATGGCCCCTGTGGTATTGGCTGTATCCCATCCGGAGGAAGCTTCAACAGATATACCGTAAAGGCCTTCTTCTTTATGCATATATAGAGGAGCCTCGTACCATGCTGCCTTATCTTTTCCGTTTTTGCCGGTCAGTTTCATCTCTATGATCTTGATCTTGGTTCCTGCAGGTACCTGTTTCACAATGATCTGATCATCTCTTTGCAGCCACATACAATGCTGCTCTGCCTCTGCAGTCACCCTCGGCGTACTGCTGCCCTTCAGATAGTATTCACCGGCATAGAGAATTTCCTTTCCATCGACAATCTGGTATAACTGCACACCATATCGATCTTCTTCGATCGAAGGATTGATCATTGACTCGAGCAATTGCTTTTCAATGATCAGATCATTGGTCTTGATGTGATTCAGAAATACAACTCTGTTCGTATTGCCGACTACAAAAACACTGCTTCTGATCGTTTCTGCCAATGCTGCATCCTGATCATTGATGGTTACCTTATCAATTTCCGTCAGATCTGCATTGACTTCTTCTACATAATAGTTGGTTCCCTTCTTGATTCCGGAAAACTTTGCTTTTTGATTCGCTTTTAGGTAGAAGATGCCGTCTTTATTTGTTGTTTGATTCTCTAATGGAAATTCTTCTCCAGATTCCTGAACCTCAAACAGTGAATAAGCCGTATTAGACAACACTTTGTTATTGGTATATACTTTAAATCCATATAAACGGTCGCTGCTGATCGACTCATTGATTCCTGCGACCTGTTTCTCTACCTCGATCGTGTCATTTGGTATCGTATACAGATTGAACTTCAACTTGCAATTGGATGCCCCTGATCCTCTTTCTAAATAGAAGAACTTGATCTTATGTGTCGTATAGTCCTGAAATGTATTTGTTCTGTCATCGCTGAAATCTGCTGTTCGATTCGCTCTGGTGAAACATTCCAGAATGGTATCGCTATGTTTCTGTCCGTCAACGTATGTATGGATCTCACCTGTCTTAAAATTGATCTTGCCACCGTAACAGTCATGGATTCCACCAATGTCCAGAACCAATACGTCATCTATAAATACCCAGACATCATCATCACCGGTAAATTCAAACACCATATCTTTATTGTTGATCTGACCGCCTCCCGGTTGTGAAAAAGCTGCATCCATAACCATTCCGAAATGATAATTGGCTGAACCGTTGAGCTTATATAACTGCTCTCCGTATCTGATGTCTGTTGTCTTTTCTATTTTCCCGTATTCATCATAGCGATTCGTCTGGTTGGAAAACTCATTTTCTTTTAATGTATTAAGCGGAAGGAAATTACCCCTTTGATAATAAAAATAATCTTCTTCACTCGGTGTTCCGATTTGCTCATACACTTTGAAATTTTGATTTGAGTCTAAAGAAGCAAAGTTCTCCAAACTGCTGTAATAGTAATATCCCTCTGCATCAAAATATGCCTGCGAGAACAAATGATTGGCGTTGCTTCTGATTGTCTTACCGTTCTGTGCGGTTTTGTCGAACAGATAATTTAGGCTGATAGCATTTAAACCCTTAAGTATTGGATAACCGTCTGCTCCCAAAACATTTGCAACGATATTTTTGTTCAGACCACCTTCTGCGCCTGTATATGCATTGATATTGCATTTACTGCCGTTCAACGATCCATATTTTGTCGAACCAAATTGAAATAACCTGTCACTGCTTCCTTTTTTATTGATTCGATCCTTGTCATAATCAAATACATTGATTGTGATATGCTTGGAAATGCTGTCAACCGTTTCTATTTCCGTTAAACCTTTTTGATAAATAAAATAAATTCTTTGACTGCTTTGTAACGATACCCAATGATTTGCATTGTCATAGGCTGCATATTGAATCGTACTGCCGTTCCTCTTCAATCGTGTAACCTTAATTCCTTTTTCAAGAGCCTCTGCTTTGTTGCTTGTATTGTTTTGTGAACTGTAATCATAAACGACTGCTCTTAACCAGCTGTACCCGTTAATGGGATGAGATGCGGAGTTGACTTCATAAACAACGTCTTTTCCGATTCGTACGCTTGTATCTCCGCCGATTTCAGTTCCTGTTCTTTCTATACATATGACACCTGCACTCGCACGATTGCTCCAATAAATTGTAAACGTAGAAAATGTCTCCGTATCAAACGATACTTCCTTTACCACCGATGACGCATCTTGGATTTCTTCTGCAACAATGGCTATCTCTTTTTCTGCATTTGCTGCATTACTTGCTTCTACATGATGAGCCAATGAAGCACTGGCCTCGTCTGTAACGGTCTCGGGCCGGATGTCTTCATGAAAACTCATCGTAACAGACGCTCCGCCAATCGGCTCTGTCTCTACACCATCCACTTCAAATCGAATATCATAGGGTTTGAACCCTTCCAACTGTTCCTCTTCCGATATCTGATTCAAAAGGTCTGTCTCGATCTCTTGATACTTTTCTGCATCTTTGCTTTCCGTAATCTCATCTACCTTAAGCTCCGGCCGTTTTTCCGTATCCGGAAAGGCTGTCTTTGATACAGTTACTTCTACATGTATGACTTCATCATCAAATATATGTACCTCTGTCTCTTCGATTTGATTGCCACTGACAGAATTCCCTGATACGGTCACCACTGCTTCTTCGTCTTTCGGTTCCTTTACGGCATCTGCAAGCGGTACCTGGTTTTCTGAAATCGATACTGTATCCGGCTCCTGTAATGCACCGGAACCGCTCTGCGAATCCTGAGAACCAGTTATGGCATCCGTTCCTGCCTCTATATCAAGCGCTGCTCCTGCTGCCGGAAGAGCGGTTGCAGGATCTGTCTCCGGTATTATTTCTGTATTGTTTTCATTTATATTATTTACCGGCATACTGTCTCCTACAGCATCCGTTATATCAGATGTAATGTTCGAAGCCGGTATGTTCATATTCATATCTTCTGTATTTGCTGATTCGATATTTTCCACAGTCGCGCCTACAGGGTATATATTCGTAAATACCATTGCCACACACAGCATCATAGTAATACTTCCCTTTATGATCCTTGACTTCATTTCATTCCTCCCGATATTTTCAGTGATACAGCCAAAACTCCGACTGTCTTTTTCCACTATAGCAATCGGCAGTCACATGTTGGTCACATCGCATCATCTTCATTTGCTTTATCCGAACAAAAGAAAAACACCCTTTGATCTGCTGTCAAAGGATGCTTATTTTCTCTATCTCTATATGCTTATTTTCCAAAAGACTCCGCTATGGAAACCTCTGTAATGTCGCTTTCTATTTGAATTCTTCTTGTCTTTACCTTCTTGTACAAGTTGGAAATGATGCGTTTTGTCACCATAATACTGTCATCGTAATCTAGCGTAGGCAACAGCACAACATACTGCGAATCACTGTATCTGGCCGCCACATCACCAATGCGGAGAGATTCCCTGAGTGTTTCCTCAAGATACTCCATTGCCTTATCAATATGGTAATGCATAAATTTATCATTTCCCATGATTTCTACATTTTTGGCAAAGGATACCGTCATCAGCAGCACATATTCCGACAGCCCGAGTCTTGCAATCCGTCTGGCTTCCAGTCTGTATATTTCTCTGAAGATCGGATACCCGCATATATAGGCTCCTTCCGGATTATCGCTTTCTGTCATTTCCTGATTGACATCTTCAATTGCAACTGCTTTGATATCGCTTTTCATCTTAATCAATTGGTCATATACTTCTTTGAGTTTAATGGACTTGCGTATTCCAAGCGTCGCATAAAGCAGTTTCTCTGCTCTGTCATAATACTCTGACGCAAGCTTATACTTATTTTGATAGATCATGGACTGGATCAGCAGACAATGCAGCCTTTCATCAACAGCATCATACCGAAGCGCATTCGTACAGACCTTTTCCATCTTCTCATATTGCTCTGTCTCTTCATACTGCTTTGCAATTTTTTTAACTGCCGTTAAGAACATAGAGTGATAATATGTAGATAACGGAACGATCCAATGAATAGAAGAATACTTTGCCAGAAAATCACCCTGATACAGATCAATGGCTGCTTCATAATATTTAATGCTCTGCTCGATATCTGTCTTTCTGTGTCTGGCTTCTTCACAATATTTTTCAAATTCTTCTGCATCCACAACGACTTCATATTCGGAATTCCAACAGTAAGCTCCTCTGCTGGTCAGGATATATTCTCCATCTCCGAAGGTTTTCTTTAATACCGTTCTCAAACGATACATCAGATTCTTAAGTGCTCCTGCCGGATTGTCAGACTCATCCTCTTGCCAGAGTACTTCCGTGAGTTCATCTACGGTCAACGTTCTTTCTCTGTTCACGATCATAAAAGATAACAGTTTTACCATCATCTCTGAGCGAATGTTATCATTGTTGAGCGTCTCTGTTTGATTCGTGATTTGAAATTTGCCGAACATACTGACTGTAAACACTCTTCTTCCCTCCCAATATATTACTGCTATGATATTACTTAACAGTTAAGTAAATGTCAACAGAAAAATGGATAATAGTGGTAAAAAGTTTTCGACATCACAACATCTTGTAGCATATGGATGTATTTGTAAAAAGTGCAATACATTTCTGTATGCACTTTTTCGCTGCGTTTTTTTAATTTACTTTTTCAGACGGATTCGAACAAATATGACCGTACCTGTTGTTATGACTGCAACGGCTCCGATGATTGCAGCAATCCACACCCATAGACTGACTGCCTTTTCACTTTGACCTGACAGTGGTGTCTGCTGATCCTCAATCACATACTCCTTCGTCTTTTCATTTTCTTCATTTGTTTCTGCTCCATCCGGCGTATCAGCAAGAGGAACCTCTCCTTCCGGAATCTCTATTCCGGCATCCTCTGTTTCTGCCGCGGCATCAGCCGCAGCGCCGTCATCGGCTCCGCCACCGGCAGCACCTCCGCCTCCGGCTGTAGCTGTTACTACATATGTAGGCACCTCTGTTTCAACATATTCTGTTGTGATTCCACCATCAATGACCTCTGTTGACGTCGTTTCAGTATATGTCGTCCCCCCGCCGTTTGATGCATATTCAAATATAATTACATTTGTTCCGTTTTTCACAAGCTTGATGGTTTTACGTAACTCCGATATGCGTGTATATCCTGCAATATCAACTGCCTCTGCCGTAATCTCCGTTCCTGCTTCTCCGTAGGCAATGGTCGGCAATGCAATTTCCGTTCCTGCACCTTGCACAACATATTTGATCGTATACTCAACACCATCTGTTAATTTTCCGTATTGTACCGTTACGTCTTCACTTCTGGTAACCTTGCCATTGCTGTTATCCCGAAAAGGAAAAGTCCCGTCAAGAATATAGTATTGCCCTTTGTTCTCTTTATGATATTCAATATATCCACTTTGATTTGTCGGCAGAACCGGCAATGCCGTATCTGCTGCAAGCTGCATTTCTATACATGTATCCGATACCTGAACATTGGGAGCCGTCAGTGCTGCTTTGCACTTATCGGAAAAGGTTCCGACATTGCCTGCATAGATCTTGACGGTATAAGTCTTTGTACTGACCGATGCTTTTACGGACAAGGAACCTGCAATGGTCAGAACCATACAAAGTAAGAACGTAAGCACCGCATATATGCTTATTTTGTATTTGTATTGAATCATCATGATGCTTCCTCCGTTTTCTTCTTTCTTCCGGTAATCATCAATATGATCGTTCCTGCTGCCAGAAGCCCTGCAAATATTCCGATGGCGGAAGTATCTCCTGTTTTCACCGCTACAACTACATTCTTAAATGTCTGTACAACATTTCTCATGGGAGTAGATGCCTGTGTAACGACCCTGTTCACCGTAACGATCTGCTTTGTTTCCGGATCTCTGTATGCCACTAAGAATTCCATTCCCAAAATTCCGGTTGCATTTTTATATGTATTTTGAAGATCTGCATTTCGAATGGACTCTCCGTCCAAACCGACTGTCAGAATCAGATTCGCAGATTGTCCGTTCTTAAGTGTTGCAAGAAAGGTCGTATCTGTTCCGATCTCACTTGCATTCAAGCCAAGAATCCCTTGATCATCTACAAGAATATTTCCGGTGGTCTCTGTCATAGCCCCGCCGAGAGAACTGTCGTATAAAACAGAATTTGTGCCGTCTTTTGATAACTCCAGTTTGATCTTATATGCTCCGCCGGATGCGTTATTGGTCTCTTCCAAAGCTCGAAGAGCTTCTGTCTGCATATAAAAATCAACGGATTTTGGATTGCTGTTTGATATGGTTACCGTCTGGCTCTTGGTTTCTCCGGGTGCCATATCCTTGAACTCCGTACCCAGATCCGTACTGCTCATATTCAGTTCATTCTTTTCCGTAAAGGTTACGCTTCCGCTTGCATATACTGTCGTCGACATTCCCAGCATGAGCATGGCTGTCAATCCTAAAATGCTGAATTTCTTTTTCATGTTTGATTTCTCCCCGCTTACCAATATCAATTGCTTAATCTGCCACTGTCTCAATATTTCCTGCACCGTCTAATGTAACGGTCACACCCCATGCTGACTTGATTGCGTCTGTTCCGCCGATTGCCTGCACTGCATCTGCACTTGCTTCTATTACAAACGACTTGTCGGTGTACCCGTTATCCAGATTTTTTGATAATGCAATCTCATCAATAAATTTTGTTGTTTCTGATGAATCGGACAGCTGTTTCTTATAATACATGGTAATGGTTTCATCATCATTTTCCCTGATGATCCAATCATTTTCATTCTCCGGACGGATTGCAATTTCCTTTAGATTCAACTTCTGATCATATGTCTTACTGAAATTACCGTCTGCAGCTTTTTCTCCCCATGCCTTATATACTGTTACACGCACATAGGAATCATAATGATCGCTGTTCGGAGAAAATGCCACGGTCAGATCCTCATCGATTACCGCACCCGGCATTACCTTAACGGCTCCGCTGGAATAGTAGTCCAGATCCTTTGCTGTTTGACCTGTACTTTTATCTGAAATGTATATGCTCAAATCTTTTGTAGTAATATGACTGGTTCCTTGCAGACTGTTTGCCTGAAACGCAGCCAGTGTGCCGCCTATCATGGTTGTCGTGACCAGTACTCCCGCAATTCCCATTAGAATAAGTTTCTTTTTCACGTTTCTGTTCTCCCTTTATTCTACGTTCCATATCGCTGGATATATTTTTCGATACTATTATTCAGTATAAATCGTGATTGTCACACCAACGTCACATAGCAAAAACTCTTTTGCTTGTATTTTTCCTCATTCTCTTTTATTATATAGGTTGACGGGAGGACGAAAATGACAGGGAACAGAATCAATTACTTTGATATGGCCAAGGGACTTGGAATCATCCTGGTCGTGTTGGGACATATAGAATATATCAGTGACGAATTGCGCGCATGGATTTCTTCTTTTCACATGCCCTTGTTTTTTGTGATTTCCGGTATGCTGATCTGCTTTTTAAACCAGTCGGCTCAGGACATGTCTTCCATTGTCCGCAGGAGATTTCGCGGTATCATGATTCCTTATATCAGTTTTACGGTGATTTATACATTCATAGATATCTTGAATATCTGCCTGGATAAGATTACACCTGCGACATTCTTAAAAAATATCATTTCCGGTGTGACCATGTACGGTTCTTCTGTATTGTGGTTCTTACCTGCATTGTTTTTAAGCGAAATCGGATTCTTGTATATCATCAAGAAATTACCACGTATACCCTCTATTCTGTTGGTACTCCTTTTGGCACCGCTTGCTTATCTTGGACAGATTGCCATCAGCAGTGTCTATACCGCTCATGAAACTTCTTTGCTGATTACTTCTTTGATAGATTTGATACGCGTATTCCTACGGGCAGTGATTGCGATGTCCTTTGTCGGCATTGCTTATATGCTGTTTCCGCTGTTTCAGAAAAAAGAGACTTTCTCCTGGACAGAGCTTGCCCTTGGTATTTTCATGATTATTCTTACGCTGCCTTTATCACAGATCAATGGTTGTGTGGATTTTCGTAATATCATCCTGAAGAATTTCTTTTTATTTTACCTATGTGCTCTGCTTGGTTCTTTCGGCTTGATCTTAATCTGCAAAACCTGCAGATATTCTCCGCAAATCGGATTTTTCGGAAAAAACTCTCTCATCGTCATGTGTACACATGTCAATTGCTATATCCTGTACGGAGCCATTTTGATTGCATGGCAGATAGACACGGTCGTAACGCGTGCCAAGAGTTATATATTCCTGTTTAATATCATGGCTTTTACATTTTTGTTTGAGGCAATCCTCATATTGATCATCAATCGATTCTTCCCGTTTATCCTGGGAAAGCATAAGGAGAAGGTATGTCAGAAAGAAAACGCTTAGATTATCTGGATATGGCAAAGGGTATCGGTATTCTCTTAGTTGTCATCGGACATTTGCAGGGAAAGGATATTTTTGCATTATCTCCTTATATCCTGCCGGTATGTACATGGATCTTTTCTTTTCATATGCCTCTGTTCTTTATCATTTCGGGAATGCTGATCCATCACAAAAAGGATCTGGAAAAGGACTTGAAGGTTCTTGTCAAAAAAAGAGTTCGCGGCATTATGATTCCTTACTTTTGCTTTAGTGCCTGCTATATTTCCGTGGTTCTGTATGCACTGATCATCGAACGTTCTATCATGCCCGGAACTCTTTTTGTGAATTTGTGGTATGTTCTCAGTACTTATGGGATGTCTGTGCTTTGGTTCCTTCCGACGCTCTTCTTTGGAGAACTGCTGTTTCTTGCCGTTTCCAAGAATCGCAGCATCAAGATTTCCGTTGCCGTATTACTGCTTCTGACAGTTCTTGCTTCTCTTGGTGCATGGAGATTACAGCAGTTTACATACGATACTCCCCTGTTGGAGCGCTTACACGAATTTGCCATTGTATTACTCCGACCCATTCTGGCAGCAACCTTTATCGCAATTGGATATTATGCATTTTATCTGTTTCGAGAGCATAATAAAATTCAAATCAAAGAATTATTGCTTGCCTTGATACTGTTATTGATCGGAATCTGTTTTGTCGATCAAAACGGAGGCGTTGATTTTCGGTCTCTGGTACAGAAGAATCTGTTTTTCTATTATCTGTGTGCAGTTTGTGGTTCCTTTGGAATCATTCTGCTTTGTAAGAACTGCAAACCAATTCGGATTCTCAAATATTATGGTGTGAATTCCCTAATCATCATGGCTGTCCATAATAACAGCAAGGTACTTTATGGTGCCATGAATCTTGCAATGTATATGAATCAATTTGTCACCCGTGCCAAGGGATATGTCTTCTATGCCATCATCTTTTTGGTAATCATGCTGTTTTCAACCTGCATGATAGAGTTAATCAACCGATGCTTTGGCTTTATGGTTGGAAAGCCCTGGTTCCTGTCAAAAAGATTTACAAAGAAAGAAATATAAAACAACAGCCTCAGGGATTTTTATTTATTTATCCCCGAGGCTGTTTTATGTTTTCAACCAATCTTGTATTTTTGGATTATTTCTACCAGCTTATCCTTGCTGACGGCTCCTACCACTGACTCTTTTGCTTCCCCGTCCACGAAAATCATAATGGTCGGTATGGAAAGAACTCTGTATTTCTGTGCCAGATTCATATTGTCATCAATATTGACCTTACCGATCTTAACAATATCCTTGTATTCTTCACTCAATTCATCGATTATCGGTGCCATCATCTTACATGGTCCGCACCAGTCTGCAAAAAAATCTACCATAACCGGTTCTGTCGCATTTAAAACCTCTACATTAAAATTATCCTCTTGAAATTTTTGTGCCATACTGAATCCTCCTTCTTATAGTTCGCTTATTCTTATCTTTCCCTGTAAATTACATACTTATAAATCGGATTTCCAATTTCGGAAAACTTTTCTTCATATTCCGTCATGACATTGCCCTGCTTCATCTTCTCATCATGATGCAGATCATGTGTCATCTCACTAATCTTCCATTCAGCCAACGGCAGTTCTTCCAATGCAAATGCAAACAGTCCGTCATTGTCTGTCTTAAACTCTACAACTCCCTCCGACTTCAAGATCCGGTCATACCTCTGTAAAAACTCCTTTGAAGGCAGACGTCTCCTGGCATGCCTGTCCTTTGGCCATGGATCCGAAAAATTCAAATATATCTTACTGACTTCCTCTTCTGCAAATACATCACAGATATATTCTGCATCCATACGGATAAATCTCACATTGGGAAGTGGTTCCTCTTCCATCTTCTGCACAGCCCTCAATAATACAGCTGAATATTTTTCTATCCCAATATAGTTAATCTGCGGATGCTCCTTTGCCAAAGCCATGATAAACCGGCCCTTTCCCATACCGATTTCAATCTCAATTGCATGATTGTTTCCAAAAACTCCGCTCCATTTACCCTTTTGTGTTGTTTCATCATGTACAACATACGGATTTGCAGCTATGAACTCTCTGGAACCTGTTATATTTCGTAATCTCATCTGTCTCACCTTTGATTATCATCTGTAACTATCATTTTACACCATATCTATAAGAATTGAAAGAATAAATTTATTCATAAATTATATCTTCGTTTTTAACACAAAATAGTGTATGATAGTAAAGAACCAATTCTAAGGGGATTTGTTTATGCAAAATAATTTATATAAAAAATTAATATGCTTCTTTGTTCTGATTATGGTATCCGTGACATATACGATACCTGTCTATGCAGTACTTACACCCTCTACCAACACCCAAGCAGAAGAAGCCGAATTGCGTAAAAGCTGGACCGTAGAAACAAATGAAATCGCTAATTGGCCACAAGGCCCTGCAATCGGTGCCGCATCAGCAATTTTAATGGATGCAGATACCGGTGTCGTATTGTATGAAAAGAATGTTCATGAAAGGCTATATCCTGCAAGTACGACCAAGCTCTTGACTTCTTTGATTGCCTGTGAAAATACCACTATGGATGAAATTGTTACTTTTTCCAATGATGCCGTCTTCGGAATCGAGAGAAATTCCAGTCATATCGGAATAGACGTCGGAGAACAGCTCAATATGGAACAATGTCTCTATGGTATCTTGCTCGGTTCTGCAAATGAAGTCGCATATGCGGTTGCCGAGCATGTCAGTGGCAGTCTGGATTCCTTTGTGGATGCAATGAATGCCCGTGCTGCTGCAATCGGTTGTACCGAAACGCATTTTTCAAATGCAAACGGACTTCCGGATGAGAATCATTATACAACGGCTTATGATCTCGCATTGATTGCCAGAGAGTGCTACAGAAATGAAATTATTTCAAAGATTTCCGGAACCACCAGATATACCATCCCTCCAACCAATATCCAGGTTGAGGAACGGCCTCTGACCAATCATCATCTGTTGCTTCCCGGCTTGAAATATGAGTATGAATATGTCGTCGGCGGCAAGACCGGTTACACGGATGAGGCCAGGCAAACTCTCGTTACATGTGCGGAGAAAGACGGTCTTCGACTCATTTGTGTTATTATGAAAGAAGAAAGTCCTAATCAATTTTTGGATACGATTGAGCTGTTCAATTATGGATTTGATTCCTTCCAGATCATGAACATTGCTGCAAATGAAACCGGCTATTCCATGGACAGTGATAATTTCTTCCGAACTAATGTTGATATCCTCGGAAGTTCTAAGCCTCTGTTGACTGTCAATCCGACCGGAAATATTTTGCTGCCAAAGACTGCTTCTTTTACGGATGCAATTCCCCAAATCGAGTATACGACCAGCAGTGAACATTCCGTTGCGACTTTGTCCTACTATTTTGGATCTGCATATGTAGGCTCAACCTCCATTGACTATGTAACGGATCAAACTGCCGCTTTTGAGTTCTCAAAGATTATTACAGCATCTGATACCGTTCTCCCGCAGCCGGTTGATCGAGATACGAAGACCATTTTTGTAAACATCCGTATCGTTGTAATTGTGATCTTATCCATCATCGGATTGATCTTTGTCCTGTTTGTCATCCGCGCAATTGCCAACAATGTATATTTTTCAAAGAAGAAACGTCGTAAGCGCAGACGCAGATATCCTTCCAGATACGATCATCTCAAGTTTTAATCCACAAAAAAAGGAAATGACTCAAATCATTTCCTTTTTTTGTTTTCTCTTTTCCGAACGCTGTTGACGAAGTTTTTCTTGTTTCTCTTTAATCAGTTCTGCATCTTCTGCTGATACCAGCTTTAATGTCTTGATGACATATATGTTACCGTCTTCTGCCCGTTTCATGCGAGCCTTTCCTTTTAGATATCCATGCCGTTTACAATAGGACAAACTATAATAGTGTTTTCCGTTGACAGAGAACCATTTGATCTTTTTCTTTGCCCGTCTTCCGCATAGATAACATCTTGTACCGGAAACTTCTTTATCTGAAATTGCTTTGGTTTTATCTTCAAACTCCCGAGAAATATATTTTGCATAAGTAGGAAATGTCTTATGTACTTCCTCACGCTTGTTCCTCGGTATCATGAACACGTCATAGGATACATATTTTTCAACTTCTTTGCTGTTGATCTGTGCATAAACCTTTGCAGTGTAATATGCATCACTAAATGCTCTATGAAAGGGAATGTCCTTTTCTATCTCCAGATAGTCAACGGCATATTCCAATGCCCTTCGTATCTTGCGGTCTTCATACGCAAATGAAAAGAACTTCTGGATGTCATAATACAGCAACGGGCCCTTTGTGATCTCATCCATTCCGTAATAACACAGATTTCTCTGAAGCTCTGTCAGATCCAGTGTTCCCCATGTACAGAAAATATAGTTCTTACCACACCAATTCAGAAAATCCTTTGCAACCTCTGTAAATGGTTTTCCGTTTTCCAGCTCTTCCTTATCGATATGTATGATTTTCGTTGTCATGTAATGGATGGTCTGATAAATCTGCGGCTTTACGATCTGATTGAATTCACCAATGATTTCTTTCTTATCATTTAACTTGACAGCTCCGATCTCGACGATCTCAAAAGGCAGACCATAATCCTTGTCTCTCTTGTCCGACGATTGGTTCCACTCCAAGTCAAAAACAATATAGTTCATATGAGTTCCTCTGGATTCTGTCTTTTATAATGATTTTATAAAATCAAGCGTCGCCTGCTTTAAATCTGCTTCGCTGCCGCTATTCATGATAAAATAATCTGCCATGGCAATAGGGCCGCCTTTTTCTAGATTCTCTATCTCTGCAATATCTCTGGATTCTGCCTGCTCCTTGGTAAGAGGTCGGATTTCTCTTGTTGTCAGCCGGTTATAACGATCCTTCTTGTTCGTAATTACTGCAAGCACAATAAAATCTGTATCCAATTGCTTCTTCAAATAAGTATATTCTGACCAGGAATACAATCCGTCTAAAACAGTATTTCCCGACTGCACATCCTTTTCAATGATCGGTAACAATTTCTTGGCATAGGCATCCAGACCGAGTTCCTTTCTAAGCCCTTCCCTAATCATCTTTTCATTTTCAGGTGTGACCGCCATATTTTTCTCTGCAAGCGTATCCATAGTGATTTTTCCAAAGTATTCCATGTTCCAGCCCTGTTCTACAAATGTCCCTGTTACAACAGACTTACCGGATCCGCACATACCTACAATCGCAACTATTTTGTTCTGCATAACCATCCTCCAATTGCATGTCCTCTATATACCTGTTCCATAATGCTCCCAGTAGGAATCGAACCTACAACTAGCCCTTAGGAGTAGACGTTAGTGCTGTCAATCCCCGTCAACCTCTGGAACATCATGTTAAGAAAAGCCTCATGAATACAGCCTTTCTTGTAATTTACAGTAAGAATAAGAAAATAAAAGTTACTTCATGAAAATCGCTTTTGGGTGTCAACTGGGTGGCAAAAGCACCCTGAGGGTTCAACCATTGAGTTCCATGGAGTTCACAGGTATGACCATCATTTCCATTTGTCCTGCAATAATGATAACTCTATCTTCTTATTAGATTAAATATATTATAGCGTGTATGGAGTCGGATGTCGATGTTTTTTTGACCATCATTTGCCCATATATGCTGATATTATTTTTCTTTTGCTAAGCGATGAGCTTCGATTTATTACCCACTTTATTACCCGCTATATTGCCCACTTATTACCCATTACATCTAAGCTCTTACATTTACTCTATTTATATAGAAGAAACAGAATCATTTTTGCAAATAAAATCTTCATCGTAACTCTGTTTCTTCTAATTTAATGGATATTCATTGTCTTTGCTAAAGATGTAAGAAGTGCTGCCATTTCCGGATTTGCTAAAACCTTCATCAGTAGCTCTTGATCGACTCCTTCTGGAACAGCTACCGTTGTATTGTTTTTCTCTGGCTCTCTCATATTTGGATCAAGATTTTCTCCATTATAAAATGCATTCTCCATCAGCTCTGCATTCTTTCTTCGATCCTCATCAATAATATGTCCATATACCTCTGTTACCATATCTGCCTGCGCATGACCAGAATCTCCCTGTACCGCCTTAACGTCTCCGCCACTCAGTTTCAATTTATATGTGACACTGGTATGTCTGATACTATGGAAAGCAACATCCGGTAAACCTAATTCATCAATAATTTTCTGCATCTTATCTCTCAGATAGCTGTCGCCAATAGGAAGTCCAAAAGTTGTCGCCATAACAAGATTATAGTTCTGATA
This sequence comes from uncultured Lachnospiraceae bacterium, assembly GCA_964638005.1. Classification (GTDB taxonomy): domain Bacteria; phylum Bacillota; class Clostridia; order Lachnospirales; family Lachnospiraceae; genus JAAYYM01. The sequence continues at coordinate 16,373 of CAZWXS010000039.1, forward strand.
TTCCGAACCAAGTGCTTCTATGATTTCATCCTGTTCTTTTTTATATCTATCAAATACAAAGCAACGGATTTGGGAATATATACTCTACGTGTACTTGTCTCTGTTTTTGGTGTCTTCAGCACACGAACTGTTTTATTATCCTTTTTATAGAAGGAAAGATTAGAATAATATCTTTTTCATCTAATTCCTCCACTGCCTTTTTCGATACACGTTCCACTTCCTTATTTATTTCTATGTATGCACGGTTATTCTTTATTGCCTCCTCTGAGATATCAACGCAATCCCAGGTCAAACCTAATAGTTCACCTAAGCGGAGTGTTCCCGAAAAGCTAATATGGAATGCTACTTTCATCCATTTATTGTCACATGCATCCAAAGCCTGCTTCAACATCTCTACCGTCCATATTTCTCTCGCTTGTTTTTTATACTTTGGAACAGTTGCGTCCAATGCCGGATTTGCCTCCATCATGTTCCATTTTTTTGCCTGTCTGAAACAGCTTTTTAAAAGTTTATGGATCTCATTGACTGTTGCCGGAGATATTTTTTTAGTTCCATTTTTATTCCGAGAACTTTTTACCGCTGGCATTTTCAATAATTCCTGGTAATATTTTTCCAAGAAATGCGTATCAATTTTATTTAACGCAGTTTCTCCAATAGTTGGAATAATATAATTGTCGATTAGTGCTACATTTCCATCATACGTTGCTACTCCCCACTTATCATGACCATAGATTTTTATATACTCCTGTAGGAGTTCCTCCAGCTTTCCACATTTAGGTACTTCAAATTTTCCTATGGCCATTTTGTACTCAATTTCCTTCTTACGCGTATTTGCTTCGGTCTGAGTATCGTAGGTCTCGGACTTTTGGTGAAAGATACCATTTTCATCTTTTACTTTATATACAACACTGAACTTTTTACCACGTTTTCTAACGAATGCCACATCACACCGCTCCTTCCTGATATTCCTTAAACCACTGTAAAAATTCACTGCGATAGATGCGAAGAACTCTGCCCGCCCCTATGCATGGGAACCTCTCTAGTTGAACCCACTTTGTTATGGTTGCTGTCGTTACTCCTGCAAGAGCAGCTGCTTCCTGTCTTGAAATAAATTCCTTTGTTTCCATAGATGCCTCTTTTACCGGAAGCTCCGTTTCCAATTCCTTTTTTATCTGATATACGTTCTGTGCATTTAAGAATTGCTGGAAACTCTTCTTTGAGATCCACTTCTTATTTTCAAATACCCTGATTTCGAAGATATCCTTAAATCTGCTTGCTTGTGTAATAACGGAAAGCTTCTCTCTGGTAATTCCCAAGAGCTCCGCTGCTTCATGCAAAGGAATATGGTCCTCTTCTAATTCCGTTATGGTAGGCATCTTTTCTACCTTCTGATACATGATCTGATTTTCATACCAGCGTTCAAATACATCGATTGGAATACGTTTTACAAAATCAACCGTGATTGTTTCCAGGTCCTCTTTTCTCCATATCTCATATAGGTTAGCATCGTGTATTCCCAGAAGATTGGCTGCATCCTTAAAGGAATAGGATGTTTTTATAAGTTCTGCTCCTGGTTCCTCACCGGTAACCTTTTTATGTTTCACCTGATTTGCATACCATTTTTCAAAACTCTCTATATTCACTCTCATTTTTCCATCGATGATCTTCGTTTCAAAAAAATTCCTATGGACCAGCCAATAACTTTCTGTCTTTTTTACGCCAAGAAGTCTGCGCATCTCTGACACTGACATTGTACTTTTTAATTTAGGATCCCTTGTTACCTGATACTGTTCTAATCTTGTTCTGATATCTTGTACTTCTCCTGAATTGTTCATCACTTCCGTTACCTCCTTTTGCCCAATATACCACACTGACCTTCAAATGCTTTAGAAGGTAAATCTATAAATTTTCCATCTTCTTATCCAGCCATTCATCAAAGCTTTTCTTAGAAATACGGTACTTCGTACCAATCTGAATCCATCGGAATTCATTTTTCTTTAACAGCTCATATACTGTTGGTCTGCTGATTCCCAGAATCTCCTGCAACTCCTTGACAGTATAGCATCGCTTTTCTTCCATTATGCAATACCTCCCTTTCCATCCATGAAACCAACAACCTGCTTTTTCACTTTGAGTCTGATTCTATGAATTTTCTGTTGTGCTGACTCATAGGTAATGCCCTGTTCATCTGCGATGTCTGCAAGCGTCTTCTCCCGGCGAAGATATTTTTCAAAGAACTCCTTCTCGTTTCCCAAAATGGATAATTGACGTCTGAAAAGCTCATAGTCTTTTCTCATGTCCCGAAGCAGATAGGCATTTTCCATGAATTCCTCTGCGCGATCTACCCCTTTCATTACATCCCCGGAAAAATCACAATTGATAATTGCTTCCCTTGTCATTACATTTCTAATTGCTGTTTCCGCAGTAGGATCACTGATAGCTGCACCAGTCTGTACTCTAACTCCAAGATCTCCCATCACACGCTGACGGTTACTTTCTTTTTCGCACTCAATCATGTAGCGGAGTCCTTCTGTATAGCCATCTACAATTCCCATAAAATCAGTATAATGTTTGATTATGATATCCACTCTCTTTGCTGAGCTTGCATCCACGTATATCTTAATCAGGTTCTTTTCTGCCATGTCTGTCTCCTTTATCTAAATCCGATTTGCTTGCAAAAACTTTACACGCGCTGTTTACAAGGATTATCATAAGTTGCCTCCTATTTGCTAAGCATGAGCATATTTTACTGAAAGATAGCACATTTGCAGAGTGACTATACCCGCTATTTAGGTGGAACATTGTACACGTTTTTAAAAATAGGCAAAAAAATAGACATTGCAAGTATAGAAAAAACTTACAAGGTCGATGCCATTACAACTTCATACAAGTATCTCATACTTTTTGTATGAAGTTATATTGTATCAATTCAAATATTTTTCTTATAATACTCTATCCACTCATCCAAAGTCAGTGGCTCATAATCCGAATACTTGCAAAAGCAATTTATCATATTGCAAGGTATATGCTGTTCCTCCCCCTGCGCATTTCTCGTCACAGTGTTTCTGGTAATCTCCTGAAACTGCTCCAACAATCTCTGATCCTGTGTATCATGCACATGTCCATAGAGCATATAGGTCCTGGGATTCCCATTCTCATCCAACCGATACTGTCCGTTGTAACACATGATTGGATAATGGCACAAAATGACCTTCCGCCTATTGTCAGACAGTTCTTCATACGGCTTAATCCACTTAAATCTACTGGCATCCATTTCCTTATTGGTCAAGAATCTGTCGTGATTTCCCTGGATCAGATATAGTCTTCCATTCAGCCGCTTCAGAAGGGTATTCGTTTCTTCAGCGTTTCCCCATGACAAGTCTCCAATGATTACTACATCATCATTCTTTCTTACCTTACCATTCCATTTTGTAATCATGTATTCGTTCATTTCTTCCACGTTCTGAAAGCCACGATAATCCATGCGTTCATTCATGGCTGAGTGAAAGAAATGCAAGTCTGCTATATAATATCTCATGCAATCACTTCCCTATTTTTCCAGCATTTTTACCGCTTCAGCAATATATCCATATGCTTCTAATTTTACTTTCTTTATGTATGAAAGTTTTTGATATTCCTTTAAAGCCAATTTCGTATCAAGGTATTTTTCCGGTTGCGCAATATATGGACAATCTTTCTGATTTGTCAGCACACTAGCTGCCAGATACATCACTTCACAGGCATATATAGCTGCGTACTCTCCATTATACTTCGTCTTATATATATGACCTCTGATCCTGCTTAATCCTTTTTGATAATGCTGATAATCCTCTGATAAAATACTTCCTCTTCCGATAATGCAGGCACAGGCATTTATCGTATCCTTTAATACCTCTTCTTTTGTAATGTCCAGTCCCCTGTATTCCAATTCAGATCTGACAATCTTATCATAGGTACTCTTAACTTCACTGAAATTATCCATTTCCCGGAATAGTGTCATACAGTCAAACATTTGCTTCATTATTTCAAGTTCTTTCGATATTCCAAAAGGAATTCCTGTAGTATGCGGTGCAAATGCGGTCAGCTTATCTCCCAGAATACAATTTATATTTGGTATTTTTACCATAATATCCGGTTCTTCCACTATAAGAAGTTCATTGCTAATTTTTCTTTCTACAATAGTTGTATAGTTGTTCTCTTCAAACAGAACGTCAAGCAAAATCGTAACTTCATTTTTTGATGTTGGAGAAAGATAGATAAACTTAAAATGTCGCTTCTCAATGCTGTTTCTACCTATCCTCTTCTGCTCCTCCACTCTGATAAATGGAAACAGTTCTCCCGCTGCTTTTATGTAAGCATCAATATCTGTCCCTGGTTCAACCACAATATCAATATCCGTTGACAGACGCATTGGCTTTTTCAGTAGAAGCATAAGACATGTCCCACCCTTAAAAATGAATGGAAGATTTACCCGTGAAATTGCTTCCAGCAATCCAAAAGCATATAGAACTCTTTCCAACAGAGTTGGATCGTTTCCACTGTCTTTCTGTAATTCCAATATATGTTCCCTGCTATAATTTTCTCTTGTAAGCATTTCGTCTCCTTTATTCTTCCATGTATTTTTTTATTTTTTCTGTCGCATTTCTTCTTCTTGCGTACCGTAGCATTTTCTTTAGATCCATATGATAATTATCTTTTGCCGTTTCCATGATCAGAGGATACTCGCTTTCACTAAACATGCATCGTATTATAGGCTCTGCAAATATGTCTACCAGTAATTTTTCCAAAATAATGGAATGAGGTGCATGTTTATCATATGGTGCTTCACTTATTTTATCCACAATAACAATACAACTCTCGGACCAGTATCTGTCATATGTTTCCTTATTTGGTTTATAAAGAGTTCTTCCTTCCCAGTTTTCCTCTAAAAAATCAAAAACAAACGCACTTAATTCTTTCTCTACTTGAATCACAAAAGTGTTCTGTGCTATCTGGTGGTTCAAAAATTCATTCAATAGAAACGATTCAAATATACAGAATTCAGCGAGCGGGTATTCCTGTTCAATCATACATTCTAATTGAAGTGCTTTATCACTGTATAAAGGTTTATATATGAAATCTTCTTTACTCCTGCTATAAGCGTCATATCCAATTTTATAAATCAGTTCCTTTGAAATCAGCTCTGCCAATATCCATTTGTATGAGTTATAATTTAAAGCCTCATTATATGCCTGCAAATATAGAAATAATTCTTTTCTACTGAGTACTTTTTTATCCGTATCTTTTTTCAATGCTTCTTCATACCACATCTTATCACCTCATATCTTTTTGGCACTTTCTTATATTTT
>CAZWXS010000040.1:0-20725 GCA_964638005.1 uncultured Lachnospiraceae bacterium
GTAAATCTGTTTTTTGAATTTTCAGGGTTGGTTTATACTGTTTAGTTATCAAGGTGCATTTTCCACCGTAATCGCATTAGGTAGTAGCTGACGGAGAAGGAGGGATTTGAACCCTCGCGCCGCTATTAACGACCTACTCCCTTTCCAGGGGAGCCCCTTCAGCCGCTTGGGTACTTCTCCAATCGTGCTGATTACTGTAGAATATTTTAGGCAGACACAAGCCTGCCAGCGGAGAGGGTGGGATTCGAACCCACGTGCCCTTTCGGACAAACGGTTTTCAAGACCGCCTCGTTATGACCGCTTCGATACCTCTCCTTAATAGTAGTTACGAAGTAACTGCTATCGATATTGGTTTACCAATATCGACCCATTCAATTACCCACGTCCGTTAGTCAACTACTCCTATGCTCTCATAGTGATAGTTACGAAGTAACTGCCCTCGTTGCTAAATCCCGCTTTTATCGGACGCAAACATTATTGTAGCAAAAAGGGCAAACAGTGTCAATCGTTTTTTTTCTTTTTTTCTATCCAATTTTAACCCAGCAATGCATTGGCAATCAGCAGATCTTCCGGTGTCGTAATTTTGATGTTTCCATAAGAACCTTCCACGAATTTCACTTTGGTATCCTCAAACATCTCAACCACCATCGCATCATCCGTGATGACAATTCCGAGCTGCGATAATTTATCCTCTGCATCTGCCAGTTTCTCGTATGCATCTTTGATTAAATCATAAGAGAATACCTGCGGTGTCTGCATCATCCACACCGTTCGTCTGTCAGGCGTTTCCTTTGCACACTGTTCATCATCGGCTATCTTGACTGTATCCTTTGACGGCATCGCTACAACTGCCGTTCCATACTTGCTGACTGTCTCATGGGCGCGCCGTAATATCTCCTGCGTCACAAACGGCCTTGCACCATCATGTATATATAGGTAGGAACACGATCCATCCTCAATCGCTTTGATTCCGTTCATCACCGAATGGTAGCGTTCTTTTCCGCCTGCGACAATCTTCTTTACCTTATGAAGTCCATATTTCTCAACAACTTCACTCCGGCAATATTCTATATCGTCTTCTCCGACCACCAAGATAATCTCATCAATAAAGCTATCCTCAAATATTTTTAAAGAATGATACAGTACCGGTCTGTCGCCGAGCATTAAATACTGCTTCTGCACATCTGAGTTCATCCGTTTTCCTCGACCCGCAGCCAATACAATTGCCACACACTTTTTCTTTTCCATATCCATCCTCCGGTTCAAATCACTTAATCATTTTACAGATCAATGCAGCATCAATTCCGTCTTCAACATCTTCATCGCTCACCCAACTTCAGATTCGGCACTGCATTCAGATCCAGACCGCTGCGGACTCCGTTTTTGAATTCATAATATGCTGCCACACCAATCATGGCTGCATTATCGGTACAGAGGATGGGAGACGGATAGTACAGTTCAATCCCCTCTCTCCTGCATGCCTCATCCATTGCAGCACGCAGGGCGCTGTTAGATGCAACACCGCCTGCCATGGCAAACTTCCGAAAGCCCTGTGCCTTAACGGCGGCAATCGAGTGCTCCACCAGCACATCGGTAACTGCTTTCTGAAAGGAAGCCGCCACATCTGCCTGTACATAAGATTCTCCTTTCATCTCGCAGCTATTCAAATAATTGAGCACTGCCGACTTCAAACCGCTGAAGCTGAAATCGTACAAAGAATCCTCTATCTTGGCACGCGGAAATACAATTGCTTCTGCATTGCCTTCCTTTGCCACCTTATCAATCTTTGGTCCGCCCGGATATCCGAGTCCAATGGCTCGCGCCACCTTGTCAAAGGCCTCTCCTGCCGCATCATCGCGTGTACGGCCAAGTATCTCATATACGCCATAATCCTGCACCTTGACCAGATGTGTATGCCCTCCGGATACCACCAACGACATAAACGGAGGCTCCAGCTCTTTATGTTCAATATAATTTGCCGATATATGCCCTTCAATATGATGTACTCCAACGAGGGGAATTCCTGTGGCAAAACTGATTGCCTTAGCTTCCGCAACACCCACAAGTAAGGCCCCGACCAGACCGGGACCATATGTTACTCCTATGGCATCAATGTCCTGAAGCGTCACCCCCGCCGCAGAAAGTGCTTCTTCAATCACCTGATTGATCTTCTCAATGTGCTTACGCGAAGCAATCTCAGGAACCACACCTCCATATAGGGTATGCAGCGCAATTTGAGAAGAGATAATATTAGAGAGCACCTCTCGTCCGTTTTTTACAACAGCCGCAGCCGTTTCGTCACAGGAGCTCTCAATCCCTAATATCAATATGTCTTTTTCTGTTTCTGTCTTGTTACTCATCACTCGCTCCGATCGGGCTCACTACCCATCCGTAGATCTTCCAGTGCCCCTCGTCATCCTTTCTCAATAAGAAATCCTCCTGTGTCGAACCCAGCTCGGTTCCTATACGCAGTGTATAGATACAGGAAAGCTTTGCCCAGTCAAATCCGTCTCTTGTGTAATATTCCACATCCACGCTTGAAGACACAGAGTAGGAAGAAACCGTCTTCTTCTCTTCCTTATATTTGTCAATATCCTCAGCCAACATCCGAATGTACTGCTCCTCGGTCTGATTGGCCTGTAATTCTGCATCATATAGTTCACGTGCCTTCTTCGCCAGTGCAATGACCTCTTCGTTGTCATGCTCTTCATTATAAAATGCTATGGTGAGGTCACTGTAATATTTCAGTACTTCCTTAGGAGACGGCGGATAATTCTTCTCCAGATTTCGTGAAAGAGCTTCTTGGGTAGCCGTCAGCTGTATGACTTCTTCTTTTTCTCCGGAAGTCTTATTGGACAAATATGCATAATAGCCCACTACCAGTAATATCATGATTACTGCCAGTATCAGACCTTTCGCTCCCTTTGTCACAGCCACCCCTCCTTTCTCCGTCTTCCACTCATCTTGTCTCTAATCACTTAGTCCTCTTCAAAGTCCAAGGTTACCGTCTTTGCATCCTTGCCTGCGTGTGCATTCGAAAATATCTCTCTGACCTTCGGCATGAATTCCTTTGGATTCACAAGCGACGGGCTGTAGTGCGTCAACCACATCTCCTGTACTTCGGCATCCTTTGCCATTTGAGCCGCCTCATAAAATGTCATATGCTTATGCTCTCTTGCCTTCTGCTCTTTATCCGGCTCTCCATACATACCTTCACATACAAACAGATCGGCATAAGCCGCATTCTTAACAATTAAATCGGTCGGTCTTGTATCTGTACAATAAGTCAGCTTAATACCCTTGCGTGGTGGTCCGAGCACCATATCCGGTGTATAGGTACCTTCAGGTGTCTCAATCTCCTCGCCCTTTTGCAGACGGCTCCAGTACTGCATCGGAATGTTTTTTTCCTTCGCATTTTCTACACTGAACTTGCCTGCCCTGTCAATCACGATACTATAGCCATAGCAGGTAATGTTATGATTGACCCGAAAAGCTTCTATCCGAAACTCTCCGAAATCAAGTGTCTGCTCTATCTCCGTCAGTTCTATGAATTGCAGCTCAAACGGAAGCTCCGGCGCAATCATACGAAGTGCCGTCACAACACGTTCCAGACCTCTGGGGCCGATCAGTTTGAGCGGCTCGGTACGTTCCGCATTTCCCATTGTAAGCAGGAGTCCCGGCAATCCGCTGATGTGATCTGCGTGATAATGCGTAAAGCAGAGGACATCAATCGGCTTGGCACTCCATCCTTTTTCTTTCATTGCAATCTGGGTTCCTTCACCGCAATCTATCAAAATACTGCTTCCGTTGAATCTCATCATCAGGGAAGTCAGCCATCGATACGGAAGCGGCATCATGCCCCCCGTCCCGAGCAAACAAACATCTAACATTCCTATAGTAACTCCTTCGCATTTCTGATGGTAGCCGGTATCTCAAACTGCAGCATCAGGTTGTCATAGCATTTCTCGCACAGATCAAAACTGTGGACTTGTCCGTCTTTGTCAGAAAAATAACCAAATACATTATCTACGGAAATAATGCCTTCTTTTACAATTCCTCCGTCCGTCTCTAATTTACGTCCGCAATAATTGCAAAATACTTCTGTCAATTCCTTGTTGTTCTCGTCGTACTTTCGCATATTTACGCCTCCTTGTGATAATCTTGTCTCTATTTTGATTATACAAGGTGTCCTTTTCAAAAAATAGTGGTAATTACTCCATGTCCTGTCTATCTCTTCCACATGATCACCGCATTTTCACGCGGTTTTTCATAAAAATCTTTTCGTATTCCCTCAGACACGAATCCAAGTTCTTCATATACATGTATCGCAGCCAGATTGCTCTGTCTGACTTCCAGTGTGAATGCTGTAATTCCCATCTTCCTGCCGCGTTCCAATAACGCTTTCAGCATCTTTTTGCCGAATCCGCGATTCCTGTATGCTTCACCGACCGCAACATTGGTAATCTCAGCTTCACCGACGATGTTTCGCATACCGCATCCGCCCACTATTATATTACCAAAAAGTGCCACAAGATACAATAGATGATCCTGCTCTAACATATCTACAAAATCCTGTCTGCGCCACGGCATGGAAAAAGTTGCTTCTTCCAATTCACACACCGCATCAATGTCACTTTCCTGCATTTCCCTGATTTCTAACATTTCTCCGCCTTCTGCTTCTCCTGCAGTTCACGTTCTGCCTGCGAAAGCCTCAGATAATCCGGCTTATGTTCGGCAGCCGTCTGCACATGCTTTCCACAGGGTCTTCCGCCTTCTTCTTCAAAATACTGCATAGCCAATACTCCGAGAGCACCCGCCCGCTGTCTGCTCATATGCGCCGGTGCAAATGAATACGGAACCTTCATAAGTTCTGACAGCTTGTCCTTAAATACAGGAACACCGTCCCCCAAAAATATAACTGCCTGTGATGTTTCATTGATCTGCTCTACGATGTCTTCCAGCATAACCGCACATTGTGCAACATGCGTCTCGAGTCTGTCGCCCGCACATGTATACAGTCCGGTATAAACCTGTCCTCGCCTCGCATCCATGATCGGGCAGATCAATCGATCCGTCTCACACAGATTATATGCCAGTGCATCTACCGTCGGCACCGAAATCACAGGCTTATCCAAAGCAAGCCCCAATCCCTTTGCTGTAGCAGAACCTATCCGAAGTCCCGTAAAGGAGCCCGGTCCTGCTGTCACCGCAATTGCATCTATCGTTTGAAGATCCAGATCTGTCATCTGCTTGATCTCATCCAGCATCGGAACCAGTGTCTGTGAATGCGTCTTCTTATAATTGATTGTATACTCGGCAAGCATTTCCGTGTCTTCCAGCACTGCCACGGAGGCCACCAGACCTGAACTGTCAATTGCTAATATCTTCACGCTCTATTCCCCTTTTACTCCTATCGTAATCTTACGATAATCAAATCCCCGCGCCGGATCTTTTTCTATCACGATTCTCTTGGCATCTGCCGGTATCAGTTCTGCAATCAGATCCGCCCACTCCACAATACACAATCCTTCGCCAAAGAAATAGTCCTCATATCCGATTTCATCCATCTCTTCCACATCACCGATGCGATACACATCAAAATGATAAAACGGAATCCTGCCATCCTCATATATCTGGACGATTGTAAATGTGGGACTGCTGATTGGTTCTGTAATCCCAAGTCCGCTCGCAACTCCCTGTGTAAATACTGTCTTGCCGACACCCAGATCTCCGATTAAGGTAATCACATCTCCGGCAGCCGCCTCTCGTCCTATTTTCTCTCCCAGCGCAAAAGTCTCCTCGGCGCTCAATGTTTCTACCGTCATGTACTGCCCTACCCCTTGATGTTGACCTTTTTAGGCTCCATATGCGTTGATATCATCTCTATAACTGCCATTCTCTGATCTCCGAGATCGGACTTCGGAAATATGCTGGCGCATCGCTTGCTTGTATATACGATGATGCTCTTTCCGGTCGATACAGCCTTATACATATCCTTCCATGCCTGAGAGTCCTCTTCCTCACCTACTTTGACGGTAAGACCCTCATCATTCAAAACATAATGCAGTGTTTCTTTAAATACCGGACTCAGCAGCACCTGTTTCTTTGCGTTCATATACAGAGCGATCGGAAGATAAAGGACTACGACGATTCCCGCAATCAGATACAGCCACTTTCCCGAAGCCGCAAAGGCTGCAATGAGCAACACTCCCACCGCTTCTCCCAAAATTCCCTGAAAACTTGTAAATGTATGATACAGCATATAATCATACATCTTATTTGTTGTCATTTTTACATCAAATTCAACCTGCATCTTCGCATCTCCTATAAATTCACTTAATCGGCACACCTACCGTGTATACAACCTCATTTAAACAGAGCACCTACAGTCTGCCGCAGGTGCTCTGAATCTGTCTCAATCTATTATACTTACAAATCACGTCAAGCGCAACCTCGACTTCTGATAAATCCAAGATGCAAAACCATGATGTATATTTCCGTCAAGGCTGTGAGGTCGCTGTCTCTTGCTTCTTTACGCTGTGCTGTGCATGGATGATCGGACTCAGCTGTTTATACAATAAAAAGGTGATTCCCGATACCACAACTCCTTTTAGCAGATTGAACGGTACCACCGCAAACAGTACCAATGTTCCGACACTTGTTATACTCTTATTCACAGCCGTTCCCATGCCGATGATTGTTTCTAACGGCATGCCGAACAGCACCACATAGGTAGGAATCAGATAGAAAGCATTAAAGGCACTTCCGAATGCCGTCATCACTGCCGTTCCTGTTCCCATACCAATGATTGCCGCTTTTCTCGTCTTCTTCACATGATAAATGATGGAAGCCGGCAGAATCAGTGAACAGCCGATGATAAAGTTCGCCAAGTCTCCAACGAATGCGGTAGATGTTCCTTTCAGAAACAGCTTAACAAACACCTTGCACAACTCTGCAATCACGCCCGCTGCCGGACCGTAAGCAAATGCACAGATCAACACCGGAACCTCACTGATATCCAGTTCATAAAATGAAGGCGCAAACCACAACGGTAATTCAAAATACATCAACACACCCGATATTGCGGAAAAGATTCCGATAACAGCAATCTTCCTCGTCCGCATCGTCGGGCTCGCTTTCATGCCCATCAGTTTCTCCGATACCTCTGCGACAATAAATACACAGATGATCACAATTAGGCACACTCCCAAAAATGTCAGATTCTCCTGTGCCGATTCAAGTAACTCTTTCAATTTCATAATGCTCTCTCCTTTTCTTCGTCAGCGCTTACTGCGCCGGATCGTTTAAGGAATTCCTCGTGTCCGATTTGTCTGCATATCATTAAAAAACCCCGAACTCAAAAAAGTTCGGGGAATATACAGTCAAAATAGACTTATTCTTCTTTCATCCAGACTTTACTGTCGGTTATGGATTCTGACCATATCAGCTCATGCAATATCTGCATAAGGTCGTGGACTCATTCATATGCTCACGCATCTGACCTCACCACCGGTTAGGACTTAATCACTGTTGTGATTTCACCTGACCCCGAAGAATTTCTTAATGCAATTTTATACTCATACGATATTCATATCATCGTCATTGAGTGCATGCTTATAGTACCGCGCTTTACATCCGATGTCAAGTGCAACTTCCCAGTTTCATCGTCAGTGCAATTCTTTTCTTGGCTGCATCCACGCTCATGACCTTCACCTCAACGATGTCACCGACCGCAACTGCCTCAAGAGGGTGCTTGATGTATTTATCCGTAATCTGTGATATATGAACCAAACCGTCCTGATGTACCCCGATATCAACAAAGACACCAAAGTCAATTACATTACGTACGGTTCCTTTCAGAATCATACCCGGCTTCAAATCCTTCATTTCCAATACATCCGAACGTAGAATCGGCTTCGGCATGTCGTCACGAGGGTCTCTTGCAGGCTTCTCCAACTCCTTTAGAATATCGGTCAACGTAATCTCACCGATTCCAAGTTCCTCTGCAAGCTTCTTCTTGTCACGCACCTTCTTCTCAAGACTGCCTGTCTGTGATGTCTTTTCCATAGTCGCCGTTGCAGTCGTCCCTTGCTTCTCCTCAGCTAATTGCGCACCGCCCATAGCTGCCGCAAGTGCCTGTGCCATAGCTGTATTCTGATTGCGGATAACCGGCTTCTGTGGTTTGTTCTGTGGTTTGTTCTGCGGCTTCTGTACCTGTGCTGCCGCGCTCTTGCCTGCCGCTTTGTCCTTTGCCGCCTTAATCTGTGCTGCTTTGACATCTTCCATTGTAAGTCCCAGCTTGTCCAACAGCTTCAACGCTGCCTCATAGGACTCCGGATGTACGCTTGTTGCGTCTAACGGATTATCTCCGCCTAAGATTCTCATAAATCCGGCACACTGTTCATATGCCTTCGGTCCCATCTTGGCAACCTTCAAGAGCTGCTTACGATTGTTGAATCTTCCGTTCTTCTCTCTGTAATCCACGATATTCTTGGCAAGAACCTTTGAAATTCCTGAAATGTATTCTAACAATGATGCGGACGCCGTATTCAGATCCACGCCGACCTTGTTCACACTGTCCTCCACAACACCTGTGAGAGCTTCCGAGAGTTTCTTCTGATTCATATCATGCTGGTACTGCCCAACACCGATGGATTTGGGATCAATCTTAACAAGTTCAGCGAGCGGATCCTGGATTCTCCTTGCGATGGATGCCGCACTACGCTGTCCTACATCAAAGTTCGGAAATTCTTCTGTCGCAAGCTTACTTGCGGAATACACAGAAGCACCCGCTTCATTGACAATCACATACTGCACCGGCGTATCCAGCTCCTTCAGCAGATCCACAATGACCATCTCCGACTCACGCGAAGCCGTTCCGTTTCCAACGGAAATCAGTGTGACACCATATTTTTTTATCATTTTCTTAAGCTCTGCCTTCGCCTCATCTATCTTAAACTGAGGTGCGGTAGGAAATATGACCTTCGTATCAAGCACCTTTCCCGTCACATCCACGACTGCAAGTTTGCAGCCCGTTCTAAATGCAGGATCCCAGCCCAATACAACCTGACCCGCAATCGGCGGCTGCAGCAGCAGCTGTTCCAGATTCTTGCCGAATACATTGATGGCTCCGTCCTCTGCACGTTCTGTCAGTTCATTTCTGATTTCACGTTCAATTGCAGGCTGAATCAAACGATGATAACTGTCTTCTATCGTCTCACGCAGCAAAGGCGTCGTATATGCGTTGTCACTCGTAATGACCTTCTTTGCCAGAAACATCAGGATCTGTTCCTCCGGCGCTTCCAGCTTCACCACGAGCATCTTCTCAGCCTCGCCGCGATTCAGTGCCAGCACACGATGTCCTGCGATTTTATGAATCGGCTCCTCGAAGTCATAATACATCTCATATACCGATTCCTGCTTCTCGTTCTTTGCAGTCGAAATCAGCTTGCCCTCATCAAAAGTTGCCTTTCTGATATAGATTCTGTAATCGGCCTCATCGGATATCATTTCCGCAATGATATCTTTTGCACCCTCTATTGCTTCTGCGACGGTCTTGACTTCCTTCTCCTCATTCAGATAAGCCTCCGCAGCCTTCTCAATCGGCTCTTTCGCATCCTGAGCCAATATGATTTCTGCAAGTCCCTCAAGACCCTTTTCCTTAGCAATGGTCGCTCTGGTCCTTCGCTTCGGTCTGTACGGGCGGTACAGATCCTCCACGACCACCAGTGTCTCAGCAGCTACTATCTGTGCCCTTAATTCCTCAGTCAGTTTACCCTGTTCTTCTATACTGGAAAGCACCTGGGTCTTCTTATCCTCCAGATTGCGCAGATAAGTCAGTCTGTCATTCAAGTCTCTGAGCACTTCATCATTTAAGGAGCCTGTAACCTCCTTACGATAACGTGATATGAACGGTATCGTATTCCCCTCATCAATCAGTTTGATTGCTGCTTCTGCCTGCCATTTCTCAATCTTCAGTTCTTCCTTCAGCTTTAATGCAATATCCATGCTCCACTACTCCCGTTCCGTGTATTATGATTCCAGCAGCAACGCAAAAACCTTCGATTTTGCGTTGCTTCATCGCGTACATTATATCATGCCCCTGAGGGTAAATACAATTGTCATTTTGGTAAAATCATGCTATACTGATTATAATAAAGATAAGCATGGTTTCAATGCATCTACATTTATCGAAACTGTGAAAGTGAGGATAAAATGGACATACAAGATGGACAAAAAGAACGCAGTGCGCAGAGTCTTGCACTTGCATCTATGATTCTTGGAATCGCATCAATATGCTGTTGCTGTGTATCTCCCATGTTGGGAGGACTCGGAATCGTTCTTGCAATACTGTCGAAACGTACGAATCGAGAAATGCTCACACAGGCAAAAGCAGGTTTGATTACCTCTATCATCGGTGTGGTAATCGCCATCGCTGCTTTTTTCCTGCTTATGATTCCTTCAATCAATGCCGCATCCGCAGATGGCGGAGATGAGTTCTGGCAGGAATACGAAGAGCAGTATGAGCGACAGTATCATCAGGAGGTTCCGGAAGGTACCTATGAAACATATAAGGAAATGATAGACTTCCTTTCACCTGAAAGCGAGTTATAGTCTGGTCATTTTGAAACAGCACTTGTAATAAGGAGTTGAGCACAATGATCGGTGCAATCGGATACGGAATCAATACATACGGATATGATCAAACTGCATCTGCAATCAAGAACCCCGGAGAATCTGTACAGGTTCAGCCGGGTCGTAAATCTTCGCCTGCAGAGTGTGAAACCTGTGCCAATCGTAAGTATCAGGACGGCTCGGATGAAATGGTCTCTTTCAAATCCGCTGCCCATATATCTCCTGAATCCTCTGCCAGCAGAGTCAGGGCGCATGAGCAGGAACACGTGGCCAATGCATATAATAAAGCAGAGCAAAAAAACGGTCAAGTCGTAGCAGCCAACGTATCATTGCAGACTGCCGTATGCCCTGAATGCGGACGCTCTTATGTTTCGGGCGGCACAACCCAGACACAGATCAAATATTCAAATGAAAGCAATCCATATCAGCAGGACAAAAAGGAAACTGACGCTATGAGCCTGCGCGGCATGAATATCGATATCGCCTGCTAAGCATAAAATACAATCGAATGGAGCTAGATAACATCATGAATCAAAAGAAATCATCCGCGGAACTGAAAAGTCTCGCAAAGGAACAATTATTAGGCAATTACGGCAAGTTCGTCGGTGCCTTCGCAGTCATTTACGCCATCTACTTCGCACTTTTCTCAATTGCCTACGTCGTCATGGCAGCAAGCATGATTGGTTCTCTCTTTATAGGCGGTGGCGATGACTTTTCTCCTGCTTTGATTGCATCGGTGATTATGACCTTTATCGTTTTTTTCATTATCATGGCACTCTTTTACTGCATGAGCATTGGTCTCATATATATGGCATTGCAGCTATCACGTGGTTTAAAGATAGACATAAAGGATGTCTTCTTTGCTTTTACCCATCATCCTGACAAGGCGCTTGGAATGATATTTCTGTTGTTTATCATCAATTTACTCTTAAGTGTGCCTGCCATAATCGCAGAATTTGTATTTATGGATACCATTACAGATCTGACATCACCTGGATTTTGGATTTATCTGATACTATATATCGGAGCCATTGTTGCAACCACAATCGTATCTTTGATTTGTTCGCTTTGCTTCTTTTACTATGTGGATCACCCCGATATGAAGGTATTTGAATGCATACGGCAAAGTTACACCCATATGCAGGGACAGAAGGGACGGCTATTCTATATCTATTTGAGTTTTTTCGGTTGGTATGCTTTGGTGCTTCTCTCATGCGGGCTCGCCGCTTTCTGGGTAGTTCCTTATGCACTTACGGTTCTTGCCAATTTCTATCGTGATGTTAACGGCGAATTTGAGCCGGTTACGATTACGACTCAGGACAGCGCAACATACTACAGTATTTAATAAATAGAAAACTTATTTGAGCACGCCTGACGGTGTCCTCGATTTCATAGAAAAAGCCCACATCCATGTCGAATGTGAGCTTTTTCTATGTCCTGACTTATCTATTTCTTATGCTGCTGATGCTTCTTTCGATCTCTCAGAGCCTGCTGCCTCTTCTTCATAACCACTGTCACACCGACTGCTATGATTACGATTGAAAGTACGAGAATGATCAGAAGCATCCATAATGCTTTGTCTTCCTTCTGATTGCTCTTTACCTTAACATCCTCACTGCCATTCACCGTAGCTTCACTGTATTTCTCATCGCTGACAACGATTACGTAAGAAGACGCGTGGGTCATTCCGAAGCTTGTACTGCCTGTTGTGTCAATCTCACAGGAATCAATGAATTCCATCGGCTGTCCTGTTCCCTTATAACAAAACAGATTTGCATATTTACCGGCATTAGCCTTATCTACCATCATTGTGAGCGTTGCCCTGAATCCAAGGGGACCCTCATATTCTACCTCAAACTGTTTAGCTACAGTGCCGTTTGCCGCTACGGTTGCGATAGCTTCCTCCGGAATACTGTTCGTGTCTTCCACCACTCCCAGATTGACATCGGTTACATCCGACGATATCGCACTGCCCGGTATCGTCCATACAATATTATCGCTCATGCCGATCACAAGTTCGGAGCCTGCTGCCTTGACTGCCTGTAGTACGGCTGCCGGCACTTCTGTTGATCCATTCATTTTGACCACTACCGGATCTGCCGTAACCGACTGTTCTATCGCTGTCCATCCTGCCACACCGCCATTTTCCACAAGGCTCGGCTCATCGGCTGCTGGTACCATCGCTTCTTCCTTGGTTGCTTCCTGTGCCTCTTCTGCCTCTTGGATCTTCTCCGTTAATTCTTCCTGTGTCAACTCATCCGTCGGCTTTGCATCTTCTTTCTGTTTGTCTGCATCGGTGGTTTTATTTGTATTTGTATTCACCGTAGCTGTCGGCGTCGGTGCAGGGATCGGTTTAAGCGGAGTGACCGGAACCGGCGCTGCCATCGCATTGATATCTACCTCGACCGGATCACTCGGAAGGGTCGTATAAGCCCCTCTGGTCCTCACATAATAAACCCCCGCCGGAAGCGCTACCGATGTGGCTGTTACCGCTGTCCATGTACCGCCTTTTGGTCCATACTCCATATTACTCTGCAATCCGTTGATTGCTCCCGGCAGAGTCGGCGATGCACTGACGGCGGATATACCTGACGGCGGATTTGCCTTACTGATAGAAATGGTCTGTACATCCGAATCAGAGGTTGTCGATCCGTTACCCGGTCTGACGATCTTGATTCCTTTCTCCTTATTCACCTGTCCGTCATGCAGCTGTACATGATCATAATCCTTTGCATAGGTCCAATTGCTGCCTCCGTCCAAAGAATACTTCGTTCCGAGAATATCCGACAGCACCATGATCTGTGCGTTGAAATCTGCTCCCGGTGTATGCTCCTTTGGCAGAACAGTCGGATGATAAGCCCCTATATTGACGCCAACTGAATCACTTGCAATCGTCAGCCCCGTCGCCCGAACACGTACCTGATAACTTCCCGGTGCCAGATTGGTCACCGCATTGCTTCCTATATCGATCCAGGATGCCGCACTGTTTAATTTGTACTGCATACTCGTATCAACATTGATAATCTTTCCGCTGTTTCCCGTATCCGTTGGTGCGACTCCCTGCACATGATTCGGCGTATTGGCCTTATGTATCACGATCGTCTGGACATCCGAATCCGTTGTAGTGCTTCCATTGCCCTTCTTAACAATCTGAATCCCGTGTGCCAATGCATTTGCTGCATCCTCACCGGACAAGGTTTTGCTGGTCGGAGAACCGTCTGCAATATGCGTCCATGTCACACCGTCAAAGCAGTATTCCATATTGACACTCATATTACTAAGCACCATACTCGCTGCATCAAATACCGCATTCGGCATCGGCTCCTTCTGACTCTTAAACGGATTGACCGTTACCTGCACCGCTTCGGAATAAAATTGATTTCCCGCCGATGCCACTCTTACATAATAAGACCCCGGCTGCACCTCTACCGAACTTCCGCTGATGGGTTTATAAGGTGCTCCTAAGAGAAGTGCATCTGCATATTCCATCGTAGCATCCACACCATTGATCGTGCCATTACCGCCCACGGAAGTCGGATCTGTCGCGTAGATTCCGTTAGGCTTTGTCGCCTGACCAATGTTAATATCCTGTATCTGAGAGTCCGAGGAAAGAGAACCATCCTCTGCCTGATACATCACAGAAAGTGTACCTCCGGGTGCCAGAGAATATCTCGTTGAGGAGATGTCTACCGGATTTGCCTTCGTCCCTGCACTCCATGTAATACCGTTATCAACAGAATAAGCCAATGCATAACCAAGAGAATTGGTGAGTGTATAATTTGCCAGATTTACTGACTCTTGAGGGATTGGCAGCTGCTGTACCACCGGTCCCGGTCCGAAGATTGGAAATGTCGGATTCTCCACACCTGCTCCGCTCCCGATTTCCGGTCCGTCTGCAATTGAATCCAGTATGCCGTCTCCTGTCGTATCCACATGTCCTGCATGAGGATCAGGTAATCCATCTCCGTTTGTATCCGCAAGCAGCGCATTGGTATCAGGAATCCCATCACCGTCCGTATCTGTTACCGGCGTTTCTGCAATTCCGTCTCCATCCGCATCAATATAATCGACTACTCCGTCTCCGTTGATATCCACGGCATCCAAAACACCGTCTCCGTTCATATCATAATTGTCCTGTTCTCCCGTATCCGCGAACGTCGGCACGCAGATTGAAGTTACGATCATTGCTGCTGCAAGACATGATGCAAATATTCTCTTGAACCTTCTCATACGTCTGTCTCCTCTCGGTTTTATCTGTGTATAAAATCATTTCGCATATCAATCATAGATCCGGCAAAGCCTCGAAAACCTTTTGCTTTATTGCTTTTATTATAACATGAATCCCCCTGCTGCACAATGTAATGGCTCTCTGTCAGGTCATCGGAACGCAACAAGCAGCACCGAAGTTCAAAACTTCTGTGCTGCTTTCAATATTCTTGCTATATCTGCTTTTGAATCAGTCTTCTAACTCAAATGCATCATGAATTGCATTCATGGCTTTCTCTACTTCCGTCTCATCGATCAATACCGTAACTCTGATCTCTGATGTAGATATCATATTGATGTTGATATTTGCATTGTAGAGACATTCAAACATCTTTGCTGCAACGCCCGGATTGCTCATCATACCTGCGCCTACGATAGAAACCTTGGCAACAGCTGTCTTGCATTTAATCTCCTGAGCCGTCAGACGCTCTTTATTCTCCTCTAATACCTTCATTGCTTCGTCCGTTGCATCGCCCGGAATCGTAAAGGAAATATCTTTTGAATTGTCACGACCGATGGACTGCAGGATCATGTCCACATTGATATTTGCCTTTGCGAGTGCATCAAACATCCTAAATGCGACACCCGGCTTGTCACTGAGTCCTATCACTGAAATTCTCGTTACATTCTTATCGGCTGCTACGCCGCTCACTAACATTCTCTCCACTTTTACTACCTCCTTAACAACGGTTCCTTCCGCCTCTGTCAGACTTGAACGTACAACCAGCTGTACGCCGTATTTTTTTGCTAATTCTACCGAACGATTGTGCAGTACACCTGCTCCGAGCGTTGCAAGATCCAGCATCTCATCATAGGTGATTTCCTTCATCTTCCTTGCTTTCTTGACGATTCTCGGATCTGCGGTATAGACACCGTCCACATCTGTAAATATCTCGCAGGAATCTGCATGTAGTGATGCTGCAAGTGCTACTGCCGTCGTATCAGATCCGCCACGTCCGAGCGTTGTAAAATCATCATACTTATTAACACCCTGGAATCCTGTTACGACAACGATCTTTCTCTGATCAAGTTCATGACGGATGCGTTCTGTATCGATTCTCTTGAGCCGCGCATTTCCGTATGCACTCGTTGTATGCATTGCCACCTGATATGCATTCAGGGATACCGCCGGTACACCGAGTGCATTCAGAGCCATAGCCATCAGAGCCACTGAGGTCTGCTCTCCTGTTGTCAATAACATATCCATCTCTCTTTTGGAAGGACTGTCGCTGATATCCCTGGCCATGTCAATCAGCACATCTGTCTGCTTTCCCATCGCCGAGAGGACAACAACGACATCTTTGCCTTCTTTGTAATCCTTAATGCAGCGATTTGCTACATTGTAGATCCTCTCCTTGTTAGCAACGGATGTTCCGCCGAATTTCTTTACTACTAACATAATTTCTCCTCCTCTAAAAACTTTCCCATCATCTTATGGCCTTCTGCTATATAATTTCCGGATGCTTTTGCTTCCTTCTCATTATAGTGCCATTGCTCCTTCATCTGCTTACGACTGTCATACAGCATATATGGAACAGGTTCACTTGAATGTGTCCTGATGCGGATCGGTGTCGGATGATCCGGCAGGATCAACATACGATATTCCTCTCCGGAAGCATCCATTGCTTCCTGCACAGGCTTGATGATGCGTTCGTCCAGATATTCGATTGACTGGACCTTGCGCTCGACACTTCCCTGGTGCCCCATCTCATCCGGAGCCTCTACATGAATATATACAAAATCATATCCATCCTGCAAAAGTGCCTTCACTGCTGCATCTGCCTTGCCTTGATAATTGGTATGGAGGCCTCCGTTGGCACCGTCCACATGGATTACTCCCATGCCGGCTCCGACAGCGATACCTTTGAGCAGATCGACTGCAGATATCATGGCTCCTCTTTTTTCATATTTATCCACAAACGGAGAAAGCATCGGCTTTGTTCCTGCTCCCCAGAACCAACAGCAATTTGCCGGATTAAGCCCCTGTCTTTTCCGCTCCAGATTGATCGGGTGATCCTTCAATATTTCATAGCTCTTTTTCATCATGGAGAGAAATGCTTCATTGTCCGGCAAATACGGCCCTATGACCCTGCCCAGGATATCATGCGGCTGACTCAGTTCCTCTAACTGCCCATTGTTCCAGATCATACAATGACGGTAACTTGTTCCCACATAAAACTTGAATGTTTCATTCTCCAATACCTTGCGAATCGCCTCCACCAGCACTGCACAATCCTCGGTACTGATTTCACTCGAACTGTGATCGATAATCGTCTTTTCTTCAAATATATCCTCTTCATCCGAAAGTGTGACTATATTGCAGCGAAGTGCAATGTCCGTATCCTTCATTGGTACTCCGATACTGAGTGCCTCCAATGGAGATCTGCCGGAATAATATTTCTGCGGGTCGTACCCTAATACAGAGAGATTTGCCGTGTCGGAACCCGGCTTCATTCCTTTGGGAATGGTATGCAAAAGACCGATTTCCGACTTTGCCGCCAGCGCATCCATCGTTGGCGTCTGTGCATACTGAAGTGGTGTCATCTGACCCAATTCTTCTATGGGCTCATCTGCCATGCCATCTCCCAAAACCACTACATATTTCATTTTTCATTGCTCCTTTTTATAACAGCTTAAACACCACGGTGTTTGAATCCTCACTAACCCTCGACACGTATCAT
This sequence comes from uncultured Lachnospiraceae bacterium, assembly GCA_964638005.1. Lineage (GTDB taxonomy): Bacteria > Bacillota > Clostridia > Lachnospirales > Lachnospiraceae > JAAYYM01. Next base: position 17,583 of record CAZWXS010000040.1, read on the forward strand.
GGATATAATGCCGGTAAATCTCTCCGCCGCTTCATGATACTGTTTCTCTGTCATAACCTGTGTCATGAAGCCGAATTCATCCTTCGTATCATCCAATGTCACAAGCTCTACCGTTCCAAATGCCGCTTCTATTGCCGAAAGCATCGCTTCAGGATTGCCCTGCATACGTACAAAAAATCTGAGCTTTGCATTTTCTATGCTGGTCAGTTCCAGCTTCTTGCTGCTCCAGAAAGACATCACATTCCTCTTCAAGTGCTTGGTCGCATCTACCACATCCGCTACGACTGCGCTTGCCGTCGGCAGCTTACCTGCACCGCTTCCGTAAAACATCACATCACCGATTACATTTCCATTTACAAAGATACCATTAAATACATCGTTGACGCTAAACAGCGGATGAGACTTTGCAATCATAAAGGGGGCTACCATGGCGTAGAAATTGTCTCCGTCACGTTTGCTGTCAGCAAGCAGTTTGATTGCCATACCTAACTTCTTCGCATACTGAATATCCTTAGAAGTAATCTTGGAAATACCCTCTGTATAAATATCCTCATAATCTACATGATTGCCGAATGCCAGAGAAGACAATATAGCGATTTTACGGCAAGCATCATAACCCTCAATGTCTGCTTCCGGATTTCGCTCTGCGTAGCCGAATTCCTGTGCCTTCTTTAACGCATCCTCAAACTCCCAGCCCTCGTCTGTCATCTTGCTGAGGATGTAATTGGTTGTTCCGTTCAAAATACCTGTAATCTCATGAATCTCATCAGCCGTCAATGAAGAATTCAGAGGACGAATGATCGGAATACCGCCGCCTACACTGGCTTCAAACAGAAAATTGATATTCTTGTCTCGCGCAATCTGTAACAATTCAGGACCGTATTTGGCTACAAGTTCCTTATTGGAAGTACACACACTCTTTCCTGCCTCCAATGCCTGCTTTACAAAGGTGTATGCCGGATTGACTCCGCCCATAACTTCAACTACAATCTTGATTTCGTCATCCTTTAAGATGGTGTCAAAATCATGTACAACCTTTTCCTGAATCGGGTCTCCCGGAAAATCCCTCAAATCAAGTACATACTTGATGTTAATGTCCTCGCCCGCCTTTTTATTGATGCTGCTCGAATTGGTATTGATAACTTCTACCACTCCCGAGCCTACTGTTCCGTATCCTAGTACTGCTATGTTGATCATGTCTGTTCCCCTTTTCTTCTCTATTTTCTCACCGAAGCATACTGCCTTCCGCTTACTCTCTTTTTTGCTTACTCTCTTGCAAGAATCTTGACGTAATGTACACCATCCTGCCGTTCCATGCTTGCTACCATCTTTGAAATATCTCCTGTTGTCGGCAGTACCTGTACGCTGATGCTGAGCGATGCAACCGCATTGATCGAAATACTCTGGTGTATCGTAAGGATATTAGCTCCAAAGGCTGCTACGATCTTCAATACATCTGCCAACAATCCCGGCTTATCCTCCATCTGGAAGGTTAGGGTAATCGTCTTTCCCTGTGCATTGTCATGAAACTGAAATACATCATCTTTATATTTATAGAAAGAACTCCTGCTGATGCCGACCTTATCGGTTGCCTCCTGTACGGTCAATACCTTCTCGGTATCCAACAGATTTTTGGCCTCTACCACCTTGAGCAATACCTCCGGCAAAGCCTTCTGTTTTACGATAAAATACCCATTTTCATCTGTCATAGCATCACCTCCCGCTCTTGTGTCCTTGTGTCATGTACACTTGTTTTTGTTTGTCTTTCAGCAGCGTACACTTGTCTTTCACCGATGGATATGAGTTTACCATAGAGAAATCAAAAAAGCAAGGGTTAATTTACCTGATTCAATATGTTTTTTCAAAAAAACAGCAGATCAATTTGACCTGCTGTCTGTATGAATCCATCTTAAGTATGCATTGATAAAAGGATCGATATTTCCGTTCAGTACGCTGTCCGCCTGACCGACCTCGGCATCTGTCCTGTGATCCTTGACCATCGTATACGGCTGCAATACATAGGAACGGATCTGATTGCCCCAGCCGATGTCTTTTACTTCACCTCTGATATCGGATAACTTTTCCGCATTGGCTTCCTTTTTAATTATGAAGAGTTTTGCCTTCAACATCTGCATCGCTTTGTCTTTATTCATATGCTGTGAACGTTCATTCTGACACTGTACGACAACGCCTGTCGGTATATGTGTGATTCTGATGGCTGATGAAGTCTTGTTGATGTGCTGTCCGCCGGCGCCGCTGCTTCGATAGGTATCGATTCTCAGGTCGCCTTCATCGATATCAATGTCTACATCCTCTTCTATATCAGGCATGACATCCAGCGATACAAAGGAAGTCTGCCGCTTACCTTGTGCATTAAAGGGTGAAATACGAACCAGTCTGTGTACACCTTTTTCCGACTTCAGATATCCATATGCATTCTCACCGTTCACCTGAAATGTAACAGATTTGATGCCTGCCTCGTCACCATCCAGATAATCCAGCACTTCTACGGAATACCCCTTGTCTTCAGCCCATCGGTTATACATACGATACAGCATGCTTGCCCAGTCGCAACTTTCGGTTCCGCCTGCTCCGGCATTTAATTTCAATATTGCATTGTATTTGTCATACTCATCTGATAGCAAAGTACCGATTCTCATCTTTTCAAATTTTTCAGCAAACTCTTTGAATTCTGCTTGAATGTCCGCTACCAGTGAGGCATCGTTTTCTTCGTATCCCATCTCCAGCAACATCTGAATGTCTTCGTATCCGGTCTCGAGTTCCTGATAGGTCGCTATACAGTCCTTCAGGCTCTTGAGTTCCTTCATGTATACCTGAGAACGATCTGTGTCGTCCCAAAAACCCGGAGCCTCCATCTCACGCTCCAATTCCTCAACACGCTTTGATTTGTCCTCTAACTGTAGGGATTGCTTCATCTCGGCGAGTGGAGTTTCGTAGGTTGCTAATTCAGTTTTAATTGCATCTAATTCTACCATGGTTACCTCTTTGTGGGGATTGCGTAATTTCCGACGGCAGTTGCTTTGCAACTACCGTTAACAAATCTCATGTCTGTTGCTTCTATATTTTACTTAGTAGTTTTCCTAAATCGAAAATTACTGCGTAATTTCCGACGGCAGTTGCTT
>CAZWXS010000041.1:0-20540 GCA_964638005.1 uncultured Lachnospiraceae bacterium
GAGTTGGGAAAGCGGATAGGCACACTCAAACAATTACGTGAAAAAAGTGATTATGCGGAAGGACATACAATTTCAATCGTTCTGTGGCAAAATATTCTGAGATGATAGACAGAACTTCAATGAATTTGCAGGAGCATATCAGTTTGAAATGCTGTTGTTTGGTCTGCACACTGTTGATGGCTTTGTTCAGTTCGGTTTCGATCCTTGCAAAGACGGTATTGCTTGCAATCTTGATATCCTTGGGGATAAAAAGTTGAGATTTGCTGTATAATTCTGTGCTGAACGGACTGTAGCGATAGGTTTCGTTTCGATTGTCTAAAATGATCTTTTCAATCTGGTTGATCCGGGAGCAGTCAAATACGGAAAATGCCTGTGTTGTGATATGGATATAATAGTAATTGCAGGCAGATGCCTTGGTTCCGCAAAGCGTCTTTCCGGGTTCCAAAAGGAGCATATCGCCTTTTTCGAGGCAGTATGCATGCTGATCCTCGCGAATATGCATTTCTCCGTCCTTGATTATATACAGTATGTAATCTTCCAACGTCCGCACAGGGTGTTTCCAGTCAGATGCAGTCTGGTTGGCTCCTATGTAGGTAATCTTTGGAAGCAGATCGTTATTCAGGCAAAAGAACATGATGGATTCCTCCGTGAAAAAAGTAATTGATAAGTCGCCCAATGACAAAATTGTCTGTTTGGGACATTTACGGATTGCTGTTTCAATTATATAATAAACAAAAAGAAACGGAAAGGAAAATATGATTATGTATCAGGCAAATGAACAGCGATATGACAATATGAAATACCTTCGATGCGGAAAGAGCGGACTTTTCCTGCCACGTGTGGCACTTGGATTATGGCATAATTTCGGCTCGGTAGACCAGTTTGAGAATATGAAGCAGTTGATCTTCAAGGCGTTTGACTGCGGCATCACACATTTTGATCTGGCCAATAATTACGGTCCGGTCTATGGTTCGGCGGAGGAGAATTTCGGTCGGATCATGGAAAGTGACATGCGGCCGTATCGAGATGAAATGATCATCTCAACCAAGGCAGGATATGATATGTGGCCGGGACCGTACGGAGATCATGGTTCCAGAAAGTATCTGATGGCAAGTCTGGATCAGAGCTTGAAAAGGATGAAACTGGACTATGTGGACATTTTCTATCATCACAGACCGGATCCGGAGACACCGCTTGAGGAGACGATGGGAGCCCTTTCGGATATCGTAAGGCAGGGCAAGGCATTGTATGTCGGCATCTCTAATTACAAATCTGAGGAGACGAAGAAGGCAACTGCCATCCTAAAGGAAAACGGTACCCCACTTTTGATCCATCAGCCACGGTACAGCATGTTCGACCGCTGGGTAGAAGAGGACGGGCTTTTGGATACGCTGGAGGAAGCCGGAGCAGGCAGCATCTGCTTCAGCCCATTGGCACAGGGATTATTGACCAATAAATATCTGCATGGCATTCCGGAGGGTTCAAGGGCGACCAGAAACCATTTTCTGAAGGAGTCCAGCATCACACCGGAGGTGCTTGCGAAGATATCCGCACTCAATGAGTTAGCAGGAAAACGCGGTCAGACACTTGCAGAGATGGCACTTTCCTGGGTACTGCGTAAGGACAGGGTAACGACTGTACTGATCGGTGCGAGCAAGGTGGAGCAGATCGAGGACAATGTGAAGATCGTAGAGCATCTGGAATTTTCGGATGAGGAACTGGATGCGATTGAGAAGATTTTGAAGTAATAGATTTATATATTTATTTTATGTGTATTAAGGACCAAGTATATTAAGAACCAGGGCGACATTTGATCTGTGTGAGTAGCAGTGAAGATGCGGACTTGGTTCTTTTTTGATTTTTTTCTTTTCATCTTAATGCTGCTTTTTGCAAAGCGGATATGTTTGACTGGCTCTGAACCAATACAAATCATTTGGAAATGAATAATTCAAATAAATGAGTGGATACTCATAGTATTCAGAGTATGCGAGGAGGACAATAGTATGGCAGTTGATTTTCGAAGCAGTGAGACGAAGGATAATCTGATGCGCGCATTTGCGGGTGAGAGTCAGGCGAGGAACAGATATACATTCGGAGCCGCGCAGGCAAAGGAGCAGAAGCAGGAGGCTATATCACGGGTATTTTTGTACACAGCAGATCAGGAAAAGGAGCATGCTGAGATTTTTTATAAGCACCTGAAAGAGCTGGCGGGGGAGACCATTCATGTAGACGGCGGTTACCCGGTTGATCTGACAGAGAATCTGGCGGAACTGCTCCGCATGGCACAGCACAATGAGTATGAGGAACATGATGATGTATACAAGCATTTCGGCGACAAGGCGCAGGAGGAGGGCTTTGAAGACGTGGCGCGTTCCTTCCATATGATTGCTGAGATCGAGAAGACGCACGGAGACCGGTTCGGCAGGTTTGCAGAATGGTTAGAAGAGAACCAGTTATACATCTCCGACATCAAAACAGGATGGATATGCTTAAACTGCGGATACATCTGCGAGACTACGGCAGCTCCGGAAAAGTGCCCGGTCTGCGAACATGATCAGGGATATTTTATTCGTTTGGAGCTGTCACCGTTTAATTCAAACAACAGTAGGTAAAGAGAGTGGTGGCGACTACAGCGATAAAAAATTCCCCTAAAACACATGTAAAAGCAAAACCGTCAATTCTATAATGATAGGCTTCTATAATGATAAAGCAAATGCATAGAGAACATTTCATCATCAAATTACATCTGATTTGGGAAAGAACGACATTGACAGCGGGCGTGATTTGTTGGAAAATAGTATAAGTTGAAATGATGGTTTCTTGCGTGAGGGGAATGCAAAAAATCAAAGTAGGGAAGAGTATAATAGGATTATGAGCGGTGAATATGCAGAAAATATAGATCGCGCATCACGTCGTGCGGCACACATCAGGGAAATGAGACGCAAAAAGCGGCAACAGGAGCGGTTTCGCAGGATTATGCGGATGTGCATGCCTTTTGCTGCAGGAGCACTCGCAATTGGAGTGCTGGTGTTTACAGGAATCAGGATTTTTGGCGGAACATCTGATGCAGCTGCGCAGGAAGCAGAGATTTCCGAGGCTGCGGATGCAGGCAATACGGAGGCTGATATCATTGTAGAACAGCCGGAACAAGCAGTGGAAGCAGAAGAACCGGTTGAAGTGCCTGTAATCTATACGGCAGCGGCAACTGAGGATACGGTAATGCTCGGAGAAGACATCATCAGCCAGCACGCTATTTTGGTTGACGTAGATGCAGGGACGATCATTGCCGAAAAAGATGCACATACCATCACGGTTCCGGCGTCCATGACCAAAGTCTTGACAGTGCTTGTGGCCGCAGAGCATGTGACGGATCTGGATGATACCTTTACGATGACGATTGACATTACGGATTATGTTTATCAGCATGACTGCAGTGCGGTAGGATTTGCAGAAAATGAACAGGTGACGGTTCGAGATCTTTTTTATGGAACGGTGCTGCAGTCCGGCGGAGATGCAGCGATGGGACTGGCACAATATGTTGCAGGTTCGCAGGAAGCATTTGTTGAAATGATGAATGCGAAGCTGGAAGAATTGGGATTGTCCGATACGGCGCATTTTACGAACTGTATCGGAACCTATGACGAGAACCATAAATGTACGATGTACGATATGGCGATGATCATGAAGGCAGCAATGGACAACGATCTGTGCCGCGAGGTTCTGTCGGCACATAAATATACGACGAGTGCTACGACTGAGCATCCGGAAGGAATAGAGATATCGAACTGGTTCCTGCGCCGCATTGAGGATAAGGATGCAGGCGGAGAAGTATTGGGCGGTAAGACCGGATATGTGGTCGAGTCAGGCAACTGCGCCGTCAGCTATGCACTGGACAGCGCGGGAAAGGCATATATCTGCGCAACGGCAAATTCAACGAGCGCATGGCGCTGTATCTATGATCATGTTGATATCTATCACCGCTTCCTGAGTGGAGAGACCACAGATGGGGAGGAAGAGGGAGCAACAGAGGATACGAATGCGGATACAGAGACAGATGCCGAGATTGATGAGGCACTGGGCATTGAAGCCGGAGAACATATGGATTGACGGGATAACGAAGAAAGAATTGTGTTGTGAGAGATTTGCATGGTGCGGGAAAATATACCGAAAGAGACGGAGGATAACCCATGAATCAGGATAGTAAGGACGGCAGATTAAAGCAGCAATTTGACTTTTGCAGAGAGATTGACAAGGAGAAGCTGATACAGCGTCAGACTTATCTGACAGACGGCAGCAGGAAGGAAAATGATGCAGAGCATGCGTGGCATATGGCAATCATGACCGTATTGCTTGGTGAATATGCAAATGATCCGATTGATGTGCTTAAAACTGTCACGATGCTGTTGATTCATGACATTGTGGAAATAGATGCAGGCGATACCTACGCATATGATACGGAAGGGCAGAAGACACAGCGTGCACGCGAAGAAAAGGCTGCGGCCAGAATCTTTGGGATGCTGCCGGAGGATCAGCAGGAGAAAATGCTTGCCCTATGGGAAGAATTCGAGTCAGGAGATACACCGGAAGCTCGCTTTGCCCGTACCATGGATCGTATACAGCCATTACTCTTAAATGATGCATCAGGCGGAATCAGTTGGGAAGAACATGGTGTACATATCGAACAGCTGCTGAACCGTAACCGTATCACTCCGGAGGGCTCCAAGACTCTTTGGGAATATGCTTATGAGAGTATGCTGCGGCCAAATGTTGAGAATGGAAAGATCAAGAAATAAAAATTACCGCAATCAAATGATATTTTGATTGCGGTAATTTTTTGGACAGATCCCGTAGGTTTGTTTGAACATTTTTGAGAAGGTCAGTGCATTTTCATATCCGATGCTGGCTGACACATCCTGAATAGACATATTTGTAGTCTTGAGTAGTTCGGCTGCTTTTTTTAGTCTGAAACTGACGAGATATTCCTGTGGAGAAATGTTCAATTGCTTTTTGAATATGGCGGTCAGGTAAGAACGGTTGATGCCTATATATTGTGCGATGTCATTGACCTTGATATGGTCATAGTTGAATTTGATGTATTGCAGTGCATAATCCACATAGGTTGCACCGGAGTAGTCGTATTGCTTCTTTTCTCTTCGAACGGCACTTTGCGCATCTATTATGGTAGAGATGATTTCATATAGAAATCCTACCCGCTTGATCTCGTTGGCAAAGGTCAATTCGTTGGTATCCAGAATCTTTTGGATGATCGGCATGTAGACTTTGTTTGGAATGGTAGAGTGTATGACGGGAGTATCTGCCGTTAATTCCATGTGACTTAGATAGGTGGCAGCCATTTCTCCGTCAAAGGTAATCCACATGTATTCCCATGGATTTTCATCATCGGCGAAATAATGTATGGGATGATCCTTTGGAATCAGAAAGATATCATCCTTTTTCAGATGATACAATTTATCGTTGATTTCGAGTACGCCTTTGCCTTCCAAAATGAAATGAACATGGTATTCATTCGGAACCTTGTGATTATAGGTATATCCAGGCGTGCATTGTTGTTGTCCGCAGTGTACCAGATACAGGTCATTTGTCTGCCGTTCAATATTCATAAGACAGCGAAACCCTGCTACATTTCTATAAGTTGTTTCTTTTTCCATGAGAAGCCTCCATCATAAATCCATTCGCGGTTGCATGCTAAATTATAGCACATTCTGGAAGCATGGAAAAGAATCGAACGATTGATTTTTGGAAATGACGACAAAATGACATGAAATATGGAATTATGTTGTCATTTCCTTTAAAGAAATCACAAAAGACCATGGGGAAATCACATTACCCCATATTTTTTATGCATTCTGTATAGTACAATGAACAAGTATTAAATGCAATTGTGCATATTGATACAAAAACAAGGAAATGCATTTTGAAACAAGACTTGTTTCAATGTGCAGTATGTTTCAGAAAAGAAAAGGGAGGATTCAAAATGAAGCTCAAAAAAGTTTTGGCAACAGTATTGGCATCTGCAATGGTATTATCCATGATCGGATGCGGTAGCGGAGTGGCTACTGAGGCAGCAGGTACAGAGACAGCAACAGCAGAGGCACCGGCGGCAGAGGCGGAGGCACCGGCAGAAGCACCGGAGGCAGAAGAAGAGGCGGCAGCAGAAGTATCACCTGATACATTGACGATTGCTATTTGGGACACAAATCAGGAGCCGGGTCTTACACAGATTGTCAATGATTTTACGGCAGAGACAGGAATCAAGGCACAGATTCAGGTTACACCTTGGGATCAGTATTGGACCATGCTGGAAGCAGGCGCAACAGGCGGATCATTACCGGATGTATTCTGGATGCATTCCAATGAAATCACAACATATGCAGAGTATGATATGCTGCTTGATCTGACAGATAAGATTTCAGGAAGCAAAGCGCTGGATATGAGCAAATTCCCACAGGATATCGTTGGTATCTACAACTTTGACGGAAAGCAGTTCGCAGTTCCGAAGGATTTTGATACAATTGCACTGTGGTATAATAAGACAATGTTTGATGAAGCAGGGGTTGCATATCCTGATGATTCGTGGACATGGGATGACTTTGCAGATGCATGTAAGAAACTGACGAAGGAAGACGGAAGCCAGTTCGGCTGTGCAATGAAACCTTCCAACAATCAGGACGGCTGGTATAATATTGCATATGATATGGGCGGAGAGATTATCACCGATGATAAGACGAAGTCAGGCTTGGATGAGCCGGGAACAATTAAAGCGGTAGAGTTTATCACAGATATCGTTAAGAATGGTTATACACCTTCTTATGAAGTTATGACAGAGAATAATCCGGAAGCACTGTTTGAGGCAGGAAAGGTTGCAATGATTACACAGGGTTCATGGATGTTGGCTGAGTTATGCAACAATGATTATGTAAAAGCAAATTGTGACATCGCTGTATTACCTAAGGATAAAGAGTCAGGCAGAAGAGCTTCTATTTACAACGGACTTGGTTGGGCAGCAGCGGCTAACACAGATAAGCCGGATGAAGCATGGGCACTCATCGAGTACCTTGGTACTGAAGCGGCTCAGAAGAAACAGTCGGATTTGGGAATCGTTATCTCGGCATACGAAGGATCAGAGACCAATTGGGTAAATGCATATCCTGACTTCAACCTGCAGGCATATCTGGATATGACAGATGATATGGTCATCAGACCTTATTCAAAGCATACAACGGTTTGGGAGAACATGCTTTCAGAGAAGTTAGTAGATGCATGGACAGGTGCAAAGCCGGCTGCGGATGTATGTGCAGAGGTTGCGGCAGAAATGAATGCAAGTCTGGCGGAAGAACAGTAAAAAGATCAAAGAGATAATTTTGATAGGGCAGACTGAAAGGTGGTCTGCCCTATTGGAAATCAGAGAAGGAGGCTGTCTATGGCAGGAAATAAAGATAAGCATAGAGGCACCAAACAAAAAAGAAGCGAGTTTTTATGGGGTTGGTTATTTCTGCTTCCCACGATGGCAGGACTAATGATTCTGAATATTATTCCAATCTTTCAGACAATCTATCAGAGTTTTTTCAAAACAGGTGCGTTTGGTAAGGGTAACATTTTCGTCGGTTTTAATAATTATGTGAAGATGTTTCATGATGAAAGTGTATGGCAGGCTTTGATCAATACTTTTAAGTATGCAGTGGTCGAGGTTCCTTTTTCAATCATCATAGCGATTATACTGGCGGTTTTACTGAATCGTAAGATGCATGGCAAAACGGTTTTCCGTACCATCTATTTCCTGCCGATGGTAGCAGCCCCTGCGGCGGTTGCTATGGTCTGGAGATGGTTGTATAATTCCGAATTTGGACTTTTGAATCATATGCTGAATTCAATCGGGATCAAATCTGTTAATTGGATTTCTAATCCTAGCATCACTTACATATCCATAGCAGTCGTCGGAATATGGTCTGTCATCGGATATAATATGGTATTGTTTCTGGCAGGTCTGCAAGAGATTCCAAGAGACTATTATGAGGCCGCTCAGATTGATGGGGCAACAGGTGTGAAGCAGTTTATGTACATTACACTTCCGTTGATTTCTCCCACAATGTTTTTTGTAAGTGTCACAAGGATCATCAGTGCCATGCAGGTATTTGATACGATTTACATGATGCTTGATATCACTAATCCGGCATTTCCCAAGACACAGTCACTCGTGTATCTGTTCTATAAGTATTCCTTCAGAGAAGCCAATAAGGGGTATGGTTCCACGATTGTGCTGCTGTTGCTGGCTGTGATCATGCTGATCACGGTTGTTCAGATGATCTGTCAAAAAAAATGGGTTCATTACAATTAGGAGGGAGATACCGCTATGGAGAGAAAAAAAGCAGTAACGAACTGCATCATTTATATCATATTGATATTGGGTGCAGTCATCATGATCGTACCGTTTGCCTGGATGACTTTGACCTCCTTCAAATCAATATCTGAATCAACACAAATGAATCCTTTTATCATATTTCCTTCTGTATGGAGATGGGATGCGTTTCGGGAAGTTATCAGCAAGATGAATTTTGTCAGGCTGTATTGGAATACGTTGGTACTGATCGCAGGAAGAGTTATCTGTGCGGTATTGACTGCAACACTCGCAGGGTATGCTTTTGGAAGATTGCACTTTAAGGGTAAGAATTTTGCTTTTTCACTGGTACTGTTTCAGATGATGGTACCGCCGCAGATTTTTATCATACCGCAGTATTTGATGGTAAGCAGGATCGGTATGCTGAACACTTCCTTTGCACTTATTTTTCCGGGATTGGTTACGGCATTCGGAACCTTCCTGCTGCGTCAGGCTTATATGGGTCTGCCGAGAGAGCTGGAAGAAGCGGCGCGGCTGGATGGCTGCAATATCGGACAAACGTTTTTGCATGTCATGGCACCGCTGACGAAGTCATCGATGGTTGCACTTGCCATATTCACGGCGCTGTTTGCTTTTAAGGATTTGATGTGGCCGCTTGTTGTGAATACGGAGCAGAGAACGATGCCGCTGTCAGCCGCATTGGCAAAATTGCAGGGGCAGTTCGTAGCAAATTATCCGGAATTGATGGCAGCATCGCTGTTAGCATGTATACCGATGATTATTATCTATATTTTGTTCCAAAAACAGTTTATTGAAGGTGTAGCCACCTCCGGTGGAAAATTATAATAAAGTCAGGAGATAAATATATGCCTATAATTTATCATGGATCATCAAAAGAATTTCATATTTTTAATGCACAGGTCAGTTATATCATTGAAGTCATGGAAAACGGACAGTTGGGAAATCTCTATTACGGCAAACGTATATCGGACAGAGAATCCTTTGCATATCTGCACGAGGATCGGGAACGACCTTTGGCGGCACTTGCAGGAGAAGCGCCATGCGAATTGTGCCTGCAATATACGAAGCAGGAGTATCCGGCTTACGGGATCGGCGATTATCGCTACGGTGCCTGTACGATAGAACAGGAAAACGGAAGCAGGGTCACGAAGTTTGAATATGCGACACATACCATTTATGAGGGTAAGAAAAAGATTGAACCGCTTCCGGCGACCTATGTGGAAAATAAGAAAGAGGCAGTCAGCCTGGAGATTGTACTGTATGATGCTGTCATAGATACAAAACTTATTTTGACGTATACCATCTATGATGACATGCCTGTCATTACGCGGCATGCAAAATATGTACATGAAGGTAATGAAACGATCATTCTGCAAAATGCGATGAGTGCGTGTGTGGATCTGCCGGATAAGGAATATGATATGATCCATCTGTCAGGTGCATGGGGCAGAGAACGGTATATCAAGACCAGAAAACTGGAGCAGGGTATCCAATCCATTTACAGTATGCGGGGAGCGAGCAGTGCGGAGCATAATCCGTTTATTGCACTCAAGAGAAGAAATACAACGGAGCAAATGGGAGAGGTGTACGGGTTCAGCTTGGTTTACAGCGGAAGCTATCTGGGACAGGTCGAAGTATGTTCACATGATACCACGCGTGTTATGCTCGGAATCCATCCTGATGTATTCTCATGGAAACTGAAAAAGCATGAAGAGTTTCAGACGCCGGAAGTGGTCATGGTATATTCTGCAGAGGGCATGAATGCGATGAGCCAGACCTATCACAGATTGTATCGGACGAGGCTTGTCAGAGGTGTGTGGAGAGATCAGGAAAGACCGGTTCTGCTGAACAACTGGGAAGCTACCTATATGGATTTTGATGAGTATGATATCCTGCGCATTGCAGCCAAGGCAAAGGAAGCAGGCGTAGAGCTGTTTGTATTGGATGACGGCTGGTTCGGAGACCGTGATGATGATGACAGAGGGTTGGGAGACTGGTATACCAATCTCAGAAAATTGCCAAACGGAATTTCAGGATTGTCGCAGAATGTTGAGAAAATCGGCATGAAGTTCGGATTGTGGATTGAGCCGGAGATGGTCAATAAGAACAGCGATCTGTACAGAGCACATCCCGATTGGATACTATCTGCTCCGGATCGATTTGAAAGTCCGAGTAGACGGCAGCATGTGTTGGATTATTCCCGCAAGGAAGTTGTAGATGCAGTCTTTGAGATGTTGGATAAGCTGATTGGAGAGTCCAGGATTTCTTATATCAAATGGGACATGAACCGCTATATTACAGAGTGTTACTCGCGTGTGGCAGCATCGGATGAGCAAGGCAGAGTCATGCATAAGTATATTCTTGGAGTGTATGATCTGTATACGAGACTGACGAAGAAATATCCCGATATCTTGTTTGAGTCTTGTTCCAGCGGCGGAGCCAGATTTGATCCGGGTATGCTGTACTTTGCGCCACAGACATGGTGCAGTGATGATACAGATGCATATGAGCGTCTGAAGATTCAATACGGTACGAGTCTGGTATATCCGATTTCTGCAATCGGTGCACATGTGTCTGCAGTGCCGAATCATCAGTTGAATCGTGTCACATCACTGAATACGCGTGCAAATGTTGCTTATTTTGGGGCGTTTGGTTATGAACTTGACCTAAATAAGCTGTCTGATGAAGAACTGCAGCAGGTGCGGGAACAGATTCAATATTATAAGAAATACAGAAAACTGATTCACCAAGGTGTTTTTTATAGGCTTATCAATCCGTTCGAATCAAAGGACACGGCGTGGATCGTTGTGTCGGAAGACCGTGGCGAGGCGATTGCTGCATATTATCAGCAATTAAATCGTGTGAATGCAGGAGGACTGCGCTTCAGATTGGCCGGTTTGCAGGAGGATGCGCTATATGAGTTGTCCGCATTTGATCGAACCGATCGTTATTTCGGAAGTGAATTGATGTATGCAGGAATTCCGATTGATAGAAAGGAATTCGCCGAAAAAGATGGTGATTTTGCCTCTGTGCTGTTCCATATAGAGAGGATCAATCAAGGAAAGTGAATCTCCGGATTCTGCTGCTTTTCGTGAAATAGAACCGCTTGGATACCTAATTCAGGGGGTGGCGGGATGACAGAGGCAACATTTATCACGGACCGATGAGGCTTCAGGTGGAGACACCGATCGACAGGGTGCCGTATTTTAGAAAGATGAAAGAAAAGGCATAAAAGCTCATAAGTTTAGAAGATACTGCAGGTTTGTTGTGATTGATACGAACAGCACTTGGATTAGATGCCACAGGTGCTGTTCTTTTTTTTTGGTTGACATAACACACGTTTGGAGCCGAACAATAAGACATTATCATTTTATACTTGAAAATGTGGAAATGATATGTTAAACTATAAATCAACTTAAACGATTAAGGCCAATCTCATAGTTACACGATAACGATTTCTGTATACTTACTAAAGAAAGGTTGGCTTTTCCATGACTGTGAAGAAAAAGACAGTTACAGTTCTCGTATATGCAGGCATTCTTCTTGCTATTGTAATCGGATTTGCGGTACTATTGCTAAACAATCATTATTCCACAAAACAATCGTCATTTGAAATTACCAATAACATGTCAGGGGTTCTGAACAATCCCTTTTCCGTCGATGTTGTCATTTCCAAGCAATGGATTGACAACGAGTTTCATCCCGAGGTGCCAAAAGGAGCACAATATGACGGGACGATCAGCAACCATACGCTGGAGCCGATCAACCATTGGGAACTGGAAATGGACATGCCGGAAGAGGCTGTCATCGACAGTTCATGGAACGGGAATTATTCCATAGCGGACGGAAAGATGGTCGTCACACCGTTAGATTATAATGAACAAATCGAACCGGGCGGATCCATTACGTTTGGATTTGTATTGTATTCAGAAGAGTTGATAGACTTTTCCGGCAGTACGCTGGAGGGACATCAGGTAACGGACATCTATCAGTCGCCGGTTTTTATAGGACTGCTCGCACTTGCAGGAATATGGCTGGTTGCTTTGATAGCAAGCATTACGGTTTATATTCGTACGGCGAAGTATATCAAGCGACAGAAGCACGATGCCCAGATTATCATGCAGTCTATGAACACCTTTGCGAATATGATAGATGCAAAGGATACCTATACGCAGGGCCATTCGACGCGTGTTGCCATCTATGCAAAAGAGATTGCCAGACGTATGAAATTTTCGGAAGAAGAGATTGATAAACTCTATTATATTGCATTGATGCATGACTGCGGAATAATCGGAATTCCGGATGCGGTATTGAAAAAGCCTGAGAAGCTGACGGGAACCGAATGGCAGATGATACAGTCACATACGACCCTTGGCAGCAATGTGCTGGAGAATTTCACTACGATTCAGGGGATTAGGGATGGGGCACTTTATCATCATGAACGATATGACGGAGCAGGATATCCGGCGGGATTGAAAGGTGTGGACATTCCGTTGTATGCAAGGATAATCTGTATTGCGGATTCCTATGATGCGATGAGCTCGAACCGCTGTTACAGAGGACGGATGGAGCAGAGGACGATATTGAGTGAATTGGAAAATAATGCAGGATCACAGTTCGATCCAAGCATCGTGAAATATATGATTGCCATGATCAAGGACGGTTTCGTGGATCATGTACAGTCAGAGTAGAAGAGATTAGAAATCAAAAAGAAGGTTCGTGGTGAACCTTCTTTTTGATTTCTCACCATTAGGATATTTAAGAAAAGATTTATATAATAAGCGAGAGGAGTGTGGTATAATATCGTTAGATATTATACAGCACCTGTCGGAGGAAGTATACCATGATTAAATTAGAGCACATCAGTTATCAGGTTGCCGAGGATACAGAGCATATTGAGATCCTCAAGGACATCAATCTGAACATAGAAGAAAAGTTTATTGCAATTACCGGACCGAACGGTGGCGGCAAATCCACCCTTGCGAGATTGATTGCAGGAATCATTAAGCCTACGGAGGGGCATATTTATCTGGATGGAGAAGAGATTACGGATCTGTCGATTACCGAACGTGCCAACAAGGGAATCAGTTTTGCATTTCAGCAGCCGGTTCGATTCAAGGGACTGACGGTTAAGGATCTGATTACATTTGCTCACGGGGACAAGCTGTCGATTGCAGAGGCGTGCAGATATCTGTCAGAGGTTGGTCTGTGTGCGAAGGATTATATAGACAGGGAAGTGAATGCGACATTGTCGGGCGGAGAACTCAAGCGTATCGAGATTGCCATGATTATGGCAAGACAGACGAAGGTTTCCATCTTTGATGAGCCGGAGGCCGGCATTGATCTGTGGAGCTTTCAAAATCTGATACGCGTATTTGAATCCATGCGGAAACAGATACAGGGAACGGTATTGGTGATTTCACACCAAGAGCGTATCTTGAGTATTGCAGATGAGATTATTGTGATTGCAGACGGACGTGTCAAGGGACAGGGCTCAGGTGCGGATATCATGCCGACACTGATGGCACCCAAGGAAGCATGTGATACGCTGATCAGCAAGATGGCAACTGTTTAGAAGGATAGACCCGGAGGATGAAAATGGATCAATTACAAAAGGATATGCTCGAGAAGATATCAGACCTGCATGCAGTGCCGGAGGGAGCATATAACATCAGATATAACGGAAAACTGGAAGGACGCAATACAACTGCCAATATAGATATTGTAACGAAGACAGACAATCCCGGTATCGACATCTACATCAAGCCGAATACGAAGCACGAAAGTCTGCACATTCCGGTTATCCTAAGTGAGAGCGGACTTCATGATATGGTTTATAATGATTTTCATGTAGGCGAGGGAGCGGACGTTATCATTGTGGCAGGTTGCGGCATTCACAACTGTGGTGTGGATACTTCCGAGCATGATGGCATCCATACCTTTTATATTGGGAAAAATGCAAGAGTAAAATATGTAGAGAAACATTACGGAGAGGGTGATGGCACAGGTGAACGTGTCCTGAATCCGACCACCAATGTTTATATCGAAGAGGGCGGTTACATGGAAATGGAGTCCACCCAGATCAAGGGCGTGGATTCGACGGTGCGTATCACCAACGCAGAACTGAAGGATCAAGCCACACTTGTTGTCAAAGAAAAGATCATGACACATGGCACACAAAAAGCCGAGAGTCATTTTAAAGTAGAGTTAAACGGTCTTGACTGCAGCGCGAATGTTGTATCCCGTTCTGTGGCGGATGGACATTCCACACAGCTGTTTACCTCTGAAATATGCGGAAATAATCAATGCTACGGACATACGGAATGCGATGCGATCCTGATGGATGCAGGACATGTGAAAGCGGTTCCGTCACTGCAGGCAAATGATCTGAATGCCAATCTGATCCATGAGGCGGCCATCGGCAAGATTGCAGGTGACCAGTTGATTAAGCTCATGACGCTGGGATTGACGGAGAAAGAGGCAGAAGAGCAGATTGTACAAGGGTTCTTAAAGTAGAGAACGGTATAAAAAATATGCGCAGCTTCCAAGACGGAGGCTGCGCATTTATAGCTTTGTGTGTTTATGACTCGCCTGTCAGTACAGGGATGGCGGAAATGATTTTCCTGCCCAGTACGGTGATGCCGATGCATACCAACAATGCGGCGAAGAAGATTAAACTGATATTGGTTGACATAATCTCGAACAGCATGCCATACATCAGTTGTCCGATCGGATGAGCACACATGACAAGGCAGGTCAGGAGTGCCATGACTTTGCCGAGCAGATGCGTTGGTGTAATCTGCTGCGCATAAGTGATCATTTCGATGGAAAATACCGTAGAGAGTGCCATCATTGCAGTACAGCTGACCACGATGATCACATAGGTAGTCATAGTGGAAATCGGTAAGAGCAGTGCAAGACCGATGGGAAACAATGTGAAGGTACATAACCCTATGATGGTATAGGACTTCTGTATGGTGAGCTTCTGGCCGATGACACCTGCCAGTACACCACCGATCAGACCGCCTGCGGCGAGGGCACCTTCTGCAAATCCATAGAGGCGGTTGCCGACTGTCTGCGAGAATCCCAGATGCTCGTTGATCACAATGGGAAGCCCGATGATGATCAATGCCGAGAAAATGAGATTGATGCCTGCAAGCAGGAGCGAGACACGTCCCAAGATTGGCTGCTCACGGCGTATGAAATCATAGCTTTCTTTTAAATCTGCATATGCCATTTTTATAATGCTTTCTGAACACTCTTCTTTCTGAAACGGAATATGAATGAAAATTTCCATCACCGCAGAGATGACAAAGCATATGATACTGATATACAGAATCGGAGCCAGACCGTAAAATCCGAACAATACACCGCCGAGGACAGGGCCGATCAGTCCGGATAAGGAACTGACCAGATTGATGATCGCATTGCCCTGCATCAGATGTTCTCCGGGAATGAGCAGGGGAATAGAGGCCTGTACGGTAGGCTGATATGCACCTTGGATTCCGTACAGGATCATGAGTACGGCAATCAGTAATACAACCAGATTGACCTGATGCATCAACAGAGAAAATACAAGTATCAGAGCCGCTGTCGAAAAGTCCAGTATGACCATGACATTTCTCTTGTTGACCCTGTCTGCGATGATACCGCCGACCGGAGAGAGCACCATCATCGGAATAAAAGAACATGCGGTTACGATGCCGAACAGTCCGGCCGAATGTGTCTGATTCAACAGATAGAGCGGCAGCGCATAACGCAGTACCGCATTGCCAAACAATGAGATAATCTGTCCGAGTACAACCATGGTAAAGTCTCTTTGAAACAATTTCTTTTTGTTCTTCATATGTGTCAATACATCCTTTCAGAAGCCGTCGTGACAGGCAATTGTGTCTGTGCACGGAAGCATTGCTGCTGTCTTTAGATGCAGCAGATTGATTGCAATATAAGTTATCTGTCAGGTGATGTCAAGGGGATTGGAGCAAGTTGTGACAGTGGGCAGGGTGAAGTCGTGACAAATGTAATTTTTATAAATTTTTCCGGAAATTTCAGAGGAATTGTTTAATGCAGTTTACAATATGATGAACTACTGGTAAAATAATAACGTTATCAGTTTATACTATACGGAAAGGCAGGTTTTAATCAAATGGGAAGAAATGTAGGTACAGTTTCAAGGGGAATCCGCGGGCCGATTATTCGTGAGGGCGATGATCTGGTGGATATCGTAACAGAGTGTGTGATGGAGGCAGCTGAGAGTGACGGCTTCGAAATCAAGGACAGAGACATTGTTGCGATTACAGAGTCTATCGTGGCACGCTCACAGGGGAATTATGCAGGTGTGGAAGCCATTGCAGCAGATGTACGGGCCAAGCTCGGCGGTGAGACGATTGGTGTCATCTTCCCGATTCTTTCGAGAAACAGATTTGCAATCTGCTTAAAGGGCATTGCAATGGGTGCAAAGAAGGTCATACTGATGCTCAGCTACCCGAGTGATGAAGTCGGTAATGCGTTGATTTCAGTGGATCAGCTGGATGCAGCAGGTGTGAATCCTTACAGTGATGTTCTGTCGCTTGAGAGATACAGAGAATTGTTTGGATATAACAAGCATCCGTTTACGGGTGTGGATTATGTGGAATATTATTCTGACCTGATTCAGGATACCGGAGCAGAGGTTGAGATCATTTTCTCAAATAAAGCAACCAGTATCTTAGACTATACAAAGAATGTCATGACCTGTGACATCCATACACGTACACGTACGAAGAAAATGCTGCTTGCAGCCGGAGCTGAAAGAGTATGCGGAATGGATGACATCCTGAATGCACCGGTAGACGGAAGCGGCTGCAATGAGACATATGGACTGCTTGGTTCCAACAAATCGACAGAGAGTTCTATCAAGTTGTTCCCACGTGATTGTTCCGCACTTGTTACGGACATTCAGGCGAGGTTCAGAGAACTTACGGGAAAACGGGTCGAGGTTATGGTATATGGTGACGGAGCCTTTAAGGATCCGGTCGGGAAGATATGGGAACTTGCAGATCCTTGTGTATCACCGGCTTATACATCAGGGCTTGAGGGTACGCCGAATGAGTTGAAACTCAAGTATCTGGCAGACAATGATTTCAAGGATCTGTCGGGAGATGCATTGAAAGAAGCGATTTCCGAGAGTATCCGAAATAAAGACGGCAATCTTGTGGGCAATATGGCATCGCAGGGAACAACGCCGAGACAGCTGACGGATCTGATCGGTTCCTTATGTGACCTGACGAGCGGCTCAGGAGATAAGGGAACGCCGATCGTATATATACAAGGCTACTTCGATAATTACACAAATTAATCAGGGGAGAGCTCTCACGAAGTGAGATACCCCTGGTAACTTAAAATCTTTAGCTGCATGGAACTGTTTTCATGCAGCTAATTCAATCACAGAGATATGTGGCGATAGGGTGATGCGCGTCGGTGAGTCGTGCGTGTGCCGGAGAGACGAGTCGGTTATACGGAGGAGAGAAGCATTATGCAGTGGAAAGAATTATTGTGTTCGAATCGTGAGCGAAATCCAAAACCAAATCCAAATTCCAGTGATCTGAGAACAGAATTTGAGAAGGATTATCATAGGATCATAGGGAGTGCGTCCTTTAGGCGGCTACAGGACAAGACACAGGTATTTCCGCTTGATAGAAGCGACTTTATCCGTACACGTCTGACTCATTCGCTGGAGGTGTCTTCCTTTGCCAAGTCTTTGGGACAGAATATTTCGGAGATGCTGTTGAAGGATCACATGGACGAGACTTTCCTGCCTTCTTATAAGCAGGATGTATGTGATATTTTGCAGTGTGCGGGACTGCTACATGACATTGGCAATCCGCCCTTCGGACATTTCGGAGAGACTGCGATCAGAGAGTGGTTTATTCGGAATCTGCCGCTGCTACAGTATCGTGGGAAACCTGTTTCCGATGTGCTGACAGAGCAGATGCGAGAGGATTTCTATCATTTTGAGGGCAATACACAGGCACTGCGTGTGGTAACGAAGTTGCACTATCTGGTGGATGAGCATGGGATGAATCTGACGAAGGGGCTGCTTGGAACGATTATCAAGTATCCGATTGCATCGAACCAGATTATTGACCCGAAAAAGAAAAAGAACGATGCAGAAAATGATTGGAATGATGCACCGGGAAGTCCTAAGATTACATACAAGAAAATGGGATATTATTATGCCGACCGTGATGTCTTCAATGACATCGAGGAGGCGACCGGAGCGAGAGGCTGTCGCCATCCGTTGACATTTTTACTGGAAGCGGCGGATGACATTGCGTATAAGACGGCAGATATTGAGGATGCCTATAAGAAGGGATGTCTTTCCTTTGAGAAACTGTTGTCTGAATTGAATGAGAAGAAGACAGATCCGGCAGCAGGCGAGGAGTACGCACAGATGGTGGACGATCTTACAAAACGCTATCAGAAAGCATGTGAGCGAGGAATCGACAGCCCTGAGATCTATGCACTCCAGAACTGGATTGTGCGGGTACAGGGCAGAATGATCCAGTATGCGACCCGCGGATTCAAAGAGCATTATCGTGAGATCATGGACGGTACTTATGCAGACGATTTATTTGCAGGTATTGAAGGTGCATTTATGATGGATGTGCTGGGTGACATTGCGTACAGATATGCCTTTATTTCAAAGCCGATCTTAAAGCTTGAAATAGCAGCAGACAGTGTATTCAAATTCCTACTGGAACGCTTCGTTGATGCAGCAATCTACTATGACACAGAAGTGAAGCTAAACGATGTACAGCAGAAATTGATGTCGCTTGTTTCAGAGAACTACAAGACCATTTATAAGATCTATTCCAAGGATAAAAATGATACAGAGAAGTTATATCTGCGTCTGTTGCTTGTTACGGATTCCATTTGCGGCATGACCGATTCATATGCAAAGTCATTGTATCAGGAACTGAATGGAATTGCATAGGACGGAGTTTTCACTGTGCCAGGAACTGGACGGAATTGCATAGGACAGAGTTTAGAGGTTACAGGAGGCAGAAATCATGTCAGCAACGCTGTTGAAATTGTTGGCTGTGCTTTTTATGAGCATTGATCATATTGGAGAATTCATACCGGGTACCGATATTGTACTGCGTTATATCGGGCGATTGGCTTACCCAATTTTTCTATATTGTGCACTGTGGAGCCTGCATTATACGCATGACAGGATTGCATATTTTAAGCGGTTGTATATCGGCAGTGCAGTGATGGCAGTCATAGTACTGATTTTGAACAATGCTGTTGAAGCACCGTATTGCTATATTACCAATAATATTTTTTCATCACTCCTGCTGACAGTCGTCATCATACATACTATAGAGCTGTTGAGGAATCAGCCGGGGACAGGTATTAAGTGGCTGGGAGCGTTAGCAGCCCTGCAGGTCGTTTCCATCGGCTTGGGTACGCTGCTTAACGGATGCTTTGGATTGATCGGAATTAAGCGTTTTTTCGGCGCAGTCCTGCCAAATATTTTGTGGTGCGAAGGCGGTTCCTTTTTCATTATCATGGGAGTGGTTCTATATTTTCTAAAGGAAAGCAAGTGGAAATTCTCATTTGCATTTGTTTTGTTTTCCTTGTATTTTCTCATCCCGTACTCGCCGGAATTTCGCTATGAAGAAATCATGCAGAACGGCTATCAGAGCATGCAGGTATTTGCCCTTCCTTTTATACTGGCTTACAATCATAAACCGGGAAGGAAGATGAAATGGTTCTTTTATATTTATTATCCAGCGCATATTGTTGTATTGTTTTTGTTGGGGAATTGTTTGTATTAGGTGAAGCCCGTAACCGAGATGCAGCGGCAGCGGAATCGAGGTGCATGGCGGGGTGAATTACAATTTACATTCCTTTAGCATTCAAGACTTTAGCATTCACAATATGATTTATAACTTATTTACTTTATTAAATCGTACGATAATAGTCAAAATGCAAAGAAGCTTACTTAGGAAGAAAATTGTGTCACGGTAGGTAAGATTTACAATGGTTTACCTACCTATGGAGAGAAAATCGTGTTACGGTAGGTATAATTCGTACGGACTACCTACTTATGAAGAGAAAATCGTACAACAGTAGGTAAAATTTGCAGCGGACTACCTACTTATGAAAAGAAAATCGT
>CAZWXS010000042.1:0-19119 GCA_964638005.1 uncultured Lachnospiraceae bacterium
AAAAGCAGAACTTGAGAAAACTAACAACGTTGATGCAGCAGCATATTTAGGAAAAATCATTGCCAAGAAGGCAGTGGAAAAGGGTATCAATACAGTAGTCTTTGATAGAGGCGGCTTTATATACCAGGGTAAGATCAAAGCATTAGCAGATGCGGCCAGAGAAGCCGGATTAGAATTTTAGGAAGGAGAGAAGACATGAAACATACAATCATAGATCCCAGCCAGTTGGAACTCAACGACAAAGTAGTATCAATCAAGCGTGTAACCAAGGTTGTAAAGGGTGGTCGTAACATGCGTTTCACAGCACTTGTCGTTGTAGGTGATGGTAACGGACATGTTGGCGCAGGACTTGGAAAAGCAACAGAAATTCCTGAGGCAATCCGTAAGGGAAAAGAAGATGCAGCTAAGAAGTTAGTATCAGTTGCTCTCGACGATGTAAATAGTATCACACATGATTTTATTGGTAAGTTCGGTGGTGCTTCTGTTCTCTTAAGAAGAGCTCCTGAAGGTACCGGTGTTATCGCCGGTGGTCCGGCACGTTCCGTATGTGAGCTTGCAGGCATCAAGAACATCCGTACAAAATCATTGGGTTCAAACAATAAGCAGAACGTAGTTCTTGCAACAATTGAGGCATTACGTCAGCTGAAAACTCCGGAAGAAGTAGCACGTCTTCGCGGAAAGTCCGTAGAAGAGATATTGGGCTAAGGAGGATAATAAAATGGCAGCAAAGAAAACAGATAAGAAGTTAAAGATCACATTAGTGAAATCAACCATCGGTGCGATTCCGAAGCATAGAGCTACCGTTGCGGCACTTGGCTTAAAGAAGCTGAACAAGACAGTAGAATTGCCGGACAACGATGCAACCAGAGGAATGGTAAAGCAAGTACAGCATCTGGTAAAAGTAGAAGAAATCTAATCTAGATTAAAGATAAGGAGGTGTCAGAATGGAATTATCAAACTTACAACCTGCAGAAGGCTCCAAGCACAGTGATAATTTTAGAAGAGGTCGTGGACACGGATCAGGAAACGGTAAGACAGCCGGTAAAGGACACAAGGGACAGAAGGCTCGTTCAGGAGCACCCAGAGTTGGCTTTGAAGGTGGTCAGATGCCGTTATACAGAAGAATCCCGAAGCGTGGATTTACAAACAGAAATTCTAAGGACATTGTAGGAATTAACATGTCTCATCTTGAAGTATTTGATAATGGCGCTACCGTTTCAATCGATACATTGATTGAAAAAGGAATTGTTAAAAACCCCAGAGATGGTGTTAAAATTCTTGGAAACGGAGAATTAACCAAGAAGCTTACGGTTCAGGCAAATGCATTTTCTGCAACTGCCAAGGAGAAAATAGAAGCTCTTGGTGGAAAAGTAGAGGTGATCTAATGCTTACTACGGTAAAGAATGCATTTAAGGTAAAAGAAATCAGACAGAAGATACTCTTTACTTTTTTAATGCTCATTGTCATCAGATTTGGCTGTCAGCTTCCGGTTCCGGGTGTTGACAGAGCATATTTCAGCAATTGGTTTGCAGCACAGACCGGTGATGCGTTCAATTTCTTGGATGCGTTCACCGGAGGTTCATTCCTGAATATGTCTGTGTTTGCATTGAATATCACACCATACATTACTTCTTCCATCATCATGCAGCTGTTGACGATTGCGATTCCGAAATTAGAGGAAATGCAAAAGGAAGGCGAGGACGGAAGAAAGAAAATTGCGGCACTTACGCGTTACGTGACGGTTGGACTGGCACTCATCGAGTCAACTGCTATGGCAATCGGATTTGGTAACCAGGGATTATTGGATGATTATAATGCATTGAATGTCATTACGGTTATCTTGGCTCTGACTGCAGGTTCTGCATTCTTGATGTGGATTGGTGAGAGAATTACCGAAAATGGTGTCGGAAACGGTATTTCCATTGTACTTGTAATCAATATCGTGTCCAGAATACCGCAGGATTTTACGGCTTTGTATGAGCAGTTTATGAAATCAAAGTCAATTGCAACGGCAACGGTGGCAGCAGTTATCATCTTAGCAGTTGTATTGTTAACGGTAGTACTTGTAATCGTTCTCTACGGAGGCGAGAGAAGAATTCCGGTTCAGTATGCAAAGAAGGTACAGGGAAGAAAGATGGTCGGCGGACAGTCAACCAACATTCCTTTGAAGGTAAATACGGCAGGTGTTATCCCGATTATCTTCGCATCCTCTCTGATGCAGCTGCCGGTTGTTATTTGCTCCCTGCTGAGCGTTCAGGCAACAGGTGTAGGCGGAACCATCCTTAGGATGCTGAATTCCTCTAACTGGTGCAAGCCGGCAAGTATGATCGATTCAATCGGACTTCTGGTGTATATTTTGTTGGTTATCTTTTTTGCTTACTTCTATACATCGATTACGTTCAATCCGCTTGAG
Source organism: uncultured Lachnospiraceae bacterium (assembly GCA_964638005.1). Lineage (GTDB taxonomy): Bacteria > Bacillota > Clostridia > Lachnospirales > Lachnospiraceae > JAAYYM01. The sequence goes on from CAZWXS010000042.1 coordinate 2,414, forward strand.
ATTGCAAATAATATGAAGAAGCAGGGCGGTTTCGTACCCGGTATTCGTCCGGGCAAGCCAACCAGCGATTATTTGACCAAAATACTTAATTATGTGATTTTCATCGGCGCGGTAGGACTGATCATCGTAGCGGTGATTCCGATCTTCTTCAACGGAGTGTTCGGTGCCAGTGTTTCATTCGGCGGAACAAGTTTGATCATTATCGTCGGTGTTATCCTCGAGACGATCAAGCAGGTTGAGTCACAGATGTTAGTACGTAATTACAAAGGATTTTTGAATGATTAATAACGTGATGGCAAGGCTTTCAGGCCTTGCCAAAGCGTGACTATTGGAGGAACTAAGATGAAGATCATAATGTTAGGGGCTCCGGGTGCCGGAAAAGGTACACAGGCCAAGATGATTGCAGACAAATATGGTATCCCCCACATTTCAACGGGAGACATATTCAGAGCTAATATCAAAGAGCAGACAGCACTTGGTCTGGAAGCAAAGACGTATATGGACAAGGGAGCATTGGTTCCCGATGAATTGACAGTGAAGATTCTGCTCGACAGAGTCGCTAAAGAAGATTGTAATGCAGGATATGTGTTAGACGGATTTCCGAGAACCATTCCGCAGGCAGAGGTGCTTGATAAGGCAGTTGCAGAGCTGGGAGAAACAATCGACTATGCAATTAACGTAGAAGTACCGGATGAGAATATCATCAGAAGAATGTCCGGCAGAAGAGCGTGTCTCGCATGCGGAGCCACATATCATGTTGAGCATGTGCCGCCCAAGGCAGAAGGTATATGCGATAGATGCGGTAAGGAACTGGTGCTCAGAGATGATGATCAGCCGGAGACAGTCAAGAAGAGGCTGCAGGTATATCATGAGCAGACACAACCGCTGATTGAGTATTACAGTAAGAAGAATATATTAAAAGAGGTAGACGGAACGCAGGATATGAAAGATGTATTCGCAGATATCGTCGCAATCTTAGGAGCATAGGGTAATGGCTATTTCGATTAAATCCGCCAGAGAAATTGACCTGATGCGTGAATCCGGCAAGATACTCTATTCAGTTCATGAAGAATTGGGTAAGATTATCCGTCCCGGCATCTCCACAATGGACATTGATCAATTAGGTGAGAAACTGATACGTGCACATGGTTGTATTCCGAATTTCTTGAACTATAACGGTTATCCGGCATCTATCTGTGTGTCGGTGAACGAAGAGGTTGTACATGGTATTCCGAGTAAACACAGGATCTTGCAGGAGGGCGATATCGTAAGCCTGGATGCAGGACTGATCTATAAAGGATATCATTCTGACGCAGCAAGGACTTATGCGGTCGGAGAAATCAGCAAGGAAGCACAACTATTGATCGACAGAACAAAGCAGAGCTTTTTTGAAGGTATCAAATATGCAAAGGAAGGGTATCATCTATTCGATATTTCCAATGCAATTGATGAATATATCAGCCAGTTCGGTTACGGAATCGTCAGAGATCTGGTAGGGCACGGGATTGGCACTAAGCTGCATGAGGATCCTCAGATCCCTAATTTCGCACAACGTCGTCGCGGACCGAAGCTTAAGGCAGGTATGACACTTGCAATCGAGCCGATGATTAACATGGGCAGATATGATGTAGAGTGGCTGGAGGATGATTGGACGGTTGTTGCCGAGGACGGAAGTTATTCCGCACATTATGAGAACACTGTTCTGATCACAGACGGAGAACCGGAGATTCTTACGTTGGAGGTATAAGGTATGGTAGGGCTGTTTGCAACATCCTTAGCAGGACACGATAAGAATAAAGTTTATATCATAATCAGAGAAGAAGACGAATATGTATATCTGGTGGACGGAGCAATTCGAAAAAAAGAAAATCCAAAACGCAAGAAGATAAAGCATATTCAGATTATTAAAAATGACGTATCGGACACAGGTGAAAAAATAAAAGCCGGTCAGAATGTCAACAATGAAGAAATCAAGCGAGCAATCAAGATTTATATCGGGAGGAAAACGGATGTCAAAAGCTGATGTTATTGAAATTGAAGGAACAGTCATTGAGAAACTGCCCAACGCGATGTTTCAGGTAGAATTGGAAAACGGACATAAAGTGTTGGCTCATATCAGCGGGAAATTAAGAATGAATTTTATCAGAATCTTACCGGGTGATAAGGTAACGATTGAATTGTCGCCCTATGATCTGACAAAAGGAAGAATTATCTGGAGAGATAAATAGAGACATAATTGTTCTTCCGTAGAATAATACTTGATATTTGACACATGGTGTGTTAAAATATAAAATGGTCTTTTTTGAAACGGTGCCGACTTTTTCAGTAAAGTTGTGTACATTGAAAGGAGGGTTTAACGTGAAAGTTAGATCATCAGTAAAACCGATTTGCGAAAAATGCAAGATCATCAAGAGAAAAGGGAAAATCAGAGTAATATGTGAGAATCCCAAGCACAAGCAGAGACAAGGTTAATTCTTGTTTTCTTGTTGCGTTATCGTGATATGTAAAAACATCGCGATATGATTTGATTGATAGATACTCGAATTACGAGCATCTACGATTGATACCGATGAGAGGCAACACCGCAGTAAGAATCGGAGACCGACATTTACATGTCGGTGGGTCTTGAAACAGCAGGCCCCAGTCAATTAGTAACCCAATAATCCAAGTAGTAGGAAAGAGAGGAAATTTTCATGGCTCGTATTTCAGGTGTAGACTTACCCAGAGACAAACGTGTGGAGATCGGCTTGACTTATATCTATGGTATAGGAAGAGTAACAGCCACAAAAATCGTCGAATCAGCAAAAGTAAATCCGGACACTCGTGTCAGAGATTTAACCGACGAAGAAGTAAAGAGACTGAGCGAAGTAATTGATGCTAACTACCAGGTAGAAGGTGATCTTCGCAGAGAAATCGCCCTTAACATCAAGAGACTGCAGGAGATCGGATGCTACAGAGGTATCCGTCACAGAAAGGGACTTCCTGTTCGTGGTCAGAAGACAAAGACCAACGCAAGAACAAGAAAAGGCCCGCGCAGAACTGTTGCAAACAAGAAAAAGTAATTGAGAAACTGATAACAATTAATAAGAAAGTAGGTTAGTTTAATGGCTAAAAAAGTTACCAAGAAATTGACAAAGAAACGTGTCAAGAAAAACGTTGAACGCGGACAAGCACATATTCAGTCATCATTTAACAATACGATTGTTACATTGACAGATACTGAAGGAAATGCACTGTCATGGGCAAGTGCAGGCGGTCTGGGATTTAGAGGTTCAAAGAAATCTACTGCATATGCTGCACAGATGGCAGCTGAAACAGCTACAAAAGCAGCACTGGTACATGGTTTGAAGACAGTTGATGTTATGGTTAAGGGCCCCGGTCAGGGACGTGAAGCAGCAATCAGAGCACTTCAGGCATGTGGTCTGGAAGTAACCAGCATCAAGGACGTGACTCCGGTTCCTCATAACGGCTGCCGTCCGCCTAAGCGCAGAAGAGTGTAGTGATTATCTATTTTGTAACCCAGTAAACTAGAAGTTGGAGGAAGGCCCACCATAGAAAGGTGAGGTTGTAAACAATAAAGCGGAGGAAAGACAAATGGCAGTAAACAGAGTTCCTGTTTTAAAGAGATGCAGAGCATTGGGCTTAGAGCCGATGTATCTGGGAATTGACAAGAAATCAAAGAGACAGTTGACAAGAGCAAACAAGAAGATGAGTGAGTATGGTCTCCAGTTACGTGAGAAGCAGAAAGCAAAATTCATCTATGGCGTACTTGAGAAGCCTTTCAGAAATTATTACAAGAAGGCTGATAAGATGAAGGGTATGACAGGTGAGAACCTGATGATCCTTCTTGAGACCAGACTTGATAATGTAATTTTCAGAATGACATTTGCAAGAACCAGAAGAGAAGCAAGACAGATTGTTGATCACAAGCATGTTACCGTGAACGGAAAGGTAGTTAATATCCCTTCCTATCTGGTAAAAGCAGGCGATGTGGTAGAAATCAAAGAGAAATGCAAGTCTTCACAGAGATACAAGGATATTCTTGAAGCTACAGGCGGAAGAATGGTACCGGACTGGTTGGACGTTGATCAGGAGAACCTGAAAGGAACCGTTAAGGAGCTGCCTATGAGAGAAGTAATCGACGTTCCTGTTGATGAGATGTTGATCGTCGAGTTATATTCCAAATAAGGTATCTAAATTAAAAAAGAGGAGGTACTTGCAGTGTTTGATTTTGAAAAGCCGAAGATTGAGATTGTGGAAATCTCAGATGATAAAAAGTACGGAAGATTTGTTGTGGAACCTCTCGAAAGAGGATACGGAACAACCCTCGGAAATTCACTCAGAAGAATCATGCTATCTTCACTGCCGGGCGTAGCAGTCAGCCAGGTGAAGATAGACGGTGTCCTTCATGAGTTTTCTTCCGTACCGGGTGTCAAAGAAGATGTTACGGAAATCATCATGAACATCAAGAGTCTGGCAATCAAGAATGACAGCATGACAAACGAGCCGAAGACTGCTTATATCGAGTTTGAAGGTGAAGGTGTTGTAACAGCTGCGGATATTCAGGTAGATCAGGATATCGAAATCTTGAATAAAGACTTGGTGATTGCGACATTAAACGGTGGTACAGACAGCAAACTGTTTATGGAGTTGACAATTACAAGGGGCAGAGGTTATGTCAGCGCTGATAAGAACAAGAGTGAGGATTTACCAATCGGTGTGATTGCAGTAGATTCTATCTATACACCTGTTGAGCGTGTTAACTTAACTGTTGAGAATACTCGTGTAGGTCAGATTACAGACTTTGATAAGTTGTCTCTGGACGTATATACCAACGGAACACTCGCACCGGATGAGGCAGTCAGCCTTGCAGCAAAGGTACTTAGCGAGCACTTATCACTCTTCATTGATTTGTCTGAGAATGCAAAGACGGCAGAGATCATGATCGAGAAGGAAGATAACGAGAAAGAAAAAGTGCTTGAGATGAATATTGACGAGTTAGAGCTGTCAGTACGTTCATATAACTGCTTGAAGAGAGCAGGGATCAATACAGTTGAGGAATTAACAAACAGAACTTCAGAAGATATGATGAAGGTTCGTAATCTCGGACGCAAGTCACTCGAAGAAGTACTGGCTAAGTTAAAAGAGTTAGGTCTCCAGTTAAATGTTGGAGATGAGTGAGTTGCTTTACAAATTTTTTGCTGTTCCCATAAATCCAAAGAGTCGGGGATGGCTGTAACTTAAAAACCCAGTTCGCAGTAAGTCCGATGGCATGCAGAACGCATCCTAAAAAGGAGAACCACAATGGCAAAATACAGAAAGCTCGGCAGAACATCAAGCCAGAGAAAAGCATTACTTAGAAATCAGGTTACCAATCTGCTGTATCACGGAAAGATCGTTACAACAGAGGCTAAAGCAAAGGAAATCCAGAAGATTGCTGATGGTTTCATTGCACTTGCAGTTAAGGAAAAGGATAATTTCGAAACCGTTAAGGTAACAGCAAAGGTTGCCCGCAAGGACAAAGACGGCAAGAGGATCAAAGAAGAAAAAGACGGCAAGAAAGTAACCGTATACGATGAAGTAGAGAAGGAAATCAAGAAGGATCTGCCTTCCAGATTACACGCAAGACGTCAGATGCTGAAGGTATTATACCCGATTACTGAAGTTCCTACCGAAATCGCAGGACAGAAGAGAAATACAAAGCAGGTAGATCTGGTTGCCAAGTTATTCGATGAGATCGCACCTAAGTATGTTGACCGTAAGGGTGGATATACAAGAATCGTTAAAATCGGACCTCGTAAGGGCGATGCAGCGATGGAAGTATTGATCGAGTTGGTTTAATCATTCAAACGCAAAACGTCTCAGGAATCAAATCCTGAGGCGTTTTTAAGTATATAATGAATATTCACGGATTGATGTTCACTCGATATCTTTCTCAAAGTGTTGGTAATCCTGCACGGAGTTCCAGTCTCCGCCCCATTTAAATCCATGCTCAATGAAAAGCTTATATGCAAGATCCTCATGTGTAATCTTAAAAGAGAAGGGTGCAGTTCTGTCGGCATATGGCTCGGCTCCGGTGGGCGAGACATGTGCTTTTCCCTCGGGATAGGTGACATATGGATTGTAAAAAGGATTGATATCAATTGCCATGCCGAGAGCGTGCTTGGATAATCTAGTGGTTCCTTCAACCACGCGGTAGTTAAATGAAGAGGTATTGTTATCCATCATGGACAGATTATCGTCACCGCTATATTCATCAATCAGCCGGATTTGTTCAATCGGGTATTCTGCTTGGTAGAGTTCATAGAATATTTCGACCAGATCTTCGGCGATTGTCTGATTGCAGATAAGCTCTCCGATCTGTTCTTTTCCGTCCAGATCATAGTGCTGAACACTGACATAACGAAGGTCTTCATAGGGTATCGTACAATCTTCGGGATAAGAAATACCTGTGATGCGGGATTTGATACTATCTGATAAGGATTCATAATAGAATCCGGGTTGGTATGTGATTCTGTCTTCCATAGGTGAGTCCTCCGGGATTATGATTTCAATGGTTTCTGCATTTGCAGGGGCGGGGGTTGCCGCCGTGCCCGGGGTTGGAGTCTGGGGCGTAGGCGGTGGAACGGTTATGGTATCATTGTCGTTGTCGTTGTCGTTGTCGTTGTCGGTGTCAGAGGATTTGATGGTGTTATCTGCTCCGGTCGGTGACTTTAAATTGCTTTGTATGATGCAGATGCAGATAAATATCGAAAGCAACAGCACCGCTATGAGGGGAATTATTCTTCTATACATGATTCTATGCTCCTTGTAGTGCATTTATATCGAGAATCTGTTTCATTGTGTACAGTATAACATAAACTGCAATGTCTTGCATTTGTGGGGAAAATCACTTACAATAAGTAGAGTTGACCGTTGATGGGGAATGGATATATGGGAATGATTCGTGCTAAAAATTTAATATTTGAATATATCAGGCGCGACAAGGACGGAAATGTGGATGGTGTGACACGTGCGGTGGATGAGGTGGATCTGGATATCCAGCGTGGGGATTTCATTGCCATTTTGGGACATAACGGTTCCGGGAAGTCTACGCTTGCAAAGCATATGAATGCAATTCTGTATCCGACTGAAGGAACGGTGTGGGTAGACGGAATGGATACCGCAGACGAGGAGAAGCTTTGGGATATCAGACAGACGACCGGTATGGTCTTTCAGAATCCGGATAATCAGATCATCGGTGCCATGGTGGAAGAGGATGTCGGATTCGGACCGGAAAATATGGGGGTTCCGACTAAGGAAATCTGGGATCGTGTAGAAGAGAGCCTGAAGACGGTCGGCATGTATGAGTACAGACAGCATTCTCCAAACAAATTATCCGGTGGTCAGAAACAACGCGTGGCAATTGCGGGTGTGGTAGCAATGCATCCGAAGTGCATCGTGCTGGATGAGCCTACGGCAATGCTGGATCCGCTCGGACGTAAGGAAGTCATACGTGCGGTGCGTGCTTTAAATGATGTAGAAGAGATTACAGTGATACTGATCACGCACTATATGGAAGAAGCAGTCTATGCCAATAAAGTATTTGTCATGGATGAGGGCAGAATCGTTATGGAAGGAACACCGAGGGAGGTGTTCTCGAGAGTTGAGGAATTGGAAGAGATACGTTTGGATGTGCCACAGGCAGCCAAACTGGCATGTGAATTACGGCTGGCGGGTATGCCGCTGCCGGATGGGATTTTGACCATTGATGAATTGGTGGAGGCACTATGTCGATAATAGTGGATCATTTGAGCTATGTATATAGCGCAGGAAATGCATATGAAAGCAAGGCTCTTTCGGATATCAGCTTTAAGGTAGAAGATGGAGAGTTTATCGGCTTGATCGGGCATACCGGTTCCGGGAAATCGACGCTGGTACAGCATCTGAACGGGCTGTTAAGAGCAACAGAAGGAAGTATCTATTATAATGGGGCAGATATCTATGATGCAGATTATGATATGAGAGCACTCAGAAGCAAAGTGGGTCTGGTATTTCAATATCCGGAGCATCAGCTGTTCGAAGTGGATGTATTTCAAGACGTATGTTTTGGACCGAAGAACTTGGGACTTACAAAGGCGGAAGTTGAGCTAAGTGCTTATACGGCATTGAAACAGGTAGGAATTGCAGATGAATATTTTTATCAATCTCCGTTCGATCTGTCAGGCGGCGAGAAGCGTAAGGTGGCGATTGCGGGTGTGCTTGCGATGAAGCCGGATGTGTTGATACTGGATGAGCCGACGGCAGGACTGGATCCGAGAGGACGTGACGAAATCCTTGATCTGATTGCCCGTCTGCGAGAAGAAAACGGAATTACGATTATTCTTGTATCGCACAGTATGGAGGATGTGGCAAGGTATGTGGGGCGCATTATTGTGATGAACCGTGGCAGAATCGCCTATGACGATACTCCGGGGGAAGTATTTAAGAATGTTCAGGAACTGGAAGGAATGGGGCTGCAGGCTCCACAAGTAACGTATATCATGAACAAGCTGCGTGAAAGAGGCATTCCTGTGAGCCAAGGTGCGCTTACCATTGAGGAAGCCAGAGATGAGATTTTGCGGGTGTATCGCAGACGGCCGTGATTTTGGGGCAGTTAAGCAATAGTTGTGTATAAAGGGAAGCTAGGAGACAATCATGATCAGAGACATTACACTGGGGCAGTATTACCCGGTTAATTCCATATTGCACAGGATGGATCCACGTGTGAAGCTGGTGGGTACTTTAGCGTTCATCATTTCTCTTTTTCTATTTGATAATGTATTTGGGTATTTGGTGGCAACGATATTTTTGATTGCCATCATTAAATTGTCCAAGGTGCCTTTTTCCTTTATGGTGAAGGGATTGAAGGCAATTGTGATTTTGATGATGATTACGGTGGTATTCAATCTGTTTTTGACTCCGGGGGAGCCATTGGTTTCATTTTGGAAACTGACGATTACCAAGGAGGGGGCTCGTACGGCGGGATTCATGGTCATACGATTGACTTATCTGATTATAGGATCTTCTGTTATGACCCTGACGACAACACCGAATCATTTGACGGACGGGCTGGAGAAATTATTAAATCCGCTGCGCATCATCAAGGTGCCTGTGCACGAGGTTGCAATGATGATGTCGATCGCACTCAGCTTTATTCCTATTTTATTAGAAGAAACGGATAAGATTATGAAGGCACAGATGGCAAGAGGGGCTGATTTCGAGAGCGGTAATTTGATCAAAAAGGCAAAGAGCCTGATTCCGCTGCTGGTCCCGCTGTTCATTTCTGCATTTCGACGGGCAAATGATCTGGCGATGGCGATGGAAGCGAGATGTTACCGCGGTGGGGACGGCAGGACAAAGATGAAGCCGCTGATTTATAAGAGTGCTGATTATGTGGCATATGGAAGTCTGTTGGTTTATCTGGCGGCGATTGTCAGTGTGAATTTTATTAAATGAAAGTTGCCTGCAGGATATGACGGATTTATAAAATAGGAAGGGATGGACTCGGATATGGCGAAGCGGGTGATGCTGACAGTTGCATATGACGGAACCAATTATCATGGCTGGCAGATACAACCGAATGTACCGACAATCGAGGGTATGCTGAATCGGCATCTATCAGAGATGCTGGGTGAACCGATTGAGGTCATCGGCGCAAGCCGTACGGACGCAGGCGTGCATGCATTGGGAAATATAGCAGTATTTGATACGAATGCGAGAATTCCGGCCGAGAAGATTTCCTATGCAATGAACCAGCGGTTGCCGGAGGACATCAAAGTCAGAAAGTCAGAGGAAGTGGATTCTGATTTTCACCCGCGTAAGGTAGAGAGCAGAAAGACATATGAGTACCGAATCTGGCATGACAGTTTTCCGATGCCGACGGAGAGATTGAATTCGTATTTTGTATACACACCGCTAAATATAGAAAAGATGCAGGAAGGTGCCCGCTATTTGTCCGGAGAGCATGATTTTACCAGTTTTTGCAGTGTCAATACAGAAGTAGAGAGTAAGGTGCGGACAATTTATGATATCGGTGTCACAGAACAGGATCACATGCTCAAGATCCGTGTAAGCGGAAACGGTTTCCTATACAATATGGTAAGGATCATTGTTGGAACCTTGCTTGAGATCGGAAAAGGTCTCTATGAGCCGTCTTATGTGCAGGAGATATTAAGTGGCCGGGATCGAGAGCTTGCGGGCCCGACTGTGCCGGCACATGGGCTTACAATGGTTAGATATGAATTGGTGAGATAGTTAACGTATGGCCGGAAAGCATAAAAATGCAAGAGAATGTGCAGAAAATGGGCAAAAAATGAAATTTGCTTATTGACACACGCGGATGTGTGTAATATAATAATTCAATGTGACGGTGTGGTATTATGCCGTACAATAGAGTGCATAAGCGTTAAACCAAAGCCCCGGTGAGACGTTTATATATTACAATCAAGGGAGAGTACTCATACAAATGAGACAGCCCTGATCATTTTCACAGGACACTTTCGGACATGGTGTCTAAGATGGAACTTAAATATTAACGGAGGAATCACAATGAAGACATTTATGGTAAATGAAGCTACCATTGAAAGAAAATGGTATGTTGTCGATGCAACAGGATGTACACTGGGACGTCTGGCATCTGAAATCGCTAAGGTTCTCAGAGGCAAGAACAAACCAATCTACACACCTCATGCAGATACAGGAGATTATGTAGTAGTTATCAATGCAGACAAGATTACAGTAACCGGTAAGAAGCTGGATCAGAAGAAGTATTACCACCATTCAGATTATGTAGGCGGTATGAAAGAGACAACCCTTAGAGAAAAGCTTGAGAAGAAGCCTGAACAGGTAGTCGAACTTGCAGTCAAGGGAATGCTTCCCAAGGGACCTTTAGGAAGCAGAATGTACAAAAAATTATTCGTATACGCAGGTGCCGAGCATCCTCATGCAGCTCAAAAACCTGAAGTATTAACGTTTTAATCGGACTGAAAGGAGGAGATCACATTGGCTAAGGCAAAAGCAGTTGAAAAGTTTTACGGAACAGGAAGAAGAAAGAAATCAATCGCAAGAGTTTATTTAGTACCCGGAAAAGGTAACATTACAATAAATAAGAGAAACATTGATGAGTATTTAGGACTCGAGACATTGAAGGTAATCGTACGTCAGCCCCTCAAGGCTACCGAGACAGCAGACAAGTTTGATGTACTCGTAAACGTACACGGTGGTGGATACACAGGTCAGGCAGGTGCCATCAGACATGGTATCGCAAGAGCATTACTGAAAGTAGATGCAGAATACAGACCGACTCTGAAGAAAGCCGGATATCTTACAAGAGATCCGAGAATGAAAGAGCGTAAGAAATACGGTCTCAAAGCCGCAAGACGCGCACCCCAGTTTTCAAAACGATAAGCAGTTATCTGCGAACAAAACGCATATCAAAAAGCCCAGAATGCTTGCATTCATGGGCTTTTTCGTATGCGATTTTGTTCATTGGAACGCAAGAATGACCGAGATGAAGCGAAGCGGAATCGAGGTTATTCTTGCGTTCGCAGATAACGTCCGGAATTCACAGAGAGAAATCAAGGCTATAACCAACTTGGATTCACAGAACTCCATATGCCCTTCATATCCCTCTCGTCCCCCACAGAAACTGGTAGATTTATGCAATCAAAAATGATAAAATTAGTACATTAGCAATACAGGAGGTACCTATGAAAAAAATATACAAAGCATACCAATCAAACAAAATCCCCTTCTACTTACTGCTTTTCCTATACACCGAAGTAATAACAGCCTTTTGCGTCGGATTTTTCGTCAGTGCACTCTCCATCCCTGCACCGGGCAGCCCGGAGCATGTTACAGATTTATCTCCATTAGGATATGCCATCTCCCTAAGCATTTATGCCCTTGGAATCATTCTGCTACTAACTCCATTGATTTACCTAACTGCCAAATCAATCAAAAACAACATAAAAATCATACAGATACTTGCATTATGGGCATGTGCCATTGCTGCCTGCATTTTAGGATTTTTCCTGGTTCTAAACGTTGGAAGTCTAGTGGGCGATTTTGCAGAATCATTGGTCACATTTTTGGATGATCAATTTGATATATTTATCACTACATACGACCCGCTTATGTAAGCAAGGAGAGAATTCTCTGTATTTCAAATCGGACATGAATGAGAACATAACTTCTGACATATGTCACTTGAAATCAATGACATTCATGCACTGACAATTCATAACTGATACCGTATAATATGAATTATGGAAAGCATGGCATATTATCGGTGTCTGAAAGCTGAGGAGGAAATGAAATGAAATATGTATGGAGAGTCTTGGTCATTGTTTTATGTGCATTGGTGGTGCTTGGGTTCGCCGTGATGAGCAGGTTGCTGCCGGCAAAGCAGAACAGCATGTTCTTTGAACTGTATCCGGAGATGAAGCTGGTACAGGAAAATACATTTGAGATGTCTAAGGTGCATAGAATCAGTATTGATTACGGCGCTGAGGACATAGAGATTTATCCGTCTGATTCCACTGATCTGAAAATCAGGGAATATATGAATTATGAGCCGAGTGAAGGGGAAATGACAACACTCTGGAGAACGGGAGACACGCTTGAGATTACAGAGGGTGACAGGGATGGCGTAATCTTTTTTGCGTTCGGAACACAGAAGAAGATCGAGATATACATACCACAGGAATATCAGGATGCGCTTGCAATTGAGCTTGGGAGCGGAAAAGTAGAAGTTGCTATGGATATGACCCTGAGCGAATTTGAATTGAATGTGCAAAGCGGAGCGGCTGTTCTTGGGAAGATTGAGGCAGAAGCACTGGATATTGATCTGTCCAGCGGACATATTCGCGCAGATGAACTGAAGGGCAAGCAGGATGTTGAAGTCTCCAGCGGAAAGGCAGATCTTGGACTGGTGGCAGGAGAAGGAAGATATCATTGCAGTTCGGGTCAAATAGAGATGAAGGTCTCAGAACTGGTTGGGAATATGGATGTAAATGTGTCCAGCGGTCAGATTGACATTGCACTTCCGAAGGAAGCAGAATTTCTGTATCAGGCAGATGTGAAGACTGGTGATGTTGATACTTATTTTGAGGCAACGTCGCGTGGTGATGAATATGAAGCGAGTGTGGGCAATGATCCGTCAAAGCAGATTAAGGTCAATGTTTCAAGCGGCGGTGTTGATATAGAACAATATTGATATCCTTTTGCGGCAATATTTGATATAATGAAAATATCATATTCAGCCGCGGAGGAGGGTTCCTATGGATATCAAAGAAATTGCTGCATCATTGACGACAGATGAGAAGATTCGCTTGTTATCAGGCGTCGGAAGCTGGCATACCTATGACTGCAACGGGAAGCTGCCGTCTATCATGATGACAGACGGACCTCATGGATTGCGCAAGCAGGAATCGGAAGATTTCTCTGATATCAATCGGAGCAATGTCGCAACCTGTTTTCCGACAGCCAGTGCAATCGCAAGCAGTTGGAATACGGAAGCCATTGAGGAGATGGCTGCGGCAATTGCACAGGAAGCATTGAAGGAAAAAGTATCTATCGTACTCGGATGCGGAATCAATATTAAACGGTCACCGTTGTGCGGCAGGAATTTTGAATATTTTTCCGAAGATCCCTATCTTGCCGGTAGGATGGCTACGGCTTATATCAATGCAATGCAAAAAATGGGTGTCGGCACTTCTCTGAAGCATTTTGCTGCAAACAATCAAGAAACGCGCAGACAGACAGCTAATTCACAGATTGACGAGCGCGCATTGCGGGAAATCTATCTCTCGGCATTTGAAATGGCGGTCAAAGAAGCACATCCGACAACCATTATGGCATCCTACAATCTTTTGAACGGAGAACATGCTTGTGCAAATAAGCATTTATTAACAGATATACTGCGGGATGAATGGGGCTTTGACGGCGCCGTGATTTCCGACTGGGGTGCAGTGACGGATATCGTGCAGTGCATTAAGGCGGGAATGGATCTGGAGATGCCGGATTGTCTCGGTATTCATACGGAAGAACTTCGAGAAGCATTCGAACAGGGGACGCTCACGGTGGAGGAACTTGACCGTGCGGTAGAGAAGGTAGTGGAGCTTGTGACGGTACAGAGTGCCAAACTGCAGGATGCCGAGGTGGACTATGCAGAACACCATGAACTGGCAAGAAAGCTGGCATGTGAGTCGGCGGTTCTTTTGGCAAATGACGGAATGCTGCCGCTGGAACAGGTCAGTAAGGTCATAGTGGTTGGAGAGCTGGCATGCCATATGAGATTTCAGGGCGGCGGAAGCAGCCACATTACAACGGCCGAAACCAAGAATGCGATACAGAGCCTCCGAGATAAAGGCATTGAAGTTATTTATGTGCAGGGATATCACAACGAGAACGAAAAGCCGGATGGTCAACTGGAGCAGGAGGCAATAGAGGCAGCAAAGGAACATCTGCCGATTCTGTTCTTTGGAGGACTTACGGATGCTTTTGAAGGAGAAGGATATGACAGGACGACACTGGATATCCCACGGAATCAGCGCTTGCTGTTAGATCAGCTTTTAAAGGTTAATCAGAATATTGCATTTATCTCATTTGGCGGTTCGCCGATGGATATGCCGTTTGCAAATGATGTTCGGGCAATCCTGCATATGTATCTGGGCGGACAGGCAGTCGGTGAAGCATGCGCAGATCTGATTGTCGGTGATGTCAATCCGAGCGGAAAATTGGCGGAGTCATTTCCTTTTTCGCTTGCGGACATTCCGTGCAGCAGCTGTTTCGCGCCGCAAAGTGATGATGTGGAATATCGCGAGAGCATATTTGTCGGATATCGATATTATGATCATTTTTACAAGCCATGCCGATTTGATTTTGGACATGGATTGTCTTACACAACATTTCAGTACAGTGATCTTAAATTAAGCACGCTGCAGTACAGCGGCGGTTCTCTTATGATTTCCTTTGTTATTACGAATACAGGCAGCCGCAAGGGAAGCGAAGTTGCTCAGGTATATGTCATCAATCCGAAGGGATCCTATATCAGACCTAAAAAGGAATTGCGGGGATTTGCCAAGGTATCTTTGGAAGCAGGGGAGAGTAAGACGGTTTCTATTACATTGCATGAGAGAAGTTTTAGCCTATATGATACACAGCAAGAGGATTTCATGGTTCCATCGGGACAATATAGGATATTGATAGGGGCTTCCGTGCATGACACCAGATTAGATGCAGATGTTGAAGTGACAGGGATGGCTTATGAGAGAGATGACAGAGAACGGCTAAGTGACTATTTCACGTTTGGCAATGCAGAAGCACCTGAAATTTCTGCTGCTCAGTTTGCAGCGCTTTATGGCAAGCCGCTCAGTCATTTTGATGATGTGAAGAAGGGCGGATTCACACTGTTTCATTCCTTTGAGAAATTGGCAGAACATTCTTTGCTTGGCAGAATATCGCTGGCATATGTCAAGCACACATTATATAAGATGAATCGTGGCAGATCCAAGGAGGATCCGGCAGTCAAGATTCTGATCAACGGAGTCAGAGAGAATACGATTGCTTCGCTGGCATGCGCAAGCGGCGGACTTTTTCCGCCGAGGCTGGCACAGGCGATTGTGCTTTCGGCAAACGGTCAGCACGGAAAGGCATTTAAGAGATTGCTTGACGGCAAGAAAAAAGGGTTCTAAATCCAGCCGCCGTCGACGGAAATAATCTGTCCGGTCAGATACGAGGGGGCTGTACAAAGAGACAAGACAGCTTCTGCAACATCATCCGGAGTACCGATGCGATCTGCAGGGATGTCTTCTATAATAGAACGCACATCTTCTTTTGACAGATGTTGATTCATATCAGTATCAATTATTCCACAGGCGAGAGCGTTGACTTGGATGCCGCTTGGAGCGAGCTCTTTGGCGAGCGCTCTGGTAAAGGCGTTGAGTCCGCCTTTGCTTGCGGAATATGCAACCTCAGCGGAAGCGCCGACATTTCCCCATACGGAGGAGATGTTGATGATCTTTCCGCTTTTTCTTTTCAGCATCAAAGGGATGGCATATTTGGAACATAGAAATGCAGAGGTCAGATTTGTCGTTATGACGGTGTTCCAATCGGTCAGACTCATATCGGGAAGCAGTCCGACATAGGAAATGCCGGCATTATTGACTAGGATGTCGATATCATTTATAGAAGCAAACAGTTCTCTGACGGCATCTTCCGAACCGATGTCTCCTATGAATGTTCGGCAGGAAATGGTGTATTTTTGTTCTAATTCTTCTTGAAGCGTCTTGAGCTGCTGTTCGGAATTTTTGCAGGTAATCACAAGATCATAATTGTTTTTGGCAAGGATATTCGCGATTGCGTGTCCGATGCCTCTGGAGGCGCCGGTTATGATAGCTGTTTTTCTGTTCATTTTGAGCTCCGTTCTGGTTTATTTTCTTATGTCTCCGTATTGTCTGACAAGTAGTTTCTTCCTATATTATATCAGTATAAATGAGATGCTGCGACATTACAATCCCTTTCGGAATTCACCAATATTTGGGGCATTCAAAGTCGAAAAAGAAAAAAATACCACTATATATAGAGAAATTCGTTGAATAATAATAGAAGAGATGATAGAATAATTATAGTTTGGCAAAAGGAGAAATGAAATGAATGTATTACATGATGTAGTGATTATCGGA
>CAZWXS010000043.1:0-11295 GCA_964638005.1 uncultured Lachnospiraceae bacterium
ATAATGTGTCTGTCATGAATTATGAAACCTATTATGATATATATACGAACAGGAGGAGAAAAAATGGCTTTAAATGAGACTTTGAACGCAGTACAGAGAAATGTGATCAGCGATCAATTAGAGAATAATCTAAAGGAAAAAACAGAGAAATTGTATCACAAGAGCATTGCAGAATGCACAAATGCAGAATTGTATTATTGTGTACTTCAACTGACGAAGGATATGATGGATATCACACCGGAGATTAACGGAGATAAGAAGGTTTATTATATTTCAGCAGAATTCCTGATCGGAAAACTGTTGTCCAACAACCTGATCAATTTGGGTGTGTATGATAAACTGAACGAGGTACTTAAGGCGAACGGTAAGACTCTTTCTGAAATCGAAGATGTAGAGCCGGAGCCATCCCTCGGAAACGGCGGATTGGGCAGACTGGCAGCATGCTTTCTTGATTCCATTGCTACACTCGGCATACCCGGAGACGGCATCGGATTGAATTATCACTTTGGCCTTTTCAAGCAGGTATTCAGAGACAGACTGCAGATGGCAGAGAAAAACGACTGGATTGAGGAACAGTCATGGCTCAGAAAGACGGATACTTCCTTCGATGTAAGCTTTGGAGATAAAAAAGTCAAATCGGTTCTGTATGATATTGATGTAGTCGGCTATGAAAACGGTGTCAACAAACTGCATCTATTTGACATTGAATCCATAGATGAGAGCATTGTAAAAGAAGGGATCAATTTCGATAAAGAGCAGATTGAGAAGAATCTGACACTGTTCCTGTATCCGGATGATTCCGATGAAGCCGGTAACCTGCTTCGTATTTATCAACAGTATTTCATGGTCAGCAATGCTGCACAGTTGATCCTCAAAGACATGAGAGAGAGAAAGTATGATTTGAAGAAATTATACGATCATGCTGTAATCCAGATCAACGACACGCATCCTACCATGGTTATTCCGGAGTTGATCAGGATTCTGACAGAGGATAAGGCAATTTCCATGGATGAAGCCATTGATATTGTAAGTAAGACATGTGCATACACTAATCACACGATACTGGCAGAAGCACTGGAAAAGTGGCCGCTTGCTTATTTGGAGAAGGTCGTTCCGCAGCTCGTTCCAATCATTAAGGAACTGGCAAGAAGAGTTGCAGAGAAATATAGCGATCCGAAGGTACAAATTATCGATGGCGACAATCGTGTGCATATGGCGCATATTGATATCCATTATGGATTTTCCATCAATGGTGTGGCTGCATTACACACAGAGATATTGAAAGAATCCGAGCTGAAGCATTTTTATGACATTTATCCGGAGAAATTCAACAATAAGACAAACGGTATTACTTTCAGAAGATGGCTGCTTTCCTGCAACCAGGATCTGGCACAGTGTATCACAGATACGATCGGAGACGGTTATAAGAGAAATGCAAAGGAGCTGGAAAAGTTACTGGATTATAAGAAGGATGATGCAGTTCTTGACAGAATCAGTGAAATCAAACAGGAGAAGAAGAATGCTTTGGCAGCCTATATCAAGGAAAAGGAAGGCGTAGAGATTGATCCGAATTCCATCTTTGACATCCAGATTAAGCGTATGCATGAGTATAAGCGTCAGCAGATGAATGCACTCTACATCATTCATAAGTATCTGGAGATTAAGCGCGGTAAAAAGCCTGCAAGACCGATTACTTTTATCTTCGGTGCCAAGGCAGCTCCGGCTTATGTGATTGCACAGGACATCATTCACTTGCTGCTGGTACTGCAGAAAATCGTCAATAACGATCGCAAGGTTAACAAATATATGAAGGTGGTTATGGTAGAAAATTATAACGTAAGCTATGCCGAGAAGCTGATTCCGGCATGTGATATTTCCGAGCAGATTTCCCTTGCTTCCAAGGAGGCGTCAGGAACCGGTAACATGAAGTTCATGTTAAACGGTGCGGTAACACTTGGAACGAGTGACGGAGCCAATGTAGAAATCCATGACCTGGTAGGAGATGATAACATCTATATCTTCGGTAAGGACAGTGAGGAGATTATCAAGCATTACGAGAAAGCTGATTATGTATCCAGAGATTACTATAATAACAGCAAGACAATCAAAGAAGCCGTAGACTTCATCAAGAGCTTCAAGGCGAAGTGGAATGGGAACAAAGAAAACCTCATGCGACTGTACAATGAACTTCTGAACAAGGACTGGTTCATGACGTTGATCGATCTTGAGGAATATATCAAA
Source organism: uncultured Lachnospiraceae bacterium (assembly GCA_964638005.1). Classification (GTDB taxonomy): domain Bacteria; phylum Bacillota; class Clostridia; order Lachnospirales; family Lachnospiraceae; genus JAAYYM01. The sequence continues at coordinate 2,242 of CAZWXS010000043.1, forward strand.
GTCAAAGATCAGGCATTTGCAGACTATGAGAACCGCTCCAAGTGGAAGAAGATGATGCTTACGAATATCGCCAAGGCAGGTTTCTTCTCATCAGACAGGACGATTGAAGAGTATAATAGAGATATATGGCATTTGCCAAGAATTTAATATGTATACTGGAATCAGGGGATGAAATCAGTCCCCTGATTTTTGTTTGGGTGTTGCTTGTGAACAAAATATTTACAGCAAGAATTCTTGTATTTTTAATACAATATGTCAAACGATTAACACAAAGATGAAGAAAAATGAAAATAGAGAAATTACCAAGACAGATAGTGACACACTATCAATTGTGCACAAGTAACAAAACAACGGATATAGAATCATGAATATTTGACAAAACGTATGTTAAGCGGTTGACATACGGAAAGCATCGTGATATGTTAAGCGCATAACATATCATGGTGTGTTTCTTTATGAATCATGCAGATGTGATAAACGCGAATATCACATCGGAACCAATTAATTTATCCTATGGAGGACTATTATGAAACAAAGAATGAAGAAAATAACAGCGTTATTAGCAGTTGCTGCAATGAGCATGGGACTGCTTGCTGGATGCGGAAGCAGTCAAGGGGCAGAAGAAACGGCACCGGCAGCAGAAGAAGCAACCGATACTGCAGCGGCAGAAGAGACTCCGGCTACAGCAGAAGAGGCAGCACCTGAGGAAACAGCCGAAAGTGTTGATCTATCAGGTGTCGAGATTTCATTTTTGAACAGCAAGGGTGAGATTCAGACTGCGCTTGAGGAAACGGCAGAAGCATTTGAAGAAGAAACAGGGATTAAGGTGGATATCATGGCCTGCGGCACCGGTGAAGTGCCTTATACTAAGATTACAAGTGCTTATAATTCAGGAACAGCACCTACGATGGCAATGCTTGATACAACAGACGTTGTGGCATTGGCGGAGGAATATGCAATGGATCTGTCAGGAGAAGAATGGGTTGCAGAATGCGAGGATCAACTGACGAAGATTAACGGTACTGTTTACAGTTTTCCGTTCTGCGTAGAGGGAAGAGGTCTCATTTACAATCAGACAGCAATTGAGGATACACTTGGCAGAGAGTTCGATCCGAACAGCATCAATTCCTATGATGCACTGGCAGCATTGTTGCAGGAACTGCGTGATGCTGGTATGGAAAATCCGGTTGTCATTTCAAAAGAAGACTGGTCACTTGGTGCACATCAGCTCGGCTTTATCTATGATACATATGATGGAACGACAGAAGGCAGTGCAAAACTCATTGCTGCGCTGGAGGATGGAACACAGGATCCGGCAGAGTACGAAAGATTGTCACAGTTTTTAGATACCATGGATCTGCTGCTTGAGTACAACATCAATAAGAAGGATCCATTGGGTGCATTATATGATCAGGATCCGATATTTCTGGCAGACGGTGATGCAGCAATCTGGGCAAATGGATGCTGGGCATGGCCAAACATCGCAGATGCAGGTGCATCAGCAAGTGATGCGTATGGATTTATTCCATTTGTATTAGGCAACGATACAAGTGATTTTGCCAATACTTCGATCCAAGCTTCACCGACCAAGCAGGTCATTATCGACAAGGTGCAGGCTTCGGAAGAGCAGATTGCGGCAGCTAAGGAATTCCTGAACTGGCTTGTATACAATGACAACGGACAGAAGATGCTTGTAGAGACATGTGCATTGATACCGGCATGTGCCAACAACGCATATGATCCTTTGGATCCACTCGGGATGGATATCAAAGAAAGAATGTCAAACGGTAGGACATATGGTTCTTCATTTATAGCACCTTCTGATCACTGGAGTGTTCTGGGAGCTGCGATGCAGAAGTACATCGCAGATGAATCTTCAAGAGAAGAATTGACAAAGGCGCTTGCCGATTATTGGACATCACAGCAATAGAAAGCAGTATCCGGGAAATTGATTTTAGGAGAAAGTTTACGAAGAAAGGCTGGTAGTGAGCATGGGGACTATGGGAAGGAAACCCGCAGAGAAACTGAAAAATCTGTGTATATTTGCTTTACCGGGGATTTTGGTGTTCTTTGCGGTTGTAATCATACCGTTTATATACGGTTTTTATCTGACGCTAACGGACTGGGATGGCGTAAGGCAGGCTAAGAACATAGTGGGTGTGGCTAATTATGCCGCAACTTTTGCCGATGCGCAGTTCTGGAGCTCTATGGAACTGACACTGAGATATGTGTTCTGCTCAGTCCTGTTAGTGAATTTAGTGGCCTTTGTCATGGCCTATGCACTCAGTAACGGGTTGAAAGGACAGAATTTCTTTCGGACAGGGTTCTTTACACCGAACCTGATTGGAGGAGTTGTACTCGGATTTATCTGGCAGTTTGTATTTTCAAGAGTACTGGTCAATCTGGGAGAGAATACAGGATGGGGTATTTTTTCGACTTCATGGTTATCGGATCCGAATAAGGCATTTTGGTCACTGGTCATTGTGACAGTGTGGCAACTATCAGGATATATGATGCTGATTTACATAGCAGGATTCACAGGATTAAGTACAGATGTACTGGAGGCAGCGAGCATTGACGGAGCGACCGGTTTCCAGAGAGTCAGGAGTATTATACTTCCGCTGATGGTACCTTCCTTTGTCATCTGTCTGTTTCTGACATTGTCGAGAGCCTTTATGGTCTACGATGTCAACCTGACATTGACGGGAGGAGAGCCATATGGAACGACAAGATTGGTGGCAATGCATGTGTATGAAAAGGCATTTACTGCAAGAAATTACGGTGTCGGTCAGGCTGAGGCATTGTTCCTGTTTCTGATTGTAGCACTCATCGGAGGTGCACAGATTTATTTAGGCAAGAAGAAGGAGGTAGAAGCATGATGAAGACAAAAAGAGTCGGAGGAATTAAAAAGGTTGTTTTAGAGATTGTGGGATTTGCTGCAGTCGTACTCCTGTTTTTGCTTTATATGGTTCCGTTTGTGCTTGTAATTCTCAACTCCTTTAAGCATAAAAGAGATATTATTAAAAATCCGTTCTCTCTGCTTCCGGAAAAGGGATTTATCATAGAGAACTATCTGGTGGCCTTTGAGAAAATGAATTTTTTGCGGAGTTTTGGAAATTCACTGATGGTAACAGGGTTTGCAACACTATTTGTAATCCTCCTTGCTTCTATGGTCGCATATTACTTCGTACGCTCCAAGAATATGTTTTCGACGGTCTGTTTTTCGCTGATGGCAGCATCGATGATCATTCCGTTTCAGGCAATCATGATTCCCTTGGTATCCATTTACGGTGCAGGGTTGAATCTGCTGAATCATAGAGTGACCCTGATTTTTCTGCATACCGGATTTGCGATGAGCATGTCGGTCTTCATCTATCAGGGTTTTATTAAGAGCGGTGTTCCGATTGCATTGGAGGAAGCTGCATGTTTGGACGGATGCAGCAAGTTCCAGACATTTTTCAGAGTTGTATTTCCACTCTTGAAACCGGTCACGGCTACGCTGGTCATTCTGAATGTACTGGCATTTTGGAATGATTATCTGCTTCCGTCACTGGTGCTGGGGAAGAAGCAGATTATGACTCTGCCCTTATCAACCTATGCATTTTACGGAACTTATTCTGCCGATTACGGAACGATTATGGCAGGGCTCGTATTAACGGTAGCTCCGATTCTGATTCTGTATCTGTTCCTGCAGAAGCAGATTATCAATGGTGTCGTTGCGGGTGCAGTGAAGTAAGAGGAGAGGAAATACGGATACCGAAAGGATAAGAAAATGAAAAAGATGAAGAATAAAGTCATGCTGATTACCTATGCTGATTCGATGGGAAAGAACCTGTGGGAATTATCCGAGGTGCTTGACAGACATTTTGGGAAGGCAGTCGGTGGTGTTCATATATTACCCTTTTTTCCTTCCTCCGGTGACAGGGGATTCGCACCTATGACTTATGAAGAGGTAGATTCCGCGTTTGGGGACTGGAAGGATATTGAGAAAATAGCCGAAAAATATGATCTGATGTTTGATTATATGATCAATCACATCTCTGCTAAGAGTGTATACTATCAAGATTTTTTAAAAAATAAGGAGGCATCGGCCTATCATGATCTGTTCATCCGCTACAAAGATTTCTGGCAGAGCGGTGCACCAACGAAGGAGCAGGTAGAGGCCATCTATAAGAGAAAACCAAAGGCTCCCTCTACAGTGGCGCACTTTGCAGACGGTACCAGTGAAGATGTATGGTGTACCTTTGATGAGGAACAGATTGATATCAATTGCAAATCAGAGGCGGCCAGAAGATTCCATAAGGGAAATCTTGAAAAACTATGTGAACATGGTGCATCCATGATTCGTCTGGATGCATTTGCCTATGCAACCAAGCGGGCAGATACGAGTTGTTTTTTCGTGGAACCTGATGTATGGGAACTGCTGACACAGACAGATGAGGTGCTGAAGCCTTATGGAGTAGAGATTCTGCCGGAAATTCATGAACACTATACACTGCAAAAGAAAATAGAAGAAAAGGGATACTATGTATATGATTTTGCTCTTCCGATGCTACTCATACATGCGCTGTATTATGGGAAGGCAGAGTATCTGAAGCATTGGCTTGATATTTGTCCGCGTAAGCAGTTCACGACACTTGATACGCACGATGGTATAGGGGTTGTAGACGTCAAAGATCTGCTTCCGGATGACGAGATAGAGAAAACCAAAGAAGATATCTTCAAGTATGGAGCAAATGTCAAAAAGGTATACAACACGGCAAAGTATAACAATTTGGATATTTATCAGGTGAACTGCTCCTATTATTCAGCGCTTGGTGATGACGATAATGCATATCTGATTGCACGTGCAGTTCAGTTCTTTGCACCCGGGATTCCACAGGTGTATTATGTCGGACTGCTGGCAGGAAAGAATGATCTGGAACTGTTGGAGCGTACCAAAGTAGGCCGCAATATCAATCGGCATTACTATGATTTACAGGAAATCGATCAGGAGGTAAAGCGTCCGGTTGTTCAGAAACTGCTGCAGTTAATGGAGTTTCGCAATTCGCATGCAGCGTTCGACGGCATCTTTGAACTGGCTCCGACTGAGGCAGATAAAATACATATCATCAGGCGAAATGGTACAGATCAGGCAGAGCTGCTTGTAGATTTCACTGCCAAAAAGATGAAAATCTGTTATACGACAGCCGGAGTGCAGAACCTTCAGGAACTGGTGCTGTTCGGAAAGTGAGAAGATTATGAAAAAAGAATTTGCGGTGAATCCATTGGCAAAGTATCTTCGCATTCCGGTTGCAACTAAGGGAACACTTTGTACGATTTCCATATCAAATGCTGTAGCAAAAATGTTTGAATTTCAAATACCGGTTACAGTCTGCGCAGGAGAGTCTTATGCATATGACTTTTTTGCTTATTTGCCCATTAGTCCCGACTTTTGGGGTAAACTTTCTCTAGAGGGTGATATGCCCGAGGTCTTTACGGCAATGGTGACACTGGAAACAGAGATACCTTGTCAGGGGTCTCGGGAACGCCCTTGTATTCACTATACGCCGGAGAGCGGGTGGATCAATGATCCAAACGGACTGGTTTATCACAACGGGATCTATCATCTATATTATCAGTATAATCCGTTTCATATCGAGTGGGGCAACATGAGTTGGGGACATGCAGTGAGCAAGGATTTACTGCATTGGCAACAATGTGATGCGGTGCTGTTTCCGGATGAAGACGGAGTGATTTATTCGGGCTCTGCGATTGAAAACACGCATGGCCTGCTGGAACTGCCGGAAGAAGCGATGATTTACTATTACACATGTGCAGGAAATGCATCCGATTGGAGCAGAGGTAAGCCATATGTGCAGCGTGCGGCTTACAGCATGGATCATGGATATACCCTGCATAAGATACAGGGGGAAATGGTCGCAGAGATATGCACTGAGAATCGGGATCCGAAGATCATTTGGCATGAAGCATCTCAGGCATATGTGATGTGCTTGTGGCTTGAAAACAATGAATTTGCAATTTTACGTTCCTATGATTTGAAAAACTGGGAAGTTAGCCAGCGATTGGAGTTGGATCAGGGATTTGAGTGCCCGAATCTGTTTGAACTTCAAACAGCAGAAGGAGCATCGGTATGGATCATATGGACAGCAGACGGTTATTACTATCAGGGACGGTTTGATGGCAGGAGATTTGAGACAGACGGCATCAAAAGGGAAGCATGGTATGGCAGAACGCTGTATGCGGCACAGATGTTTTCGGGAGTCGAAGACAGGGTGGTCATGATTCCGTGGTTTCGTACAAATGTAAGGGAAGATAGATATCGTGGTGCCATGGGACTGCCACAGGAGTTATATCCGGAGTTTCTGGCAGGAGAGGTGCATTTACGTATGCGGCCGGTCAGGGAATATTATGACCAACGCATACTGAGACATGTGGCACTGCCGATGGAGTTGTATACGAATGCGATGAATAATGGCAGTATATATGCATATCAGACGGAGTATCAGATAGAGGAACCATGTGCAATTGAGGTGATGACTGTATGCAGCGACACATCCGACATGATCTTATGGAATCTGTTTGGAACTCGAATCAAATATGACAGACTGAGGGGAGACCTTTGTATAGAGAATGTGGTACAGAACCACATATCTGAAAATCGTATGGAAGAACGCTGCGTAGGAACAGAGAAAGTAGCGGTGGGTCAGAAAATTTATAGCTTCTCTCTCATCCTGGATGCGGGTTTACTTGAAATATATTGCAGTTATGATAAAATGAATTCAGATATTTTATCAATGCAGGGGCTGCCTGTGTTTTATGATAAGATGTATGCAGCAGAGTTGGATATGACTGAAAAAACAGGAAATATCCGCGTATGCTCTGGCGGATTGCGCAGAGTTGAACTGTATTCTGTGGAGGAACAATCGGTCAGATATGAGGAGGCATAGCGTGGCAACACTTAAAGACGTGGCAAAGGAAACGGGACTGACAGTGACGACGGTGTCCCGTGTATTGAACAACAGGGGATATATCAGTGAGGAAACAAGGAACAAGGTCTATACTGCGATGAAGGCATTGAATTATCAGCCCAACGAGGTGGCTCGTTCCTTGTCAAAACAGCGAACGAATACCATCGGACTGATCGTGCCTCATATTAAGCATCCTTATTTTGCGGAATTGATCAGCTGCATAGAGGCAGCGGCAAATAAAAGCCGATATAAGATATTACTTTTCAATTCGAAAGAAAAGAATGAAAAGGAACTTAAGTTTATTGAAATGTGTACGAGCAATCGTGTGGCAGGTGTCATTTTATGTAGTGGTACGATTGCGATGGAGGATTTTGAAGGCATCAATGTGCCATTGATTACCATAGAGAGAAATCTTGACAAAGGGACAGCGGCGGTGGAATGCGATAACCTGATGGGTGGACGTATCGCAGCCGAACATTTGATTCGATGCGGTTGCAGGCATTTGGTTCATATCAGTGGTGTCAGAGGGACGTATATGCCGGCAGATGCCAGAGAAAGTGGTTTTGTCGCAACTTGTGAAGAAAATGAGGTGACTCACTTTGCATATAAGACAGATGCAGAACAATATAATGCCGGTGACTATCATGACTTCATTACGGATATACTAAGGAATGATCCGAAAATCGACGGTATCTTTGCCAGCAGTGACTTGATTGCTGCACAGATCATTCAGGTGTGTGCCAAACTGGGCAAAAGGATACCACAGGATATCAAGCTTGTAGGATTTGACGATGTCATGATTTCCACATTGACCACGCCGAGAATTACGACCATACACCAGCCAATCAGAGAAATGGCGGAAGCGGCAGTGGCTATGCTGGTTCAGGCGTGTGAAGGAAGAGTCGTTCCGAGCAAAACTGTTCTGCCGGTTACCTTAGCAGAGAGAGAGACGACCTGAGGACGCAGGACATTGGATACAGGTAAAAGGATCTGACAAGGAGGTACACCATCATGAAGAAAATCAGTTTTTTTGATACCAAACCTTACGATAAGCAGTTCTTCGATGAAGAACTGAAGAAATACCCTGCGTACAAGATGATTTACCATGAGGAGAAGCTGAATGCGAAGACTGCGGTGCTTGCAAAAGGCAGTGATGCGGTGGTGGCATTCGTAAATGATGATCTGAGCGCAGATACATTGCGAAAGCTCAGAAAACGGGATATTACCTGCGTTGCAATGCGTTGTGCAGGCTATAATAATGTCGATATCAATTATGCTGCCGAACACGGTATGCGCGTGACACGAGTGCCTGCCTATTCACCCTATGCAGTAGCAGAGCACGCCATGGGCATGCTCCTGACACTGAACAGGAAACTGCACCGTGCTTACAACAGAATTCGTGAGAACAATTTCAGCTTAAATGGTCTGATTGGCTTTGATCTGCACGGAAAGACAGTTGGCGTGATCGGAACAGGTAAAATCGGTCGTGTATTTATGGATATCTGTAAAGGCTTTGGAATGACCGTGGTTGCTTATGACCCGTATCCGATTGTAAACAGCAATATTCATTATGTATCATTAGATGAACTTTTTGAAAAGTCGAATATCATTTCGTTACATTGTCCGTTGACAAAGGACAGCCATCATATTATCAATGCAAAGGCCATTAAGAAAATGAAAGACGGAGTGGTGATCCTGAATACATCTCGTGGCGCACTGATTGATTCGGAAGCATTGGTAGAAGGACTCAAGACCGGCAAGATCCGCGCGGCCGCCCTCGATGTATATGAAGAAGAAGCAGATATCTTCTACGAAGACAATTCCAACACCATCATCCAGGACGATGTACTGGCGCGCCTAATCTCCATGCCAAACGTCCTGATTACTTCCCATCAGGCATTCCTGACGGAAGAGGCTTTAGGCAACATTGCCGAAACCACCATGAAAAATCTGGATCAGTTTTTCACCGGAGCATCTCTCGAAAACGAAGTCAAGAATATATAGAATCCTTTTTAATCGGATCCATTAACCGATCACTACCTCTAACAATATTTCGTCATTCCAGTGAATGCGCTCTGGGTTT
>CAZWXS010000043.1:11395-18215 GCA_964638005.1 uncultured Lachnospiraceae bacterium
CTCATACTTTGTGCAAATCCACTAAAAATCCTCCCCACAATTGGATAAAAATAACTAAAAATGAAAAACAGTATTGCAGAACCAACATCATTGTGCTATAGTTACTGCAAGGTCATTGGAAACGTTACCGACAACGATACCGATATCGTTTCCAATATGCCGACGGAAGGAAATACATACAAAAAAGTATAGAATCTTCCATTCCGTGGAAACCTATAACTGTTGTATTGCTAAGCGATACGACAAGAACGATCAAAAAGGAGAGGTAAGCATTATGAAAAAGAAAGTTATCAGCGTGTTATTATCTGTAGCAATGGTTTCAGCATTGTTAGCAGGCTGCGGTTCAGGAGCAGCAACAGAAACAGCACCGGCAGAAGAAGCGGCACCCGCAGAGGAGGCAGCTCCTGCAGAAGAAGCAGCACCCGCAGAAGAGACAGCAGATGCAGCAGGCGCAGGTTCAGTATATTATTTGAACTTCAAGCCTGAAGTAGATGAAGTATGGCAGACATTAGCAAAGCAGTATACAGAAGAGACAGGAGTTCCTGTTAAGGTTGTTACAGCAGCAAGCGGAACTTATGAGCAGACATTGATGTCAGAAGTAGCTAACGCAGATGCTCCTACATTATTCCAGATCAACGGACCTGTTGGTTACCAGAACTGGAAAGATTACTGCTTAGATTTGAAAGATACAGACCTTTACAGCTGGCTGCTTGATAAGAGCCTTGCAGTTGAAGGCGAAGACGGTGGTGTATATGGTATTCCTTATGTAGTTGAAGGATACGGCATCATTTACAACAACGCAATCATGGATAAGTACTTTGCAATGGACGGCGCTAAGGCAGCTTCTATTGACGAAATCAAGAACTTTGACACACTTAAGGCAGTTGTAGAAGATATGCAGTCTAAGGCAGCAGATCTTGGTATCGAAGGTGTATTCGCATCAACATCATTACTTCCGGGTGAAGACTGGAGATGGCAGACACATCTTGCTAACGTTCCTGTATACTATGAGTACAAGGACAAAGGCATCACAGATACAGACGCACTTGAGTTCACATACTCAGACAATTATAAGAACATCTTTGATTTATACCTGAACAATTCATGCACAGCACCGGGACTTCTCGGAAGCAAGTCAGTTGATGACTCAATGGCAGAATTTGCACTTGGTAAAGCAGCAATGGTTCAGAACGGTAACTGGGGCTGGGGACAGATTTCAGGCGTTGACGGAAACGTTGTAGCAGAGACAGATGTTAAGTTCCTTCCTATCTACGCAGGTGTTGAAGGCGAAGAGACACAGGGTCTTTGCACAGGTACAGAGAACTTCTTCTGCATCAACAGCCAGGTATCACCTGAAAATCAGGCAGCATCCATCGCATTCGTAGAGTGGTTGTTCAGCTCAGATGCAGGTAAGGCAGCAGTTACAAATGATCTCGGATTCATCGCACCGTTCAACACATTTGCAGATGATGAGAAGCCGACCGATCCGTTGGCACAGGAAGTAATCAAGTATATGGCAGACGATTCATTAACAAGCGTAGCTTGGAACTTCACATCATTCCCGAGCCAGACATTCAAGGATGACTTCGGCGCAGCTCTTCTGGAGTATGCATCAGGTTCTATGGAATGGGAAGATGTTAAGCAGCTCGTAGTTGACGAATGGGCATCAGAAAAGGCAGCAGCAGCTGCAGCTCAGCAATAGTCGCGAATAAGCAGAGCAAAGGAATACGGAAAGCGACGTGCAAGTTTACTTGCTAAGACGATTGACGGATTGCTTTGGGAGCAACGCGAGCGAAAGAACGAAGTTCTTGAGCCTCTGCTTAATGGTTAGTTTTTAATGAAATAGTATGATATAATTAGTGGGCAGTGGCTTGCCTAGCCACTGCCCATAATTTAAAGGTTAAAAAAAGAAGGAGAAGAGCATATGCAGAAAACAATTAAGAAGTATTTTCCCATATTTGTGCTGCCCACGTTAATTGCATTTACCTTTGCATTTATTGCACCGTTTATCATGGGAATCTATCTATCATTCTGTAAGTTTAGGACAGTTACAAGCGCAAAGTGGGTAGGGCTTAGCAACTACGTGCAGATATTTGCGGACGATAAGTTCACCAATGCATTTTGGTTCACGCTCAGATTTGCAATTGTCTCTATCATTTCCATCAATTTGTTGGCATTTATCATTGCATTAGCTCTTACCAGAAAGATTAAGGGAACAAATCTGTTCCGTACCGTATTTTTTATGCCGAATCTGATCGGCGGTATTATTTTAGGTTATATATGGCAGTCCATGATCAATGCAATCCTTGTAAAGTACGAGACGACGCTGGTTGCAAATGCAACATATGGATTTTGGGGTTTGGTCGTACTGATGAACTGGCAGCTGATCGGATATATGATGATTATCTATATTGCCGGATTACAAAATGTTTCCCCTGAATTGATAGAAGCCGCCAAAATAGATGGCGCAACACCTTGGCAGGTGTTAGTAAATGTGAAGATTCCGATGGTTATGCCATCGATTACGATATGTCTGTTCCTGACGGTTTCAAACAGTTTCAAGCTGTTTGATCAAAACCTGGCATTGACGGCAGGAGCACCGAGCAACAAGACTGCAATGCTGGCTCTGGATATCTATAATACGTTCTACGGACGTGTGGGCTTTGAAGGAGTAGGTCAGGCGAAGGCGGTATTATTCTTTATTGTGGTAGCTGCGATTGCTTTGTCACAGCTGGTAGTGACCAGAAACAAGGAGGTGGAGCAATAATGAAGAAATCAATCGGAAACAGTATTCTGACAGTTGTATTATGTTTTGTTGCTCTTGCGTTCCTTGTTCCAATCTTCTTTGTAGTACTGAATTCATTCAAAGGAAAGTTGTATATCAGTGACAATCCTTTTGCATTGCCGACGGCAGAGACTTTTTCGGGATTGACCAACTATATCAACGGAATTGAAAAGACAGGATTCTTTTCAGCGTTCGGATGGTCATGCTTCATTACGGTCTTCTCAGTTCTTGCAATCTTATTGTTTACTTCTATGACGGCGTATTATATTACAAGAGTGAAATCAAAGATTTCAAGTGTTCTGTACTATATGTTTGTATTTTCCATGATCGTTCCTTTTCAGATGGTCATGTTTACGATGACGAAACTGGCAAATATGTTCAAGCTCAACAGCCCTCCCGGAATGGTACTGCTGTATCTGGGATTTGGAGCCGGACTTTCGGTATTTATGTTCTGCGGATTTGTAAAGAGCATTCCGATTGAGATTGAAGAAGCAGCCATGATAGACGGCTGTAATCCGTTACAGACATTTTTCGGTGTGGTTATGCCGATTCTGAAACCAACAGCAATCACTGTATCTATTTTAAATGCAATGTGGATCTGGAACGATTATCTGCTTCCTTATCTGGTAATCGGTCTGAGCACGACCTATAAGACGATTCCGGTTGTTGTACAATATCTGGTCGGTTCTTATGGAGCGAAGGACATGGGCGCAATGATGGCACTCCTTGTATTGGCAATCATTCCGATCATCATATTCTATCTGGCTTGCCAGAAGTACATCATCGAAGGCGTAGCAGCAGGAGCAGTCAAGGGCTAAGAGAGAGGAATCTATTATGAGAAAAAGTGGGGTTTTGCTACCGATTGCAAGTCTGCCGGGTAAGTATGGCATCGGTTCATTTTCAAAGAACGCATATCGTTTTGTGGATCAGTTGAAGGAAGCAGGTCAGTCTTATTGGCAGTTACTGCCGTTAGGCCCGACGGGATATGGCGATTCACCGTATCAGTCTTTCTCGACATATGCAGGCAATCCGTACTTCATAGATTTGGAGACACTGATTGAAGAGGGCTTGTTGACACGTACAGAGTGCGACAGCTGCAACTTCGGGAAGAATGCACGTTACATTGATTATGAGAAGCTGTATCTGTCCAGATTCAAGGTACTTCATATCGCATATGAGAGAAGCAATATTTCCCGAAAGAAGAAATTCAAGGAATTTGTCACGGAAAATGCTTATTGGCTCGATGATTATGCACTTTATATGGCAGTGAAGAATTCTTTCGGCGGAGCCAGCTTCATCGAATGGGATGAGGATATCCGTGTTCGCAAGCCGGCAGCGCTCGAAAAATATAAGAAGAAGTATGCTAAGGAAATTGAGTTCTATCAGTTTCAGCAGTTCAAGTTTTCAGAGCAATGGACGAAGTTAAAGAACCATGCAAATAAGCAGGGTATCAAAATCATCGGAGACATCCCGATCTATGTGGCATTTGACAGTGCAGATACATGGGCATCACCGAAGCTGTTTCAATTTGATAAGGACAATATGCCGGTTGCAGTGGCAGGCTGTCCGCCTGATGCATTTTCGGCAACAGGACAGTTGTGGGGAAATCCTCTCTATGACTGGGATTATCATAAGAAGACCGGCTACGAATGGTGGGTAAGACGCATCGGATATTGTTTTAAGCTCTATGATGTAGTGCGTGTCGATCATTTCAGAGGATTTGATGAATACTATTCGATTCCTTACGGAAATAAGACAGCAGAGAAGGGCAAGTGGAAAAAGGGCCCCGGGATTGATATTTTCAAGACGTTTGCATCGAAGTTAGGTAAGATGGATATCATTGCAGAGGATTTGGGGTATTTGACTCCTTCGGTCATCAAGCTGGTAAAGGATACGGGCTATCCGGGTATGAAGGTGCTGCAGTTTGCTTTTGATTCCCGCGAAGAGAGTGATTATCTGCCGCATAACTACACTTCGAATTGTGTTGTATATACCGGCACGCATGACAACGATACTGTTCGTGGCTGGTATGATGTATTGTCACGACCGGATAAGAAGCTTTCGATTGCATACATCAATAATTTTGACACGCCTCCGAAGGAAATCAGTTGGGATTTCATCAGACTGGCACAGTCAAGTGTTGCAAAGTTGTGTATCATTCCTATACAGGATTACCTGTGTATGGGGTCAGAGGCAAGAATCAATACACCGTCTACTTTGGGAGATAATTGGAAGTGGAGAATGTCAGAAAAGGACATCAACAAGAAATTGACCAAAAGGATATTTGACATGACCAAATTATATGGTAGACTGTAACTATTTAAAAGCCAACTGCAGGACATGTCTGTTTGGCGAGAAGCAACATCGAGATGAAGCGAATCGGAATCGAGATGTGGCTCTGAATCGTTATTGCTTTAGACACATAGATGAAATGGGGAATGGGGACCATGGAAACAATTACAATCAAGGATATTGCAAGGATGTGCGGTGTCGGAGTCAGTACAGTCTCACGTGCGATGAACAATCATCCGGATATTAACGAAGAGACTAAGCAGAAGGTTATGGAGATTATCAAGGAATATAATTATATTCCGAATAACAGTGCAAGGAATCTCAAACTGTCCGAGTCAAACTCGATTGCGATTTTGGTAAAGGGCATTTCCAACCCATTCTTTATGAAAATGATTAAGGTCATGGAGAAAGAAATCCAGAAGAAAAAGTATGCGCTGGTGCTGCATCATGTCGAGATGAATGAAGACGAGGTGGATGTGGCATTAGAATTGATTAAGGAAAAACGCTTGCAGGGAATCGTATTTCTGGGCGGATATTTTTCACATACAAGGGAGAAGCTGGAGCAGCTGCAGGTGCCGTTCGTACTGAGTACAATCGCCATGTCGCAGAAGCATCCAAGTGAGAGCTATTCTTCCGTATCTGTCGATGATGTGAAGGAAAGCTATAAGATGGTGGACTATCTGTGTAAGCTCGGCCATAAGAAGATTGCGACGATCGTGGCAAGCTCTTCGGACGAGAGTGTCGGCAATCTCCGTCAGGAAGGTTATAAGATGGCACTTCATGACAATGGGATTGAGATAGATGAATCGTTGATTTATGAAATGAATTATGAACTGGATCCGTATACGATGGAGAACGGATACTCTGTTATGCAGGAGATACTGTCCCGCAAGGATACGCCGACGGCAGTCTATGCTATATCAGATACGTTGGCAATCGGAGCTTGCAAGGCAATCTTAGAGAGCGGACGTAAGATCCCGGAGGATATCTCGGTAGCAGGATATGACGGAATTGACATGGCGTATTTCTATAGTCCGTCTATTACGACCATCAGACAGCCAATCGAGGAAATGGCCAGAGAGACGGTTGAGGTTTTGTTTGATGTTATTCAGAATGAGGAAGAGCATCAGCACAAGACGTTTGAAGGTAAGTTGATTATAGGTGAGTCAACAAGAGAGATATGAAGTCAGTAGATTTCATATCTCTCTTGTTGTTTTATGTGCGGAAAGGACTGCAGATTGAGGACAAAACTTAAAATGTACGTCTGCTCATGTTGCTGTTATGATATTGGGGGTCATTGGTAACGTCTTGACCGAACCAGTCAGGCGGGAGAAATGCAAGGGCATCCTCTTCGCTTTCAAATTCGACTTCTGCAAGCAGCAGGGGTGCAAAGGGTTCTGAGAAGATATCGAGTTCTATCGTGTACTTTTGGTACGGGATGAGGACTCTTTTTTTGGAAATGAGGTTGCCTTCCGCTTTGGGCTTTAGTTGTTCGTAGGCGGCTCGGTTGAGCGGGAGGTTGTATTCTTCGCGTGCCATCAGACCTTTGCCCTTGTAGGTCATATAGTAATGATCATCTTCCTTGCGTACACGAATGACCGGATCGGTACACAGGTATGCCTGCTCAATGATGTGGTAGGCATAGGAGTCTATGTCGGTCGGGCGTTGATCTATTAAGAATTTTCTTTCGATTTCCATGTGAGAGTCCTCCATAAGGGGTAGTATTAACGGAATGATATTATT
>CAZWXS010000044.1:0-17922 GCA_964638005.1 uncultured Lachnospiraceae bacterium
CGATTTCCATGTGAGAGTCCTCCATAAGGGGTAGTATTAACGGAATGATATTATTTTAGCATATTTTATTCTTTTTTCCTACTCATTCGAGGTATATAGAATGGGAGAAGATATTTATTGATTATAAGAGATAATGTGTAAAATGGGTGTGTTTATATTGTGTATAAAAATTGTAGGATGTAAGGTTGTTGCAGTCACCTTGGATAATGTCTGTCGGCCGTGTACGCTGAACAACGTTAGTCCGGCCGTGCACCTTGAACAACGTTAGTCTGCCATGCACCTCGATTTCGCTGCGCTGCATCTCGGTCGCGGGCTTCGCCCTATAAACAAAAATAAAGGAAAGGTTGCTTATGTGCGAGCACAACGCAAGCTTTCCTTTATTTTTGTTTGCATGGCTCATTGGAAACGTATATAATGAATTAAGTAGATGACTATAAAAAGGAGGGCTTTATGTATGAAGGCAGATAAAACAGAGGTATTTCAGATGGGTGATGTGATTTTTAATCAGGGGGATGCCGGGGATAAGATGTATGAGATCAATAGCGGACTGGTTGGAATCTATGTGAATTATGGTCAGGAAAATGAGAGATGTCTGGTGGAACTGGGTGAGGGTAAGTGCTTTGGCGAGATGGCGATGATTGAGGAATTGCCTCGCAGTGCTACGGCGGTAGCGTTTAGAGAGACGACTGTTACAGTTATTACCAAAGAAGATTTCTTAGCCTATATTGCGATTCATACAGAGGTTGCGCTGTCTATCATGACGCAGCTGTCGAATCGACTTCGTTCTTTGACAAGTGATTATGTGGATGTGTGTAAGACTATGTCTGAGGCGATTGCAGAAGGTATGACTTCGAAGAAGCCGAGCCTATGGGAGAAGATGAAGAAGTATGCCGAGGATTATGACAGACTTTCCAATGATGCATTCGTAAAGAGCGGCTATGATGCATATTATATGATGGATCATTTCAGTATGTATTATTAAGCAGGAGAATCACATGATACAATGTCAGATTACGCGCGCTTATGCGGATAGATTTCTGGATATGCATTATCCTTGCGAGGTCATGGATGTGGCATTTCCGGATTATAATGAGAAGATGATTCTGGAAGCATATAAGGGCGTGCAGATGCCGTCCATGCATGCGGCATTTGTGGATATCAATTATGCAAGCAATGATGCAAGGATTCGTGAGATATCACAGAGACGTGTGGAAACTTCGATCGAGACAGGAAAGAAGCTGGGTGTGTCAAATGTGGTGGTGCATACGTGCTGCCATCCCGTGATGGTCAATCAGAATGTGATTGATATCTGGTGTGAGACGGCAGCGGCATATCTGGGTATGCTTGCTGAGAAGTATCAGGTGAAAATATTTGTGGAGAATACATTGGATATCAATCCGAAGATTCTCAAGCGGTTGATGGAGATGGCGGATCATGAGAGGCTGGGTGTATGTCTTGATGTGGGGCACGCTAATCTGTCTAAGGTTCCGGTTGAAGTGTGGATGGAGAAGCTGAGACCGTATATAGGCTATATGCATCTCAATGATAATATGGGTGTATATGATGAGCATATGCCGATTGGCACGGGGACGATTGACTGGATTGGTCTGCGAGAGCAGATACAAGCGCTTGAACAAGAACCGATTATGACAATCGAAGTGACTAAGCCGGAGGATTTTGAGAAGTCTGTTGCATATTGGGAGAAACTTTGATGCGTGATGAACTGAAGATATATGAGCGGATTGTCAAGGATATGGATGAGGGTGTCATAACCATCGGTGCAGACGGAGTGACTACATTGGTCAACACGGCATGCAAGAAGATACTGGGTGTGGATGATTCCATCGTCGGAGTCGGTTTTGCAAAGACCTTTTTCGGTCGTGCGGAAAATGATGCATTTAACCAGACGCTCCTAAATGCAATCTATGATCATACAACGGCGCAGAACAGTATTGTGGATTATGCAGTAGGGGAACAGAGCAAGAAACTGTATGTGACAACATCTTATCTGAAGGATGACGCAGATGGCAGCAAAACTGAAAATAACGGAATCGTGGTTGTGATTAACGATCTCTCCGAACTATATGAACTCAAGGATGCGGTGCGTGCTATGGAGCAGATTAAAGCTCTGAATGAGCAGTTGAAGCTGCGCAATGAACTGATATCAGAGACCTTTGGACGGTATTTGTCGGATGAAATCGTGGAGAGGCTGTTGAATTCACCGGATGGGTGCAAGCTTGGTGGTGAGAAACAAGAGGTCACAATTATTATGAGTGACATTCGCGGATTTACGGCAATGAGTGAAATCATGCCGCCGGTGGAACTGATGACAATGCTCAATCATTATCTGGCACTGATGACGGAAATCATACAGAAATATAAAGGAACGATTATAGAATTTATAGGAGATGCAGTCTTTGCAATCTTTGGAGCACCGATCGAGTGTGAGAACGGTGCTGAAAATGCAGTGAAATGTGCTGTTGAGATGCAGAATGCGATGGAAGCCGTGAACCGGTATAATGAAGAGAGGGGTTATCCGTATCTGGAGATGGGCATCGGAATCAATACCGGAGAGGTGATTTTAGGCAACATAGGAAGTGAAAAGCGCGCAAAGTATGGCGTAGTCGGACAAAATGTCAATCTAGCGGGACGTATCGAAGGCTATACGGTCGGCGGTCAGATATTGGCTTCAGAAAGTACGGTAAGCAGGATTGCAGAATGTGAATACCGCAGTGTACATGAAATCAATCCTAAGGGAATTAAGGTTCCAATCAACGTGTATGATATTGCAGCTGTCGGAGATATTATATGCCATACGGAGACAGATGAACTGACGGCAGCAGAACCGCCAGAGGAGGTAGAGGTATATGTCTTTGACGGGAAATATGCACGTGAAGAAGCTCTGGAGTGTCATATCATTGCAAAGTCCGAAAAGCGTATGCGATTGGATTGTAAGATGGAGTTATATACCAATGTAAAGTTCGAATACAATGGAACTGAGGTTATGGGTAAGTTTATAGAGGAAGATCTGATGCAGATTGTCAGATTATGAGAGTGTGGCATTAGAGCATTAATAATAGAGTGTAGTAAGTTTGTGCGTATTTATTGGAGGAGGTTAACAGTATGGCAAAGGTTTATATTTTTTTAGCAACAGGATTTGAAGAAATCGAAGCATTGACAGTTGTTGATATTTTACGTCGGGACAAGATAGATGTTCACATGGTATCCATTGAAAATGAAGATTATGTGACAGGTTCTCATCAGATTACGGTGAAAGCAGACCTTAGATATAATGAGGCAGATTTTGAAGATGTAGATATGCTGATTTTACCCGGCGGACCCGGACATACGGAGCTGGAAAAGCATACAGGACTGATGGAAAAGGTTCAGGCATTCAATCTCTCCAGGAAGCGTATTGCGGCAATCTGCGCAGCACCAAGTATACTTGGCAAGGCAGGTGTGCTGATTGGTAAAAAAGCAGTCTGCTATCCAGGTTGCGAAGATTGTTTACAGGGAGCAAATGTTTTGAAAGAAGAAGTTGTTACAGATGGCAATATTACCACCAGCCGCGGTGTCGGAACCGCAATACCGTTTGCATTAGAGCTTGTGAAGTTGCTCGACTGCGAAACTGAGGCGGGCGCAATGAAGAGCAAGATTATCTATAGACAGTAAAACAGAATAGATACAAAAGTTCCTATGAAAAACGCAACAAAAACACAAAAGTTCCTATGAAAAACGCAATTTCACATTGCTTTTCTAGATATTATGTGATAAGTTGAAAGTATCCTATATTATTTTAGTTTGAGAAAAGGCGGAAAATCATTGGAAAGAGATATTATGAAACAACTGGTAGAGTGGAAAGATGCTACAGATAGAAAACCACTCTTGATCACTGGGGTAAGACAGTGCGGAAAGACATATTTATGCAAAGAATTTGGAAATCGATATTTTGAGGATGTTGCATATTTCTATTTTGAAGGTAATAGAGGATTAGCCTCTGTATTTGAGTATGATTTTGATCCCAAAAGAATTATTGATGAATTGGGAAGTACTATAAGTGGTAAGAAAATTATCCCGGGGAAAACCTTAGTTATTTTTGATGAAATTCAAGCATGTCCAAATGCGATTACATCTCTTAAGTATTTTTGCGAAAATATGAGAGAACTTCATATTGTATGTGCAGGGTCTCTGCTTGGCGTTCTGATTAAGAGGAATCATGTCTCATTTCCGGTGGGAAAAGTGGATCGTTTACAGATGTATCCACTTTCTTTTTCTGAGTTTTTAAGGGCCGAGGGAGAAGAGAATTTATTTACAGGTGTGCAACGATATGAGATTGGTCGGAAATTACCGGAATTGTATAGTGTTAATCTTGAGAAGTCACTTAGAAATTATTATATTATTGGTGGTATGCCTGAGGTGGTTGCAAAATGGGTAGAAACACATGATTTTGAAAAAGCAGAAAAACTGCAAGACAATATATTGCTGGATTATGGTAGCGATTTTGCAAAACATGCACCAAAGACAGACATTCCAAAGTTAGGCTGGATATGGGATTCAATCCCGAAACAGTTGGCAAAAGATAATCATAAATTTATTTTTTCTCACGTAAAAGAAGGAAAGCGTTCCAGTGAATTGGAGGATGCTCTGGAATGGCTTGTGGATTCCGGCCTTGTGCATAAGCTAGAACGGGTAACGAATCCTGAATTGCCACTTGCCTTTTACGCAGATGCGACTTTTTTTAAGGTGTATTTATCTGACGTAGGGTTGTTACGTAGAAAATCAGGTGTTTCATATAAAACAATTTTGGAAAATTCAGAACTATATAAGAATTTCAAAGGGGCTCTTACAGAGAATTTTGTATTGAATGAGTTGATCAAATTAGGAATACACCCCTTTTTTTGGCAATCCGGAAATACTGCTGAACTTGATTTTTTGTTTGAATATGATAATCATATTATTCCAGTTGAGGCAAAGGCAGAAGTAAATACTCGGGCAAAGAGTTACCGACAGTATTGCAGTAAATATCATCCAGAAGTAGGATTCAAATTCTCGATGAAGAATGTGGGTAATAATGAAGTGGAAGGAACAGAGACATATAGCATTCCGTTGTATCTGGTTTGGATGATTCGTGAGTATATACTAAGGCAATGAAAATTAGAAATAGACAGTTAAAAAAATAATGGAGTATGCATGGAAAAGAAAGAAAAAATGGAGAAATCTCCAAGACATCGTAGTAATGCAAGGGCTTTAACGCTTGCAGTCATTGAGATATTAATGAAGTTTTCGGATAAAGATCATCCGATGTCATGTGCAGACATTGTAAGAAAATTAGCGGAATATCCGTATTGTAGTGAAGAGTATGATATTAGAATCGGAAGTTCAACCAGAGATACGGTGAAGGATATTTTGACTGATATTGAACGTTTTTATCATGCTTTTGGATGCATTCAGTGCAAAACGACAGAGCGGGAATATAAAAATAAAGAAGAAATAAATGATTATACATATGATTATTATTACGAGAAGCTATTCTCAGATGAAGAGATACAAATGCTCATAGATGATGTAATCTTTTCCAGAATGCGTACGGAGGAGCAGGCAAAGATACTTGCAGATAAACTTAAGTCGATGGCTTCAGATAGTTTTCAGAAGAAATATGGTTCCCAAATTCAGATACCGGACAAGCAGTATACGTTAAATAAAGAAATGGAAAAAAATATTTCTATGATACGAACTGCAGTCATTCGAAACCTTGGCGGAACCGGAAAAGAGGCATGGATTTGTTTTGCATTTTGTGGTTATGGAACAGATTTGCAAATGCATATGAAAGGAAAAAAATTTTGTGTTCTGCCTTTAAGAATCTGTGAAGCATACCAAAACTATTATTTGATTTGTTACATGAAAAACACCAATTTTTTGTCGCATTATAGAATTGATTTGATGAAAGATTTGAAGGTTATTGAAAAGAAAGCGGAGAAACATCCAACGAAGCAGAATTTAATAAATAGTTTGCAGCAAAGCAATATATCAGAATATCTGTCTCAGCATTTATATATGTATTATGAGTCAGAAAAAAATAAAGTTAGGGAAATCCGACTTAAGGTCAATAAGATACGGAAATATCCTTCAGCCAGCATGACATTTTTACAAGATGCTTTCGGACGAAACTGGAAGACTGATCCAAAAACGGAAAACGATGAATCTGTAGAAGTGCTAGTAAAGTGCGTTCCGAGTGCTATGCTGGTGTTTGTCAGACAGCATATGAGAGATGTGATGGTGCTCGCTCCTGAAGATGTAAAAAATATGGTGAATGATGAAATAGAAAAAGACCTTAATGAATACATTAAGAAAAGTAAAAATTAGAATTTTTGATTATATACCAATGAAAAAATTGAAGGGTAGAATAGTATATATGATATATGCACTCAGTGATATTCATGGATTTTATGATATTATGGTGAAAAGGTTAAGCAAACTTAATATTGCAGATAGGATCATGAATGGAGAGTTTGATGAGCTTCTGATTTTTCTTGGGGATTATATAGACCAGGGACCGGATAGCTGTAAAACGCTTCATTATATATATGAGCTGCAGCAGAAAAATCCTGAGAATGTAATCGTGTTAAAAGGAAATCACGAAGCGATGTTTCTTGATTTTCTGGATGGTAAAAATGATGAGTGGCTGGAAGCTGATTTTAAACTGAATACCTGCGCTACTTTTTTAAAAGAAAATCAGTTGGAAAGAATAAAGGAGCTTGCCCTCGAAAGAGATATAAAGAAGGCAGTTGCTTTTACGAGAGAACTAATTAAGAAAAATCATGGTGGGTTGATTGCATGGATGAGGACGATGCCGTGTTATTATGAAACAGAAAGTCAGATATTTGTGCACGCCGGTGTGGATGAGGAAGCGGGAAGAGAATGGAAACTTGGGACATCTGAAGAGGTGCTTTTGGCTAAGAACCCATTGACAACAGGAAAGTTCTATAAGGATGTGATTGCCGGACATATTGGTACCGGTGCAATTTCCGGAGATCCGCATTACCACGATGTGTTTTACGATGGTGAAAGTCACTATTTTATTGACGGAACGGTTGTGGTCAGTAAAAACATTCCCGTGTTATGTTATGATGAAGTTACAAAGAAGTATAACGGATAATTTCAAATTATCTTATATAGTAAGAATACGATCTCACACAAATCATTTTGTGCGAGATTTTTTTGTTATAAAAAAAGATGCATATTATTATCGGCGTCTGGCTGATATGATACCAATATAAAGAATTTAGTTCTTTTAAATTAGAAAAAGACAGAAAGGAGTCAAAATGAAAGTTACTTTAATCAGCGATGAGGCTAGGCATTTTTTCGGAAATCAGACACAAGACTGGACTGAAAAAGATTATTGGAACATAAAAGAGCTGCTTGCTAAAAATGGTCTCACCACAGGGAGGTACATATGGGATGCTAGAGGAATCGATTTGGATGTTCCGGAGGGAGGTGTGGTTATTAATCGAATGGGTAAAACGACGTGGTCAGCAGGAAAATATTGCAAACTGTCATCTGCGAAACGTAAAATGGATGGGAGAGAAGATGCAGAATCAGAATGGGTGAAGGAAATTATAAAAGACAAGAAGAAAATCATTTCGGGACAATATGATGTTATTTTTGCAGTGGATTATGTGGATATGGAAATGGTAAAGGAACATAGACTGTCCTATGAATATGCCAGAGAATTGTATTCTGTCATGCTGAAGGCTGAAAAAAAGGCGGAACTTTCTACTACATATTCGCGGAATAAAAACAGAATGATTTTAAGTGCCAGAGAATATGTGTGGGCATGTGTCTATCAATCAGGTATGCCATCTAAAGACACAGCCAAAATCGATGTCGAGAAGAAAGAAAACTATGCCGTTTTTCTGAAGGACTTCAAACATTATCTAGAGAGTATCAGATGCGATATGGACCCTATTCATCTATATGAAGTAGAGACATTAGATGAACAGGAAATGGGCGATTTAGCGTGTTTCATGATATACGATAGGGCAACGGGTCTTTCAGAAACGATAGTGGGAAGTGATTTGGTTTACTACAAGAAAAAAGAATATTTTAAGAAACAGAAAGAGAGAGAGAAAATGACAAGAAGAGAATATGAAAAGACACAGGATTATCGTAAAAGTTTGCAAATCGTAAAGGGTTTTGTGAAAGAGGTTTGTGCAGGAGATATTGATCAGATGGAGCAATTATGCTTTGAGGACTTGACAAAATATATTGGAGAGATAGCAGATCCGGATATGTATCTGATTACGCAGGCAATCTATATCATTCTCTGGGGAGATCTATATGACCTGGACTTTCAGAAAATGGGTTCATGGTCATGGAATGACCAAGGCACTTTTAGGGGAGATACGATGAATTCATTTGGATCTTTATTTGGAAAAGAAGATACGAGGAAGGGAAGAAGTTTTGCATTTCGTGCAAAGTATTTCGGAGCAGAAAAGAATGCCATGTTATGGAGTAAAATTGAAACATTTTATAAAACATACCATAAGCTAGGCAATTTCATTGTGATTCCAAACAGAGGGACTGTGTATTGCGGTATAAATGGAGCAAGGGCGAAATTTTATGATGAATCTTACTGCGAGGGGATGCGAGATTATTTTGACTGGTTTTTGCTTGCTGTTCAAAATTATCAGAAAAAAGTAGAACTTGGTTCAATTGATTTGGGGAAATTCGAAATGCAACTACAAATGAATCCTGAATATAATCCTAATTTTTTAAAAATAAAAGATTGGGAAGAAAAATTCTTTTTAAAACATTATTTTGAGAATGGAAAAGTGAAACTACTTTTTAAAACACCTTTAGAAAAACGATTACAATTAACGAGTCCCGATAAAGAATGCAGAGGACAAGAAGGTTATTATGGGGATGAAGAGTATCTTGACCTTCTGGAAGATTATATAGACAAAAGTACAGAGGTGATTGAATACAGAACCAGAGAGATGATTCGTTTCCTGAAAACAAAATTGTAATTTCATTAGGAATGGAGGAATAAACTATGATTTTCACGAAAGAAGATATAAAGAAGGTTTGGAACAAAATTATTTATAGATTTCAGAATAAGAAGCGAGAGATGCAGGAGTTAGATGATAAATATGAGGAATGGAGGGCTAAAACACCGCCAGAGGAAAGGAGGAAGCAAGTTAATGCCTTATTAAATATAGAAGGGTGACAAAATGAGAAGAGAAGACAAAATGAGAAAAAGATTTACTGATCTGTATGCCAACAAAAATCTCAAAGTTACTATAACAAGTGATCAAGCCAGAGTTCTCTATGAAAATCAAATCCAAGATTGGAATCAATATGATTATGGAGAAATAAAAAATCTGTTTGCTCAAAAAGGTCTTACCACGGGATTGTTCATATGGGGCGTTTCGGAACTCTGTGTGGATACTCCGGAGGGATGGATAATTGCGAATCATTGTGGTAAGGTGACCGGATCCGGAGGAAAATATAGTAAATTAGAGAGAAAATTTAATAAGCTTGATGAAATGGATTGGAAAGAATATGGAGAATATATTTTTTATATAACGGAACTGAACGAAAAGAAAGCAGAACTGGTAAAGGAGATTGTAAGAGACAAGAAGAAAATTATTTCGGGACAATATGATGTTATATATGCAGAAGATTACGTAGATATAGAAATGGTAAATGAGCATAGAATGTCCTATGAATATGCCAGGGAGCTTTATTCTGTCATGCTGGAGGCTGAACAAGGAGGCGCATTTCATCCCGATAGGATTTTGAAAAGAAATGAGATGTTTTTAACTGCTTGCAGTTATATGGTGCAATGTGTTCGATACTTTAGTGTGTTGGAAGAATCGGAAGAAGAAGCAGCAGAGTACTATCCATATATGATGAAATGCTGCGACAATTTTTTTGAAGTTTTCAAAGAATACGTTAAGGCTATCAGATATTATGTACCACTTCTTTATGTATATGAGATAGAGGCATTGGATAAAAAGGAGATGGGAGATTTGGCGTGTTATATGGCATATTATAGAGCGACGGGCTCTCCAAAAATAAAAAAGGAAAATCATTTGGCTTCCTTCAGTGAATACAAATAATAGAAGAGGAAATAAAAGTTGAAGATATGAAGTCCTCCAGGGCTGGAATGAATGGGCGGAAAGAGAGTCTGCAGAAACAGTTGGCAGCACTGCCACCTTCGAATCCGGCAGATTCCAAGGTGGCAGAACTGAAGAGTGCAATTGCGGCTCTGGAGACACAGATGGCTACGATCAATCAGTCAATTGCATCTACTGAAGCAACAAAATCTCAATTTGTAGGCAGTAAAGCATAGAAAAAGCACGGCATATATTATGCACATGTCTTCACCAAATCAGAGAAGGTATGCAGACAGTATGTAGCAAGTCCAGACTTGGCGGCATCTGATATTGCTGCACAGTCCATGCCACCGCCGATGGCGGCCTGAACGCCGGCAACAGCATCTTCTACAACCAGACATTTATAAGTCGGTACACCGACATACTCACTGGCCTTGAGGAATACCTCAGGGTCAGGTTTGCTGTAGGAGATATTATTTCCGTCGGAGATAGCATCAAAGTAATCTCCGAGTCCGAGCCGTTCCAAGATGAAGCGGGCATTTTTGCTTGAAGAGCCAATTGCCAGTTTGATTCCGGTCATGCGCAGCTGATCAAGCGTATCCTTAACTTCCGGGGAAAGGTCTGTAGGAGTCATGTTCCTGAGCAGTTCCTTATAGATTACATTTTTCTTGGCAATATAGGTTTGGATCTCTTCTTCGGTCAAGTGACCGTCATACTTTTCCAGAATGATCTCAAAACTTTCTCTGCGGCTGACTCCGCGCAGGCGGTTATTGATGGTTCTGTCAAATGGTATATGAAGTTCATCGGCAATGGCTTTCCATGCCTGATAATGGTATTCATCGGTGTGACAGATGACACCGTCCAGATCGAATATGATAGCTTCGTATTTCATGATGGTTTCCTTTCTCCTAAAAATGGGCGCAAAAAATAAAGGGTACGATTGTTTGTCTTTTTTTATGACATATCAAGCTTCAAACAATCCGATAATACATATTCTGTGTTGTAGATGAAAATGGTCGCCGGTGCGCCTGCACAGAGTGTGAGCGTGCATTCTTTGCGCGTGATGCGGACATCAATCTGACTTCCTTTGTAGTTGATTCGGAAGTGATATCCGTTCCATTTGTCCGGAAGCGATGGTGCCAGATACAGGCCGCTTTCCTTGAGACGGAGACCGCCGAAGCCATAGACGACAGCCATGTAGGTGCCTCCCATGTTGGCAGTATGTATTCCGTCCTTTGTATTGTGATGTGTATTAAAGAGATCAAGTTTTGCTGAATCCCCAAAATAATCATATGCTTTGTCAATCATTCCGAGCCGGGCTGCCATAATACTGAAGATACAGGTGGATAGAGAGGAGTCATGTGTGGTTACCTTCTCATAGTATTCGTATGAATTGCGGATGGTCTCGATATCCTGTGCATCTTCAAAGATAAAATGTGCCAGTACGGTGTCAGCCTGCTTACATACCTGATGACGATACAGATACAGCGGGTGATAATGCAACAGCAGAGGAAAGTTCTCCTTTGGCGTAGCGGAGAGGTTCCAGACCTTTTTATGAAGGAAGGAGTCATCCTGCGGATTGATATTCAGTTCCTCATTATAAGGCAGGAACATTGTGCGCTCTGCATGTTCAAATGCACAGATTTCTTCGGGAGTCAGACCAAGTCTTGCACACAGGCGATCCAACTGTTCAGATTTGCGCAGGAGATCATAGAATTTCACTGCCCAGTGCAGATTATACTTGGCGGCTGCATTTGTAAAATAATTATCATTCACCATGCAAGTATATTCATCCGGTCCGGTCACCTCGTTGATGTGAAACTGATCATTATAGTTGTTTCCGACATCAAGCCATAATCGTGCAGTTTCAAAGATAATCTCTGCCCCTTTTTCGGCGATGAAGTCCAAATCGCCGGTTGCCAAATAGTATGCAACGATGGCATACGCGATATCACCATTGATATGATATGCTGCGGAACCGGAAGGAAAGTAACCGGAGCACTCCTTTCCCATGATGGTACGCCATGGATACAGGACACCCTTCTGATGTCCGAGAATACGGGCATTTTCACGTGCCTGTTCTAATGTTGCATAGCGGTAGGAAATCAGGTTTTTCGAAATGACCGGATTGGTCAAAACGAAGAATGGCTGAATATACATTTCTGTATCCCAAAAATAGTGCCCTTCATAGCCCTCGCCGGATAAGCCTTTGGCGGCAATGTTTCCATGGGCATCCTTGCCTACTGACTGTACCAATTGATACAGATTATAGCGTATGGCGAGTGATAACTCCTCATCACCGTCGATTGTCAGCATAGACTGTGCCCAGTAATCATCCAGATATTTGCGTTGTTCCTGATAGATATTCTCAAGTGGAACAGCAAGAGCCTTTTCCATTTCACAAAATGCCTGAGTCATACAGTTGTCTGAGCGAAGAGAATCTGTAATGACAGTGTATTTTGTCAAAGTGACCAGCTCATTTTTGGCAATCGAGGTCGTGATGGTACAGGTACTGCGATGTCCGTTCTGCTGCAGATCGGTTGTGGATTTCTTGGACAAAAGATTCTTCACGACGGAGCATACGGTTAGGTCGGATTTGGAGGTACGGGTTACGAGGCAGGAGATATCGTCAAACATCTCTGCATGCACCGGTATCAGGTGTTCAAAGCTTTCTGCGGCTACTCGTGGGTCATTTGGATTATGATAGTTATGGACATCTCCGATATGAGTGGATATGAATGTCACAAAACCGTCAAAATTGCGTGCTTTGACACTATATTCAATTGTAAACAGTGATAACTGCGTGAAAGAGGTCATGCGTCGAATGGTAATCTCTACTTCTTTTCCGAGCGGAGAACGCCATATGATTCTGCGCTCGGTGTATCCGCCGCCCATGTCCAATGTCCTTTCACTTTCAAGGACAGAGCCTTCGAACATCGAGAATGATTCATCATCGATTTTGAGTCGGATACCCTGCGAATCTACGACATTCAGTATGGTCTGTTTTTCTTCCGTCAGACCGCAGAGTTTCTCAGCCTGTTTCATCTGGGCGAAATCATAAAAGCCGTTGATGTAGGTGCCGCGAATGGAATCCAGACAGGGGGCATAGCCCTCTTCGAAAGCGGAGCGAACACCGATATAGCCGTTTGCATTGTGAAATACGGTCTCCTGCAAAAACAGAGAATCGTTATCCAAAGATAGATTATTGATTTTATATAGATCGTGGTTTCTTTTTTTCATAATTTCGTCTCCCCGAGAGATTGCCGAGAATTGCATGACCGGTTTATTTTACGGCACCTGCGGCAACGCCCTTGATAATGTATTTTTGTGCACATAGATAAAAGATGATGACGGGTATGATGGTGAGCGTCAATCCTGCCATTGCCATATTCCACTGGATCGTGAACTGTCCGAAGAAGGAAGCTGTTGAAAGCGGAATGGTGCGGTTTGCCTTGCTTGAGATGACGAGCGAGGGCAGCAGATAATCATTCCAGATCCAGATGACATCCAGGATGATGACTGTGACTGTCGTAGGCTTTAGCATCGGAAATACAATCTTCCAGAACACACCGAGCTTAGTGCAGCCGTCTATCGTGGCAGCTTCCTCAAGAGAAATCGGGATGGATTTCACAAAACCGTGGTATAGAAATACAGCCATACTGGCACCAAAACCGATATTCATATAGATCAGTCCGCCGAGGGTATCCATCATCGGAATATGCAGGTTGTCACGTATCCAGCCCATTTCCTGCATCAGAGGCATCATCAGTGTTTGGAACGGGATAAGCATAGTGGCAACAAATACATTGAAGATGATGATGCTGATGATCTTTTCGGTTCGGACCAACATCCATGCTGTCATGGATGCGAGAGTGACAATGAACAGGATAGATACCAGCGTGACAATCAACGAGTTCTGAAAAGCGTTCAGAAACTGCATCTTCTTCATGGCATCCGCATAGTATTCAAAACTCAGGCGAGATGGGAGCGCCAGAATGTTTTCGTATAATTCCGCGCGGTTCTTGAAGGAATTCGCCACGATGATGTAAATGGGGAACAGGTAACCGATGCATAATATCAGTACGACCGTGTTTAGGATGATTTTCTTGCATTTTTCCATTACATCGACACCTCCCTTTTCTTTGTAATCGATACCTGAACCAATGTGACTGCCGCAACAATGATAAAGAATATGATTGCTTTTGCCTGTCCGTATCCAAAGTTATTCAACTGAAAGATCTCATTGTAGATGTTCAGAGCGAACATTTCGGTTGCATTGCTCGGACCGCCGCCGGTCAGCGAGAAGTTTACATCAAAGATTTTGAAACAATTGGACAATGTCATAAAGAGACATATGGTAAAGGAGGGCATCAGCAGAGGAAATTTGATTCTGAATAGTGTCTGCCAGAAGCCGGCTCCGTCCACACCGGCAGCTTCGATGACATCCTCCGGAATTGCCTGGATGCCGGTGATGTATATAATCATGATGTAACCTGCCATCTGCCAGGTGGCTACAACAATCAGCGCAGCCAGTGCAAAGTTCGGATCCAACAGCCAGTTACGGAAGATTCCGCCCCAGCCGGTCATTTCGCCGATGGATGACATTGCATCTCCGAGAATGAATTTCCAGATGTATCCGAGAATCAGTCCGCCAATCAGATAAGGCATAAAGAGCATAGTGCGGGCGATGTTTCTGACCTTTAGTTTTGTAGTAACAATCAATGCAAAAGCAAGACCGAGTACGTTAATCAGAACAATGGCAAGCAGGGTAAAGACAACCGTATGCAGTGCCGTTGAAATGAATCGTGAATCGGATGCCAGTTTTATATAATTGTCCATACCAACAAATATCTTTGGATTCAGCGGCAGTCCGTCCCATGAAAAGAATGAGTAACTGATACCGATGATGAACGGAATGATGACTACTGTCGTGAATATGAAGAGCAGCGGTAAAGTAAAGAGCAGAAACCATCCGATGTTTTTGCGCGTTTTCATGTTTGTTCCCTCCAATCGCTTCCTAATAATGCAGCGAGTCCCCATAATGCTGAAATAAAACATTTCTTTTATAGATGAGGGGATTTGCTTTAAGAACAAATCCCCTTATCCTTCATAATACTGTTATTTATTTGCCTGCTTCGATAAAGGCGTTTTCAAGAGCAATCAGGAAATCCTGCTCTGACATATCGGTTGTAAAGAATTCTTCTGCAATCGGAACCAGATATACATCTACGATTCCGGCAGGCCATTCGTTCATAGGCCATGTAATTGTCTTGCCTTCTTCTGTAAAACGTGCAACCTCTTGAGACAGGGGATCCAGGTTATCATTAGTCATACCTTCTACTACAGGGATAAAACCGAACTCGTTCATCATGTAATCTTTTCCTGTGTCAGAAGTATAGAGCCAGTTGATGAAATCTTTACCTGCCTGAATCTCAGCAGCGCTTGCCTGTGAATTGACATACCATGCAGTAGGTACGCTGACTGCGAGCTTGTCATTTCCGGCAATCGGAAGAGCCATCATGCCCATGTCAAAAGTTACATCAAAATCTGCAAACATGCTTGCACACCAGTTACCCTGATGGATTGCAGCACTCTTGCCGGTTGCAAAATCACCGCATTCTTTGTCGTAATTAACTTCGAGCGGATTATAAGAGTTGTCTCTGATTGCCGCATAGAACTTGGCAAATTCCTGAAACTCCGGTGTTTCGGACAACTTTACTTCTCCTGCGACTGCCTTGGCTACAAAGTCAGAAGGATCTGCCTGCAATGCAAATGGTGTATTCAAGATGTGTCCGATGAGGAAATAGCTTTCCTGTGATAATCCGAAACCGTTGATGTCTGCTGCTTTCTGGTCTTCCAGCATCTTGGCAAAGGAATCGTAATCCTTAACGCTGGCTGCATCAATGAGATCCTTGTTATAGACCATGCCGAATCCTTCTACTGTATAGGGGATACCAACAGTCTTGCCATCTATCACATTGGTCATGCCTTCTGCGACGCTGGATACCATCGGGATGTCTGACAGGTCAGCCAGATAGGCTGCCACTTGTTGTGACTCTGCACCCGGCTGTAATGAAAATACGGTAGGTCCCTGATTATTTGCAAGTTTTGTCTTAAGCTGCTGGAAATAATCATCACCGGTTGTTCCCCATACTTCTACTTCTACGCCGGTTTCATCCTTGTATGCTTCTGCACATGCTTCTAACTGATCTGCAATTTCTACCTTTGACTGAAATACGATGATCTTGTCGGCTGCTTCAACCGCTTCTTCGGCGGCTGCCTCAGCAGGCGCTTCGGCTGTTTCGGTGGTCTCGGCAGCATCTGCTGATTCCGTACCGGTTGTCTGATTTGTGGATGAGCCACCACATCCGGTGAGTATCGTACTTAATAATAGTGATGTGGCCAAGAGTGTTCCTAATACTTTCTTCATTTCTTTTCCTCCTTGTTACTCCTTCATGATTGGTTATGTAAAACGTTATACTTGCTACACCCTTATGCTATGATAAAATTTGTGCGATGTCAATGGAATACAGAGCAAGAATCTGTCAAAAAAGAAACTTTGGGAGATGCTACAAACAACAAGGGAAGAAAAGCCATGTTTACGTTTGCTTTTTTAGCAAAATGAACATGGCTTCATAAAATATTTTAGTAAAATAAATATATGTTTTATTAAATTTTATTTGCGTTTTTCCAAAACGGTTTTTCTCCATTTCACCTTGGCGGATATTTTAAAGGGATCTACATTATGCTTGCCGTTTATGTTTTCTATGAGATATTGTGCGGCGAGATAGCCCCGTTCATAATTGGGAATGTCAATCGTGGTCAGGCCGATGACCTCGGAGAGATCACAATTATCAAAGCCCGTCACTGCGATGTCCTCCGGGACACGAAGTCCGTTTTCACGAAAGGCTTTGATGGCACCGATTGCCATATTATCATTGGCACAGATCAGAACTTCGGGAAGTTCCTCACTGAGCAGCATAATCTTGGCAGCACGAAAACCGCTCTTTTCCCGGTAGTTGCCGGAAAAATAATTTTCACGGTGAAATATAATGCGGTTCTTTTCCAATGTATCAAGAAATGCCTGATAGCGTTCTATATTGTCAGTGGTTTCCTCGAGTCCGCCGATAAAACCAAAGCGGCGGTAGCCACGGTTGATTACGCCCTGCACAAGTTCACACATAGGTTCGTAGTTATTGACCACGATGCTTTTTACATATGGATTATCTACGATACGATCAAGAACGACGATGGGATATGGCTCTCCGGCGACGCGGTTCAGAAAATCATTGGTCATTTGCGAGTCCAGACTGATGCAGCCTGCGGTGAGAGAACTGCGCATGTACTTCTCGCACGATTTGAAGGTACAGATGATGAGATCATAATTATTCTCATTGGTATAGTCACTGATTCCGTTGATGATTTTCAAATAGAAGGAACGGTCAAAATCACTGAAATTGAACAGGATGGTATTGCTGGTTCCTGATTTTAACCCTTTTCCGGCCATGTTGGGGAAATAGGCCATTTCACTGCAGATTTTCAATATGCGGGCTCTGGTTTCTTCACCGACATTTTTCTTGTTGTTCATTACATTTGAGACTGTAGAGACAGACACGCCTGCCGCTTTTGCAACGTCTTTGATTCCGGGCATATGACATTCCTCCGATGAAACGCTCATTTGTGGGTATACTTTTATTGAAGTATATCTTTATTATATTCTATTTTAGTAAAATACACAACGATTTTACTAATTATGAAATAATTCTTAAATACAACAATCAATTAAAAAATGTCGGTTGATTAT
>CAZWXS010000045.1:0-17716 GCA_964638005.1 uncultured Lachnospiraceae bacterium
GTTCCTACGACGAAAGAAGCGGCTCTTAACAGGCCGCTTTTTTTATGGTATAATGTCGACAGACATTATACCGCGCATGTTCTGGTGCGCATCAGCCGGAGGCCCATGAATTGCTTGCAATTCATGGTATAATGTACGCGACAAAGCAGAGTCAGGTGTTTACATGGATGGTCGTCATGCTTGTATGTAAGGCAATCCATGCAAACATCTGAGGAGCAACGCGAACGAGAAAATCGAAGATTTTCGAGTCTCTGCTTTAACATAAGTTCTAATAACAGGAGATTGACGGTATGGCGACAGAAGGCAGAGAAGTGGATGGGTTTGTATTTGCGACAATGGCAGACGCTCAGATTGCACGGGAAGAGATTAAAAAGATTCAATATATATCAGAAAAGCTCAACTACGAGGATCCGACCTCTATTTTGGCCATTTATAACAAAATGATTGCAAACCGGATCTTCGTGACACCGATCGGGCATGCTTTTTTGAGGGAAATGCAGTTATTCCTTTATACGAATGCATCGATTGATGACGCGGAGGTAAAGAACATTCCCCTGTATATCATATTCGGAGCAAAGGCCGGTGAATTGTCGAAGCTGGATGCAATTTATGTACAGCCGAAGGCAAAGAAGAATTACCGAAAGGAATATATAACTGCGGTATGGGTATGTATCGCACTTGTGGTTCTTGTGATTTCCATGTTCTCGATCACCTTGAATTCCAAGAATCCGAATATCCTGAATTATGAGAATGTACTTGTCAATAAGTATGCCGAGTGGGAACAGGAGCTGACGGAACGTGAGAGTGTCGTGCGCGAGAAGGAAGCGGCATTGGGACTGGAAGCGGAATAAAAAGATTCCTATATTTCACATTTTCATCATATTTAGTGTGTATAATATCCTTAAGTTCAATGAAAGCAGGTGATCTATATGGAGAAATATAAGATACTGGTCGTAGATGACGAGAGCCGTATGAGGAAGTTGGTCAGGGATTTCCTGGTAAAGAAGAATTTTGACGTGATTGAAGCCGGAGACGGCAGTGAGGCACTGGATCTTTTTTATGAGGTCAAGAATATTGCCTTGATTATTTTAGATGTCATGATGCCCAAAATGGACGGATGGCAGGTGTGTAGAGAAATCCGTGAATGCTCCAAGGTTCCGATCATCATGCTGACTGCAAAGAGCGATGAACGTGATGAACTGCAGGGCTTTGAACTCGGCGTTGATGAATATATTTCAAAACCATTCAGTCCTAAGATACTGGTGGCAAGAGTAGAGGCGATTCTGCGCCGTTCAAATGCGGTTGCGGAGGATGAGGTGGTGGAAGCCGGCGGGATTGTGGTCGACAAGGCAGCGCATTCGGTTACGATTGACGGAGAGTCTGTTGATCTCAGTTATAAGGAATTTGAACTGTTGTCGTATTTTCTTGAGAATAAGGGGTTGGCACTTTCCAGAGAAAAGATTCTGAACCATGTGTGGAATTATGACTATTTTGGGGATGCAAGAACCATTGACACGCATGTAAAAAAGCTTAGGAGCAAGATGGGACAGAAGGGCGACTACATCAAGACTATATGGGGAATGGGATATAAATTCGAGGTATCTGAATGAAGCATTCGATCAAGACACAATTTGCTTTTATATTTATAGGACTTATGGCCGGCACAATTTTATTGTGCTGGTTTGTTAATAATACCTTTTTGGAGAAGTTCTATCTGCAGAATAAGGAACGCGTCCTGCTGGATGCGTATTTTAGTATTGATACGTCTTTAAAGGACAATGAGCTTAATTCGGAGGCTTTTAATCTGACCTTTGATCAGACCTGCTCCAGAAACTCGCTGGATGTTTTGATCATCGATACCGAGACGCAGCAGATGAAGTCCTCTATGCATGATTCCAAACTGCTCAATGAGAGGCTGTTGGATTATCTGCTGGGAGGAGATACCGTTGCCAGCGTATTACTTCAGGATGAGAACTATATGATCCAGACGACACAGGATCCGAGGATGAACACGGAATATATAGAACTATGGGGCATGCTGGAAAACGGTAATCTGATCATTATGCGTTCCGCCATGGACAGTATCAGGGACAGCGCGGATATATCGAATAAATTTCTGGCGGTCATCGGTCTGGCTGCGATATTGTTGAGTGCATTTGTTATCATATTTGTATCTAAAAAGGTAACGGAACCGATTCTGGAACTGGCAAAGATATCGGAGCGCATGACGCATCTGGATTTTGAAGCGAAATATACGATTGCGGGAAGCAATGAAATCGCATTGCTGGGAGAACATATCAATCAGCTGTCAACGACACTGGAAGAGAAGATTTCGGAGTTGAAGACAGCAAATAATGAATTGCAGAGTGATCTGCAGAAGAAGAATGAAATCGATGAGATGCGCAAGGAATTTCTATCCAATGTATCACATGAACTGAAGACACCGATTGCGCTGATACAGGGCTATTCCGAGGGGCTTAAGGAAAGTATCCATGACGATGAGGAGAGCAAGGATTTTTACTGTGACGTCATTATGGATGAGGCTAATAAGATGAATGTTCTGGTCAAGAATCTTCTGGAACTGAATCAGATTGAATTCGGGAATGACAGTGTCGTTATGGAACGTTTTGATGTAACAGAACTCATTCGCAATTGTATTCAATCTGTTGATATTCTGCTGAAACAGGATGACATACGTGTCATATTTGAAGAGGAGAATCCGGTATATGTGTGGTCGGATGAATTTAAGACAGAGCAGGTATTTCGCAATTATCTGTCCAATGCAATTCATTACGCATCAGGAGAGAAACTGATAGAGGTCAAGATTGAGAAGCATGAGAATATCGTTCGAATTACTGTGTTTAACACGGGGGAGCCGATCTCTGAAGATGCGCTGCCGCATCTGTGGACTAAATTCTACAAGGTGGATAAGGCACGTACGCGTGAATACGGCGGAAGCGGTATCGGACTGTCCATTGTAAAAGCCGTCATGGAATCGATCAATCAGAAGTACGGCGTTCAGAACTATGATAACGGAGTGGCATTCTGGTTCGAACTTGACGGAAAATAGGACGGGATATCTTGCAGATATACCATTGAGGTGTTAAGATATAACATATAATGCATTTTGGAGGACAAGATGAAAAAAGTACGTTATGTGCTGTTGCCGATTTTATGTATCATGCTGCTCGGCGGCTGTAACCTGATTCCTACGGTTCAATTGAATGAAGCGGACAGTGTGCTTGTGGCAGAGTATGCTGCGGGTTTGCTGCTGAAGTATGACGGAGATCATGAGAACGGACTGATGGAAATTACGGACGAACCGATTGTCGTTGAGACACCGGAGCCGCAACAACCGGCATTGACCGTTGGTGATGAAGAAGCAGATGGAACGGCAGTGAGGGATACATCGGAGCTGGTTGCGCCTCCGGAACTTGCTGCAGCCATTGGAATTCCTGATTTTCAGGTATCCTATATCGACTATGAGATATGTGATATTTATCCGGAGCAGGAGTCGGATGAGCTGGTATTTTCCATGCAGGCCCAGGAAGGGCATGATTTGCTGATTCTGCATTTTGATCTGACAAATCCGGCCGCAGAGACGGCAAATTGTGACGTGGTAACTAAAGCGCCGCTTTTTCGTGCTATGATCAACGGTAATCGTGTGAATTCACAGACTACGATCCTGTTAAATGATCTGGCGGTATACAGCGGAATGTTGGAAGCAAATGAAACTGTCGATACTGTGCTGGTGTTTGAGATAGAAGAGAGTACAGCGGCGAATTTAGATACATTATCATTGCTTATTGTTGCAAATGATGGTGATTTTACATATCAATTACAATAAATTTCGATACTTGACTGTATTTTTTGCAAATAATCTGTTTTTTTTTGGCGGTATATGATATAATAACGACAGACATTATATCGCAGTGGCGCATTATGACTAAAGGGGAAGGTGAATGTATGGATACTAAAATTTTATTGGAAAACGGGACGAATGAACTGGAGATATTGGAATTTACATTGGGGGAGAATTCCTATGGCATTAATGTAGCAAAGATTCGGGAGATTATTCCTTATCAGCCGGTGACTCCGGTGCCCAACTCACATCCGAGTGTAGAGGGGATTTTTATGCCGCGTGATATTATGATAACGGCAATCAGTTTGAACAATTGTCTTCAAAAGGGTGACAGCAAGCCGGAGGGACTGTTTATCATCACCAATTTCAATAAATTAGACGTTGCTTTTCATGTGGATCAGGTTATCGGTATACATAGAGTATCATGGACGGATATTATCAAGCCGGGTGCTACGGTGAATTCCGTAGAGGACGGAATTTCTACAGGTATTGTGAAATTGAATGACAGACTGGTCATCATCCTTGATTTTGAGAAGATTGTAACTGACATCAGTCCGGAGACGGGGCTGAAGGTGACAGACATAGAGGCATTGGGAGATAGGACAAGAAGCGATGTAGCGATTGTCATTGCAGAGGATTCACCGCTGTTGAATAAGTTAATCGGGGATTCGCTGACCAAGGCAGGATATGTGAACCTGACAAAGAAGGAAAACGGTCAGGAAGCATGGGATTACATCCAGATGTGTGAAAAGGAAGGCACGTTGTCAAAACATGTACAGTGTGTCATAACCGATATAGAGATGCCGATCATGGATGGCCACAGACTGACAAAGCTGATCAAGGATAATGATGCAACGAAAAAGGTTCCCGTTATTATCTTCTCATCTCTGGTGAATGAAGAAATGAAACGTAAGGGTGAGGCTCTTGGTGCAGATGCACAGTTATCCAAGCCTGAGATCGGTAATCTGGTTAAGGAAATCGATCAGTTGGTATTATAGACTATTCTGAGAATTGTACATATAGATTCATATTGAGGTCGGGAAAATTTCCCGACCCCTTTTGCGAAATACATATGGAGGAATCGGACTCGTGAGTACAAGTGAAGAATATTTGGAAGAATTATTGAAATCCGTTGCGGCTTCTGAACCCAAAGAGGCGGAACCGGTAATTGAGGAGCCTATCATACAAGAACCAGTAATCGAGGAACCAGTGATCGAGGAACCGGTCATCGAGGAGCCAATCATAGAGGAACCTCTTTTTGAAGAGCCAGTGGTAGAAGAACCGATTATAGAAGAGCCTCTCTTTGAAGAGCCAGTGATAGAGGAACCAGTGATAGAGGAACCAATTATTGAGGAGCCTCTCTTTGAAGAGCCTGTGATAGAAGAACCAGTTATTGAGGAATCTCTTTTTGAAGAACCGGTGATAGAAGAACCGATTATAGAGGAGCCTCTCTTTGAAGAGACAGTGATAGAAGAGCCAATCATCGAGGAATCGATTTTTGAAGAGCCGTTAATCGAAGAGCCAATCATCGAGGAACCAACTTTTGAAGAGTCAACTATAGAAGAACCAGTAATAGAAGAACCTGTCATCGAAGAATCAATGATGGAAGAGCCGGTGACTGAGGAATCTGTTTTTGAGGATGAATTGCCGGAATTGATGCCGGAAGATTTGCCGCCGGTTGAGGATGGAGATATCATTGAGGATGAGGATATCTCTAATTTGCTTGCATCACTCGGGGAATTGGATACAGTGTCGCAGCCTGTGGAAGGACAGGAGATTGCAATTGATCCGGAAGATCTGGCAAGTATGGCGGAGGCTTTGAACATCAAGGAATTGGAGTCGGAAGAACAGTCGGAGGGTCAGACGGGCGAGGATGTGACAGAGTTATTGGATCAACTTTCAGATGACTCAGAACTCAGTGAGATTAACGAACTGTTAAAGAAGAATGATAATAATGAAGCTGTAGAAGATGACGATATGCTTGCGATGCTTGAGCAGGCGGTTTCGGGCGAGGGCGCCGGCGGTGATGATATTTTCGCCATTGAAGAGCCGTTACCGGAGGATGAAGAAGAGGAAGCAGAAACAGAGCATAGCGACAGAAAACATAAAAGGGAAAAGAAAAGACGGTCAAAGAAAGAAAAGGGAGCAAAGGAAGAAAATCCGGATAAAAAGCCGGGATTCTTTGCAAGATTCTTGAATTCCCTAACAGAAGAAGAGATGTCAGAGGAATCATCCGAAGAGGTTAAGAATCTCTTTGGAGAAGTGAGGACTGCCGAAACCTTAGAAAGTGCAGATGCAGCAAATCAAGAATTGCTGGAGGAACTTGAAGAGGAAGATAAGGGCAAAAAAAGTAAAAAAGGAAAAAAAGAAAAACAGCCCAAAGAAAAGAAACCAAAGGAAAAGAAGCCTAAGAAGGTAAAGGTGCCTAAGGCAGAGAAACCGGCAGGCAAGAAGCTTCCGAAAAAGAATATCATCGTAATTGCAGTCATGTGTGCTTCAATCGGTGCGTTGATGATCATGATCGCCTATTTCTATCCGTATTATCAGGACATGAGAAAGGCAGAGCAGTGTTATCAAAATCAGGAATATGAGGCTGCCTATGAGTGCTTGATCGGACATCATTTAAATGATGAAGAACAGGCTCTGTATGAGAAGACAATGTTGCTGCTCCGACTTGACAGGAAGTATCAGTCCTATTTGAATTATACGGCAATCGGTATGGATATGGAGGCATTTAACGCTCTGCTGCAGGGTATGGAGGCGGCTGATACGTATCTTGAGAAAGCAGAGGTACTGGGTATCGTGCAGGAGTATCGTACGCTGGCACAGCAGATTGAGGATATGTTAGCCACTCAATACGAAGTCAGTCCTGAGCAGGCAAGGGAATGGCTGGCAATTGAAGATCCGCAGATCTATTCCAGAACGTTGAGCGATTATTTGTTGGGAACGAATACGATGAATCTGCAGACAAGTGACGGAAAGCCATATCAGCCGGAGGAACAGGATGCAGAGCAGGAAATACAAGAACAACCGGACAATCCGCTCATAGCGGGAGAAGAAAGCGAATTTGCAGAAGATATGACGGATGCACCATTGCCGGAGAAACCGACAGACGGAGGAGCACAGCTCCAATCGGAAGATGGCGGAGCAGAGCTGCCGACAGATGGCGGAGAAAGTCAACCGTTGGAAGAACCTCATGTAGTTGATTCTATCCAGTCGGAGCCGCCTGCGGAGGATACAGGTGAAGAATCACAGGGTGGCAGAAGCACGCAGAATGTGGATGAATTGTTTGAAAATTCAACTATACAGATTCAATAAGGCCGACTGCAATCATTTGGGCAATCAGTATAGCAGGCAGAAAAAGCAATAGTAAAAATAAACAGTAAAAAAACAGGTAGAATTAAGGAATCGGAAATTATGATAGCAATCATTGATTATGATGCGGGAAATATTAAAAGTGTTGAAAAGGCGTTGCAGTATCTGGGAGAGGATGCAATCGTGACAAGGGAAAGAGAGACCATTCTGAATGCG
Source organism: uncultured Lachnospiraceae bacterium (assembly GCA_964638005.1). GTDB lineage: Bacteria > Bacillota > Clostridia > Lachnospirales > Lachnospiraceae > JAAYYM01. The sequence continues at coordinate 7,394 of CAZWXS010000045.1, forward strand.
GAGAAGGTCATTTTGCCCGGTGTCGGTTCCTTTGGTGACGCAATGGGAAGAATACGTGCTTACGGTCTGGAAGAGGTTATACATGAAGTGGTCGATGCCAAAAAACCGTTTCTTGGTATCTGTCTTGGATTGCAGCTTCTTTTCGAGCGCAGTGATGAAAGTCCGGGAGTGAAGGGACTTGGTTTGCTGCCGGGAGAAATCGTCAGGATACCGGATCAGCCGGGACTTAAGATACCGCATATTGGGTGGAATTCCCTGCATTTTATGAATCATGGGAAGCTGTTTGCAGGAATTGAAGATGGTGCATATGTATATTTTGTGCATTCGTATTATTTAAGAGCATCTGACCCGCAGATCGTCACGGCGACAACGGAATACAGCACATTGATCCATGCAGCTGTAGAGCAGGAACAAATATATGCTTGTCAGTTTCATCCCGAGAAAAGCTCGGATGTAGGGCTTCAGATGCTGCGCAATTTCATCAGAATCGGCAGGGAGGTATAAAGGCATATGCATACAAAGAGAATTATTCCCTGTCTGGATGTCCATGCGGGCAGAGTTGTCAAGGGTGTCAATTTTGTAGATTTAAGAGATGCGGGAGATCCGGTGGAGATTGCCGCGGCCTATGACCGCGCTGGCGCAGATGAACTGGTTTTCCTGGATATTACGGCATCTTCAGATGCGAGAAATACGGTCATAGATATGGTTAGGGCTGTTGCAGAAAAGGTATTTATTCCGTTCACCGTAGGCGGAGGCATTCGCAGTGTAGAGGATTTTAAGGCAATCCTGCGTGAGGGAGCCGATAAGGTGTCCATCAATTCATCTGCAATCAACAATCCAAATCTGATCAGTGAAGCAGCAGATAAGTTTGGAAGCCAGTGTGTCGTTGTGGCGATTGATGCAAAGCGTCGTGCAGACGGTACCGGATGGAATATTTATAAAAACGGCGGCAGAATCGATGTGGGTATCGATGCGGTCGAGTGGGCGATTAAGGCCAATCAGCTCGGAGCGGGTGAGATATTGCTGACAAGTATGGATTGTGACGGTACCAAGGCGGGATATGATTTGGAGCTGACAAGAGTGATTTCAGATCATGTCAGTATTCCGGTGATTGCTTCGGGAGGAGCAGGAACAAAGGAACATTTCTACGAAGCCCTTACAGAGGGCAGAGCGGATGCGGCACTTGCTGCGTCACTTTTTCATTACAAAGAGCTGGAAATCATTGCATTGAAACAATACTTGCATGAACGGAATATTTCGGTTAGATTATAACGTAGTGTATATTGGAATATGTTAATAAGGAGAGGGTGGCATGGCAGCGATCAGCAATGACTGGCTTCCTGCTTTGCAGGAGGAATTTAAAAAGCCATATTATAAGAAACTGCATCAGACGATTGTTCAGGAATATCAGACAAAACCTGTATTTCCGGCGGCAGATGATATATTCAATGCATTTCATCTGACTCCGCTGAAGGATGTCAAGGTGGTCATTCTCGGACAGGATCCGTATCATGATGTCGGGCAGGCACATGGACTGTGTTTTTCTGTGAAGCCGGATGTGGAAATACCGCCGTCACTTGTGAATATTTATAAGGAATTACATGATGATCTGGGCTGTTATGTACCGAATAACGGATACTTGACCAAGTGGGCCGAGCAGGGGGTGCTGTTGTTAAACACGGTGCTGACGGTCAGAGCCCATCAGGCGAATTCTCATCGGGGCATTGGCTGGGAGGAGTTCACCGATGCGGCAATCAGCGTTTTGAATGAGCAGGATCGTCCGATTGTATTCATATTGTGGGGCAGACCCGCACAGATGAAGGAAACAATGTTGAACAATCCGAAGCATATGATACTTAAGGCACCGCATCCGAGTCCGTTGTCTTCATACAGGGGATTCTTTGGAAGCAGACCATTCAGTAAGACCAATGCGTTTTTGAGGGAGAACGGATTGGAAGAAATTGATTGGCAGATTGAAAATGTAACAATTGGAGGATAAAGTGAGTAAGGAAGTTGTAAAAAAGCGTGTTCGAAGGGTAAAGAAAGACGGTACTGTCAACAAGGCAAAGAATATTCGCAGACATAATGCCGCGGATCAGGGATTCAAGATACCAAAAGACGGAGGACTGAATGCATCGGGGAATGATGGGGCATATAAGAGCACTTTGCCGACAGCCAAACATAGAGACCGTGATCAGGAAAAGAAACTGGAAAAGACGATCCGTATCAGTATGGCAGTGGTGGGCCTGATTATTCTTTTGATCGGTATCTATATCGGGGTCAGTTATTTTTCGACGCCTAACAGGATCGTACAGAAAATCAGTGAAGGAAATGCACTTTTGAATCAAGAAGAGTATGAGAGTGCGATCGATGTTTACAAGGAAGCACTGGAACTTGATCCGGACAGGGTCGAGATTAAGAATCACATTGCGAATGTATATGTAATCATTGCAGGAACCATGGGAGAGACAGATGAAGCAATTGAAGTCTATCAGACAGCGCTGTCATATAACATCGGAAATGTGGCTGCATACTGGGGTGTTGCAAATATCTTTGAGGGACGCGGCGATGAGGCTAATATGATGTCCGCTCTCACAACGGGATATGCAAATACCGGCGATGTGAACATCGGAGCAAAGCTGGATGCCATTCAGGCAGAAAAGGATCGCATACAGGCAGAGGCGGATGCGCTTGCTGCAGAACAGGCGGCAGAGGAAGCAGAGCGTGCAGCACAGGAAGAAGCGAACAATCAGTTGTTACAGCCGTTACTTGAACTTTTCAAGAATGATGATATAGACGGTGTGAAGGAACTTATCCGTGAAGAAGCATATGTGGATATGGCAGATGAATTGATCAATGCAGATGATGTGTATTATTGCGGCGAGAAGGATGCCGAAGGCAATCGAAACGGCAAGGGTGTCGGGGTATATGCCAACGGTTACTATTACTACGGTGATTATGCCGGAAATGTGCGAAGCGGATCAGGAATCTGGATACGTGCGGTATATTCTGAATCTTCATCTATCGGTTCTTATATTTTCAAGGGAACATGGTCAGAGGATAAACCGAACGGAAGCGGCGAAGCTACTTCCAACTTCTATAAAGACAGAATCGGCTCAACCGGACTGGTTAAACAGGTGATCACCGGCTCTTACGGAAACGGCCTTGAGGAAGGCAAGATGTCTATGGTCGGCACAACCAAAGCAGGGAAGACTCTTAAATATACTTATGAGACTTCTGCGGGTGTGGCAAAGAAGATCAGTGATGAGAAAACCGGAGTGGAAGGGCAGTACTATATTGGAAAGACTTCAAGCAGTTCAGATCCGATGCTTATGTCGGATGATTCACCGAGAGGTGTTGAAGGGTTTGTAGAATAAGAGTGAAATAAATGAGCCACTAAACCAGCCGTAGGCATAAGTTTAGTGGCTTATATTTTATGCTATCGATTTTTCTGTCAGATGTTATACCAAGTTTGGTATGATATCAAAGCAATCAAAAGTTGCAAAATAATCTTTGGATGTTTCGGCACGTCTGATCAGTTGATAGGAACCGTCTTCCTTTAGCAGGATTTCTGCGGATTTCAATTTACCGTTGTAATTATACCCCATGGAGAATCCGTGCGCTCCGGTGTCGTGGATATAGAGGATGTCTCCGATGTCGATCTGAGGGAGCATACGGTCAATGGCGAATTTATCATTATTTTCACACAATGAGCCGGTAATGTCGTATTTGTGATCGCAGGCGGCATTTTCCTTGCCCATGACTGTGATGTGGTGATATGCACCATACATTGCAGGACGCATCAGATTGACAGCACAGGCGTCACATCCGATGTATTCTTTGTGAGTGTGCTTCTGATGGATTGCGGTGGTCACAAGTGCACCATAGGGACCGGTCATATAACGTCCGAGCTCTGTATAGAGTGCAATATGATCCATGCCTGCGGGAACGAGGATCTCTTCATAGACTTTTCTGACCTCTTCACCGATAACGGCAATGTTATTTGGCTCCTGATCAGGTGTGTAGGGTATTCCGATGCCGCCGGACAGATTGATGAAGGTGATGTTGGCACCCGTCTGTTCCTTTAGCTGAACGGCAAGTTCAAAGAGCACTTTGGCGAGCATAGGGTAGTATTCGTTAGTTACAGTGTTGCTTGCGAGAAATGCATGGATACCGAAGTTCTCGACACCTTTGTCTTTTAATGTTCGAAATGCTTCAAAGATCTGTTCTGTGGTCATTCCGTATTTTGCATCGCCTGGATTATCCATGATACCGTTGCTCATCTGAAAGAGTCCACCGGGATTGTATCTGCAGCAAAGTGTCTTGGGGAGTGCAGTGATACGCTCCAGATATTCAATGTGCGTGATGTCATCCAGATTGATGATGGCTCCGATGTCCGAAGCATATTTGAATTCTTCTGCGGGTGTTGCATTGGAGGAGAACATGATATCTTCTCCTTTAAATCCGAGTGCATCTGCGAGCATCAGCTCGGTCATGGAAGAGCAGTCACAGCCGCAGCCGTACTCCTGCATGATCTTGATCAGATATGGATTGGCATTTGCCTTGACCGCAAAGTATTCTTTATAGCCTTGATTCCAAGAAAATGCTTTCTGCAAAGCCTTGAGGTTCTCACGTATTCCTTTTTCATCATAGATATGAAAAGGGGTGGGATACTCAGCGATGATTTCATTTAATTTTTCTTTTGTAACAAATGGTTCTTTTTTCATTTTATACTTCTCCTTTTCCTTGTGGTATGTTATCTTCAAGTGCAATCAATTTTATTTCATTTCTCAAGGCGTCCTTGAGGACAGCTACAAAATTCTTTTGTCCGCTGTAGAGGCATGTATCCGTATTCTTGCCTGTAATCTCACCGGTTAGTACATATTCTGAATCAATAATCAGCCTGACTTGTCCCGGCAGCCGCTTTGATAGATGGATTGTGGCTTCTGTCTTTTTCGGCAGATGTTTTGATGGAGAGATTGCAGCTATTGCCTTTTCGGGATCACAATCTGTGATTAGTACGACTTTGATGTCGCGTGCAAGAGCAGAATGAATATCATCGTTCAATGTGTTGACCAAGTCAACGGGTGCAGAGAGATATAACCGTTTCTCGGCAGATGCTATCATATTGTGGAGTTTGTCTAGAATATGACGGTATCCTTCGATGGTGATATAGCCTTCTTCGGATTCGCGGGGATGTGACAGACGCTCAATCAGTTCCTGTTTGACCTCATCCAATCGGCGAATTTTATTGGAGCAAAATTCTGCAATCGGCACGGATACATACTTGCTGGTAGAACCGTCCATAATATATGCAGCCCCTTTTTCGGAGAGTGAGGCAAGGGCATTATATACATTTGAGCGAGAAATCCCGGTCAGTTTAGCAGCTTCATAACCCGTCAACTGCTCGTTCCGGCACAGCTCAATATATATGGTCGCTTCCTGCCTGGTCATTCCAAAGAGCATTAAATCATCAATCAGTAGCTGTTTATCGATTGGTATCACCTCATAATTTTATTGTTGTTCGACATGTAATTGCATAATTACTTAATCACTTGAAATAGTATTCCTGTTTAGGAACACTATAATACATGCGAGCTTGATTGTCAAATACAAAATGTGTTTTGTTGTACGACGCACACTTGTAATGCTATAATGATATCGATAAATTGAAATCTTGTTTTTCAAGCCCGATTTGCTTTTGAAATATGCATTGTGGGATGTATATGATTTTTTCTCATGCCTACGTCCCATTTTCAACAAATTCCCATCAGAAAAAGTACTATATATTATGACTATGGGATGTATATAGAATAAATCATCCTCTACGTCCCGCTTTTGAACAAAAGGCGTGACGTAATGCATCGAAAAAATCATATACATCACATTTTATTGGATTTAGGTCGATTTCTCTTAGAAAAAAGCAGAGAAATGTGATGTATCTACATGAAAAAAAGATATGCATCACAATAGAAGAAATGCAATACAGGAAAAACAGAAATACACAAAGCTATATTGATGATGTATGTAAATTGTTTGGAAATATGAGACTGTAAATTGGAAATATAAGATGTCATGTACCCCGCCATGCACCTCGATTCCGCTGGCGCTGCATCTCGGTCACGGGCTTCGCCCTATGAATCGCAACAAAGAAGCGTTTGCTTATGTGCGAGCACAACGCAAATGCTTCTTTGCTGCGATTCGCATGGCTCATTGGGGGCGTGGAAATTTGTACTTGTTTTTTGGATATACATGTGATAAAATAACTTTCGTCGCTGATAGGCGACGGTCACAGGCGGATGTGGCGGAATGGCAGACGCACCAGACTCAAAATCTGGCGGGGGCGACCTCGTGAGGGTTCAAGTCCCTCCATCCGCAGTATAAAGATGGGTTCAGAATTGCTTGATTTATCAAGGGTTTTGGACTTTTTTTGTTTTCAAAAAGATAATCTAAAGATATTTGAAGAGAATAAGGCGCAATATTTGAAGAGAATAAGGCACAATATATGTAAAAATTGAATAGTATAAAGATATTGCGTATATTTATGCATATTTTTACTTGAAATGTCGAATTATATTGTAAAATGACGCATTTTGAGGTAAAATAAAAAAGAAGTACTTTTGTACGATATAAGGGCAGCAACAGGTATAGGACAAAATAAAATAATAGTGAGGATAATGTATGGAAGAGTATGACCAAATCAACAACATAATTACAACAAACAACGATGTAAATAATTTACAACAGAGGGGATCCGCATATGCTAAGAAAGATATTAGTGGTAGATGACAATGATATCAATCGCGAGATACTGTGTAAGATCCTGAGTGACGAATACGAGACATTCGAAGCTGTCAACGGACAGGAAGCCCTCGACATAATGAACCAGATGCATGAAGACATTTCTGCGGTTTTGCTTGATCTCGTTATGCCTGTGATGGACGGGTACAAGGTGCTTGAGCACATGCGCAGAGATGCCTTTTTATCTAAAATACCAGTTATCGTGGCGACAGGGGATGATGCCGAGGATGCAGAGATGCAGGCATTGACACTGGGAGCGCACGATTTTATCATCAAGCCTTATAAACCGGCTATCATCAAACAGAGAATCAAGAATACCATCAATCTGCGTGAAACGGTGGCATTTGTAAATGCGGTCGAACGAGATGAATTGACAGGCATTTATGGTAAGGAATTTTTCTATAAAAAGGCCGAGTCTATCATTCAGACAAATCCGGATCTGAAATATGATATTGTCTGCGGCGATATAGAGCGCTTCAAACTGGTCAATGAATTATTTGGCGTCAAGATGGGCAATCAGCTGCTGCAAAGCGTGGCACAGGCACTGAAGTATCAGACCAAGGATATCGGCATCTGTGGAAGGATTGGTTCGGATCAGTTTGTATGTTTGATTCAACGGCGTGACTCTTATGACAAGGAAGATTTCTCTTTTGTGGCAGAGGCTATCAATCAGCTGCCGATTACAATAGAACTGAAAATCTGTTATGGTATTTATCAGATAGAGGATACGACGATTCCGGTCAGTATCATGTGTGACAGAGCCTTGATCGCAGGAAATTCCGTTAAAGGCATCTATGATGTAAATTATGCATTTTATGACGACAAATTTATGCAGACTATGCGGGCGGAACAGGTTATCATTGATAACATGAAGTCGGCACTTCAGGAAAGACAGTTTATAGTATATTATCAGCCGAAGTATGATCTTGCAACGGAGACACCGGCGGGAGCAGAGGCACTCGTCAGATGGATACATCCGGAACTTGGATTCATGCCGCCGAATGATTTTATTCCACTTTTTGAGAGAAACGGATTTATTACCGACCTTGATATCTATGTATGGGATACGGCATGCAGGGATATGAGCGAATGGATCAAGGAAGGAAAGAAACCGATACCTGTTTCGGTAAATGTGTCGCGTGCGGATATCTATAATCCAAATCTGACAAAGATACTGAAGGATATGATTCAGAAATACGATCTCGAGCCGGAATATCTGCATCTTGAGATTACAGAGACGGCATATACTGAGAGCTCGGCACAGCTGATCAGTGTTATAGAGGAACTGAAATCATTGGGATTTTTGATTGAGATGGATGATTTTGGATCGGGATATTCGTCTTTGAATATGCTGGCAGAGATATCGATCGATATATTGAAGCTGGACAGAGGTTTTATTCAGAATGAAACGACCAATGATCGCTCCAAGGGTATCTTGAGTTTTGTTATGGGGCTTACAAAATGGCTGAAATTACCGGTTGTGGCAGAAGGAGTAGAGACGAAGGAACAGATTGATGTGCTGAAGAAACTGGGCTGCGCTTATGTACAGGGTTATTATTATGCAAAGCCGATGCCGAAAGAGGAATTTGCCAAGCATGTATGGGGTGAATGAACATACCCGGTAAATACAGCGGTAAAGTATGTGTAAGTATGTGAAAGGAAACAGAAGTTTAATGAAGAAACAAAGAAGATTCATGCAAAAGATCGGTGCAGGCGCGCTGCTGGCTGTCATGCTGGTGTGCACCTGTATGGTACAGGAAGCAAAAGCTGATGATAATGTGAGCATTTTGCTCAAGTATGGAGAAGCAAACTATTCCACCATCGTCTATGCGCCGGAAATATCCAATATCAATTCAGGAGTATCGGTGTCAACAGCAACATGGCTCAGGGAAATCTGTAATCATGTATATTCATCTTCGTTTAATACGGTTCAGATCAATGATGTGCTTCTGCAGCAGGATGTGTTTGCAGGAATTAAAGCAGGAAACAAACTTGTATCCATGGATCTGAAGGACTATATCAAGGGTATGGAGAAAACGGCCGTGAGTGCGACGGCTCCCACAGCAGGAGGAACAACTGCGGCAGGTACAGAGACAGGAGCGGCAGTAGTGCCTTCTGTTGGCATGAATGCTGTAATCGCTGCCAATCTTAACAAAATAGGGATTGATACCAAGATATCAGAATGCACGACCAAGTATGTAGTCGGGCAGGATCGTTCACAGAATATTATTGTGGCGGCGAGCAGACTGAACGGACTGATTTTGCAGCCGGGTGCCGGTCTTTCAGTAGATATGATGATCTTGCCGCGTACGAAAGCAAACGGATACGGCATGGGCAATGCAATCATGGGAGATGATTTTATCAAGGTAGTAGGAGGCGGTATCTGTCAGGTATCCTCGACTCTTAATAATGCGGTACTCAGAGCCGGAATGATTCCGACAGAGCGCCATAACCATTCTCAGAATGTCAGTTATCTGGCGAGCGGTCTGGATGCAACGATTTCAGCCGGAAAGATGGATTACCAGTTCATCAATACCCTTAAGTATCCGATCTATATTGAAGCTACGGCAGACAACGGTATTTTAAGGATAGCATTTTATTCAAGCAGTAAGGCATTAAACGGCATTACATATCAGACAGATGTAGTAGGTACCAAGAAAAAGAACACGACATATATCGTGGGATATTTAAATGGTGTGGAAATTGCGAGAATACCGGCATATACGAGCAGTTACAAATAAGTAATGTATTACAAATCAATTGCATACAATCTGATCAATCTGATGAATGGTGATGTGAAGGTTGAGAGTACGATCGGAAAAGGAAGCACCTTCATTATTCATGTTCTGCTGGAACGCTATATGACAGAGGAGGGAGTTCCGGGCAAAATCAACACGATCGTGGATTTGCCTGATTATCGGCTGGCTGGTTATCATGCGCTCGTAGTGGATGACAATGAGATGAACAGAAAGATATTAGGATCCTTGCTGCTATATGAGGGGATGACCTTTGAAGAGGCTGATGGAGGAGATGTGGCGGTGAAGCGCTATATGGAGGCTCCGGTGCACAGATTCGACTGTATCTTAATGGACATCAGGATGCCGGAAGTAGACGGTATCGAGGCTACAAAGAGAATACGTGAATCCGGCAGACCGGATGCAAAGACGATACCGATCATCGGTGTTTCTGCAAATGGTTTCAAGGAAGATGTAGATATGGCGCTGAATGCAGGAATAGACAGTTATATGACCAAGCCGATCGACAATGATAAGCTGTTCCAGGCAATCAGTGACTTGGCCAAGAGAAACAGAGTCAATTAGAAACTTGCGAAAAGGCAGAACATGCTGTAGAATAAGAACTTGATATAAGTAAGGCGGGTAATCGCGCCCCTTTGATTCAATCGTGTATGCCGTAGGCATGCCGATTGTGTACCGAAAGGTTTGGGGTGAGGAAAGTCCGGGCTTCGCAGGGCAGGGTGCCGGATAACGTCCGGTGGAGGTGACTCCAAGGCCAGTGCAACAG
>CAZWXS010000046.1:0-17608 GCA_964638005.1 uncultured Lachnospiraceae bacterium
TGCATGGTCCCAGGAAACATATCCACCGCACAAGCCCTTTCCACCCGATACCCACGTGCCGTCAGCACTTCCAGGTCTCTCACCAGACTGGTCGGCTTGCAGGAAATATAGACTATATTGTCCACCCCGTAGTTGATGATCTTCTCCAGTGCCTTCGGATGAATCCCGTCGCGGGGCGGATCCAGTACGATATAATCAGGCTTCTCTTCTATTTCATCCAATACCTTTAGTACATCCCCTGCGATGAATTCACAGTTATGTAAACCATTCAACTCTGCATTTTCGCGTGCTGCAATCACAGCCTCTTCAACAATTTCCACACCAATCACCTTTTTTGCAACCGGTGCAAGTAATTGTGCGATCGTTCCTGTTCCACTGTACAAATCATAAATCACATTTATGTTATGTAAACCATTCTCGCTGGTTCCAACTTCCTTATCCACACTCTCCCGCACATCCGAACACTGTTTCAAATGCGCTCCGACATATCCTCTCGCCGTCTCATACAACACTTCTGCTCCCAGGCTATTCGTCTGGAAAAATGAAAACGGCGTAATCTTGAACTTCAGTCCAAGCAATTCCTCATAAAAATAGTCCTTTCCATAAAGGATCTCCGTCCCATCGTCCTTGACTGTATCCGATAAGGAATCATTCGTCGTATGCAGGATTCCTTCAATTTTACCGTCCAATTTAAGTTTACATAATTCATCAGCAAAATCTTCTAACAAACCTTTTTCCATGCAGATCGTATCCTGTGGCTTCTGTGATGTAGTAATTATGTCAACCAATATTTCTCCAGTCTTCGCAGCTTTACGCACCAACAGATGACGCAGATATCCCACATGTGTCATCTTATGATAAAACGGCACATCCTTTTCCTTAAAGTAAGCCAGTGCGCACGCTAAGATCTTGCGATAGTCTTCGTCGACAATCTGACAATCCGCAACCGATACCACATCATAGAAGCTGCCTCTTTTGTGCATTCCCAGAGCCAGCGGACCATCCTTAACCTCATCGCCAAATGAAAATTCCATCTTATTGCGATATGCAAACTGCTCCGGACTTCCCTTGATGCCTTCAAAAATATAGGTACCAACATCCAACATCTCATGCACCTGCTGCTCCTTTAGCTTAAGCTGCTCCTCATAAGGCAGCGTCATATAATTACACCCGCCACAGATTCCAAAATGCCTGCAAGGACTCTCCACTTCTGTCTCTGCGGGCTGCAAAACCTCGAGCAGCCGCCCCTCTGCCTTGCCTTTTCTGACCTTATTGACCTGAAAAGATACTTCCTGTCCGGGCAGTGTATTCTTAACCACCACCTGAACCGGTACCATTTCTTTCTCTACTGTCCCGGCAATGTTCTTCTCCACAACCGCATTCACAATTCCCTTATTCGGAAATTTCACACACTCAACAATTCCTGTCCCAATCTGTCCCTTTTTCATCCTTCACTCCCAAATACGGCTCGCCATCATACTCGCCAAATCAAGAACCACAGATACAGCCTCACTCTGCCTGATACAGAAGTGGCAACCGGGTTAGTATCTCCCGATTGCCACAATAACACCACCTACATAGTCACTATAATCTCTTTGGTTGTTACATGCTGCACCGCTTATTTACTCTGTTTCCTTCGGTGCATCCTCTTCGTCCTCAAAAAAGTCATCATCAAAATCGTCATTCAGATCATCATCCAGATCGTCCTCAAAATCCTCCAGGTAATCCGGTGTGAAATAGCAATATAATGCATATGCAATACCGGCAATCAAAGCAACACCGAGAACGATGCCGATAATCCATTTCCATGTATTACAGCACTTCTTCTCTTCTTCCTCTTCCTTCTTTTTCAGGAAATCGCTTGCCTTAACAGCATTCAATACTTCATTCGTCTTAATCGCCTTAAATATATCATCCATCTTTACAGTCATACTCTATCCCATCCTTCCGCGTATAGATATATTAAACTTAGTATAACACAATCACAACTGTTTTACTATTATTTTTCGATAAAAATTCTAAATTTTTTTACACTTTTTTCAACTTGGCGAAATTAGCAAACATCTTTTTCACGCCTGCACCTTCGAAATCTACCGTAACTTCATAGTCTCTTCCGCCGCTCACGATACTCTTGACGATGCCGCGTCCGAACTTGATATGGCTGACGGTGTCGCCCACTTCGTAATCCAACGTGCCTCCTGCTGTCCCGAAGTTCTGCGGAAGGGCGCTTGCCGCCTTGGCAATATACGGCTTCGCATAAGCATTGCGCTCTGCCGGAGATGCTGCATAGGGCTTTTTCGAAAAGGTCTGCTGCGCCTTCGGAAATGAAAACGGATCGGGCATATCATCCGAGCGTCTTTTAATAGCAGGTGTTTTCGCATCTAAAAGTCCACCCGGTATTTCCTTGACGAACCGTGATACCGCATTATACTGTGTCTCTCCGCGTATCATCCTCTGCTTGGCACATGTCAGGGTCAGATCGTCCTTTGCACGGGTAATACCCACATAACACAAACGTCTTTCTTCCTCCATCTCCATCGGATCCTCTGCTGTAATCGTCATGTATCCGGGGAAAATGCCGTCCTCCATACCTGCCAGATAGACATGGGCAAATTCCAATCCCTTTGCACTGTGCAGTGTCATCAACAGTACCTTATTGTCTGACTCGTCTACTCTGTCTATGTCCGCAACCAAAGCCACCTCTTCCAAAAATCCACCGAGGGTCGGCTCATCTGCGTTCTCTTCGTAGGCAACGATCTTGCTGATCAATTCATCGATATTCTCAATACGCGCCTCTGCATCTTCCTCATCTGCCGCTTCAAGACTCGTGATATATCCTGTCTTCTCTATGATGTCCGTGATGAGCTGTTCTAATGTCATACCGGGCAGCTTTGCACGAAACGTCTGGATCATCGAGACAAATGGCTGCAGCTTCACATAGCTCTTGCCGATGGAAGTGATCTGATCAGCCTGCCGCAGAGCATCGTAAAAACTCAGGTCGTGCTCCATGGCATACTCCTGTACCCTGCTCAGCGTTGTAGCTCCGATTCCCCGCTTTGGTACATTGATGATCCTTCTGACAGCAATATCATCACGTCCGTTATCAATTGTCTTCAGATATGCCAGCAAATCCTTAATCTCACGTCTTGCATAGAAATTCGTGCCGCCGACCACATCATACGGAATGCCGGTAAGCACAAACTTCTCTTCTAATATACGTGCCTGTGCATTGGTGCGATACAAAACCGCACAATCTTTATATTCTATTTCTCCTTCACGGCATTTATGTCTAATATCACCCGTTATGTATTCTGCTTCTTCATAAGCATTTTCAAATTGTTTAAAATGCAGTCGTTCTCCCGTTCCTCTGTCTGTCCACAATGCTTTGTCCTTACGTCCGCGATTGTTGTGAATGACTGCATTTGCCGCATCCAATACCGTCTGTGTCGAACGATAATTTTGTTCCAGCTTGACCACCTTGGCATCCGGGTATACCTTTTCAAAATCCAATATATTGCGGATATTGGCTCCTCTGAACTTATAGATAGATTGGTCATCATCACCGACAACACACAGATTGCGGTACTTTGAAGCCAGCAGCCTGATCAGCTCGAACTGTGCCGTATTGGTATCCTGATACTCATCCACCATGATATACCGAAAACGCTCCTGATAGGAGTCAAGCACATCCGGACAATTCTTAAACAGTTCCACCGTCTTCACGATCAGATCATCAAAATCCACTGCATTGTTCTTGCGCATGACTGCTTGATACTCCTTATATACAGATGCTACTTTCTTCCTATTAAAATCTCCCTCTGCATCCAGTGCATATTCCTCAGGAGATATGAGTTCATCCTTGGCATGCGAGATCATGCCCAGCAGCTTGCGCTCTGACATCTGTTTCGTGTCGATCTGCATTCTTTTGCAGATATCCTTCATAACTGTCTTCTGGTCATCCGTATCATAAATGGTGAAATTCGTATCATAACCCAGCCTGTCAATATATCGCCGCAAGATTCGGACACAGGTACTGTGAAACGTCGTAACCCAGATACGCTCTGCACCATAGCCTACAATATCGCTGATACGTTCACGCATCTCGCCGGCTGCTTTGTTGGTAAATGTGATTGCCATGATCTGATACGGATCGATTCCCATTTCGTCTATCATATATGCGGTGCGATTGGTCAGCACACGCGTCTTACCTGAACCTGCACCTGCCAGGATCAGAACCGGGCCTTCTATTTGCAGGGCTGCTTCTTTTTGTTTGTCATTCAGCATCTCTATTGCATTCATTGGTGTGTATTCTCCTATTATTACATGCGTTATTTTATGTAGGCTTCACTCGTCAAAAACCGGCACGTACAGTATAAACTAATTTTCCTTCTCTGTCGAGAGTACTTGGACACGGTGTGGGAAAAAATCTCTTGTAAAGTAGTTATGAAAACTATATAATATAACATGTAGGGAATATCTCGCAACCCCTCATACGCCCATAAAACCACAGTAATCACAACAGCAAGATGTTTTATTCTATGAAACATCTTTTATAATAAGGGAGAATCTATACCATGCATAAAATGCTAGAGGACATGATACAGGATATTGTCAAAGAGGTCAGACATATGGGTTATGTTCGCGCCAATTCTATTCCAAATATCGATTTGTATATGGATCAGGTCACTACTTTTATGGAAGAACGCCTTGACAGGACCAAGCGTTATGATGATGATAAGATCTTGACCAAGACCATGATCAATAACTATGCCAAGAACAATCTGGTTCCTCCTCCGTTGAAAAAGAAATACAACAAAGAGCATATGATGATCCTGCTCTTCGTCTACTATTATAAGAACATTCTTTCCATCGGCGACATCGAGAAGCTCCTGCTTCCGATTACGGAACGATTCTACCAGAGCGGAGACGATTCTCTCGGTCTCGAAGATGTATATGAAGGTGTATTTGATAAATGTGCCGCAGAGTTACCCGCTTTCATGAAAGATGTCAACAATACACTAAAGCTCGCGGGCAGTGCCTTTTCCGATGCCCCCGAAGAGGATCGCGATTACCTGCAGCTGTTCACATATATATGCCTGCTCAGTCAGGACGTGTATATGAAGACCAAAATCATCGAAAAGCTGATAGATACCCTTCCGGATACAAAAGACGGTGCCGATTTGAAAAAATAGGCACCGTCTTTTTCTATATCATCCTATATCCGAAATTACTTTTTGCTCTTCTTCATCCGTTCAAATACCATATCGTATCCGTCATTTCCATAATTCAACGAACGATTGACGCGGCTGATGGTCGCTGTCGAAGCCCCTGTCTTCTCCGCGATATCGAGATAGGTCTTCTTCTCCCGCAGCATGCTTGCCACCTCAAATCTCTGTGATAATGACAGCAATTCATTGATTGTACAGACATCTTCAAAGAATACATAGCATTCTTCCTTGTTCTTCAACTGCAGAATCGCTTCAAACAAATAATCCACAGCCTCTGTCCTGATTTTACTGTTCATACCTTTCTCCTCCGCTTTACAACTTTAACACTTGTATATTTTAACACATTAAAGTGTATAAGTAAATAAAAAACTCCACCTTGAAGCAAAGTGAAGTTTTATTCCGTTTCTGAATAAATAATTCTCGATCATGCGTCTGTATTGACACCCAGGCTTTGAAACAGCTTTAATAATGATTCATGCTCCAGGATCAATATCATATTGCTCGATATCTCAGTTCCTGCTATGATGAATTTCTCATCCACCAGAAGAACCTTGCTGCCAAGCTTGGAAAAATAGGAAAGCGGTATCCGCAGTATCTCACCGATCGTATTGCAGTTCTGCTCGGGTGCTGTGATATTCACGAGCATTCCCGTCAAAGTCGCGATTGAGTTGGCATATACACCGGAGGTAATATTGCCCATCTCATTCATAACGGAGGTATCCATCTCATCCAGTTCACTCAACGACTTGATTTCCTTGGAATAGTAGGTGTTGATAATCTTCTCCGCAAACGGCTGCTGCACGATATGGAACATCATGCCGGTCAGATCATCCGTAATCCCGATCTGTATGCCGATGACTTCCTTGTCTGCTCCGCCCAGAGCTTCCGCTGTTTTATCATATTCCAGTAATCGGATGCTCGGAATCGTCATGTCTACCGCCGTTCCCAGCAGTACCGACAATGCCGTACAGGCATTTCCCGCTCCGATATTACCGATTTCTTTCAGTACATCTAATTGACGTTCATTCAAATCATCATATGTCTCCATATGGGTTCCTCCGCAAGTAAAGTTGTATGAAAAAATTATATCATATTTTTTTATGGTTCACAATCTAAAATAACCCATTTGACAAATTCGTACGCAGCAGTTATGATTATTTTCGTATATTTTATCTTGTTTAAGGAGGAGAAAGTTATGAAAAAGAAATTATTAAGCGTATTACTTGTAGCTGCCATGACCACTGCTTTACTTGCAGGATGTGGTTCCACAGCTGCTGACACAGGCGCAGCAACAGACGCTGCTGAGACAACAGAAGCTGCTGACGCAGCAGAGCCGGCAACAACAGAAGCAGGTGCTTCCGACGGCGGCACATTTTTGATCGGTGGTATCGGACCTCTTACAGGTGCTGCTGCTTCTTACGGATTATCCGTTAAGCAGGGTGCTGAAATCGCCATTCAGGAAATCAACGAAGCTGGCGGCGTAAAAGTCGGTGATGTAACATACACATTCGCTATGCAGTTCGAAGATGATCAGGCTACAGAGGACAAGGCCATCCAAGCTTACAACACATTGATGGATCAGAAAGTCAATGCAATCCTCGGAACTGTTACATCAGGCGCATGTCTTGCAATCGTAGATCTGACAGCAGAAGACGGTATTCTTCAGATCACACCTTCAGGTTCCGCTCAGGATTGTACCAAGAACCCGAACGGATTCAGAATCTGCTTCACAGACCCTCTTCAGGGTGTCACAATGGCAGACTATGCTGTAAAAGAATTAGGTTATAAGAAGATTGCAGTCATCTTCAATAATTCCGATGACTACTCAACAGGTATCAAGGATGCATTCGAGGCACAGGTTGCCGCTAACGGCGGAGAGATCGTAGCAAGCGAATCCTTTGTAAAGGATGACGTAGACTTCAACACACAGCTGACCAGTATCAAGGGTACAGATGCAGAAGTCATCTTCGTTCCCGCTTACTACAATGATGCAACCTATATTACAAAGCAGGCACAGGAACTCGGCATGGAACTTCCGTTCCTCGGTTCAGACGGATGGGATGGCGTGCTGAACACAGTCACCGATCCTACAACAGTAGAAGGCGCCGTATTCTTAAGCCCATTCTTCGCAGGAGAAGACAATGAACTCGTTAAGAACTTCGTTGCTTCATACGAAGCTGCTTACAGTGCAACACCTGACCAGTTTGCAGCAGATGCATACGATACAGTCTATGTATTTAAGGCTGCTATGGAAAAGGCCGGTTCTATCGAAAGCGCTGATATGATTGCTGCTATGCCGGAGATCTCTATTGATGGTCTGACAGGCGCAGGCATGAGCTTCACTGTAGACGGTGAGCCGAATAAGGGCGCTAAATTCATCACAATCAAAAACGGTGAATACACAATGGAATAATCTTTACAAAATGAGTCAAGGGAGACCGGTGCAAATAGCGTCGGATCTCCCTTTTTTCTTGCATTTCGGCACTTTTTATGATACCATAAATTGCGTGTGCGCACTGCCTTCCTGCATTACACACAACAATAAGTATTCTAACAGTTTGGAGAAGATCAAATGAATGTATTGAACAGTATTATCGAACAGCTGATTAACGGTCTGCGTACCGGCAGTATCTACGCACTGATTGCGCTGGGATATACCATGGTATACGGAATCGCCAAGATGATTAACTTCGCACATGGTGATATCATCATGGTGGGGGCATATGTACTCTATGTATTCGTCTCGCTCCTGCACATACCTGCCATTCCCGCAGTGCTGTTGACAATCATGGTCTGCGCCGTCCTCGGTGTAGTCATTGAAAAGGTCGCATATAAGCCTCTCAGAAAGGCACAGCCTCTTGCAGTTCTCATCACTGCAATCGGTGTCAGCTTCTTTCTGCAGAACCTGATCCAGCTCATATTCGGAGCAACGCCGATTCCCTTTGGCTCAATCATCAAGATTCCTGCCATCAAGGTCGGCGCCATTACCATATCAGGTATTACCATCGTAACTCTGGTAATCACAACAATCTGCATGATTGCCCTGACACTCTTCATCAACAAAACCAAAGCGGGACGTGCCATGCGTGCTGTATCGGAAGACAAAGGAGCTGCAGAACTCATGGGCATCAACGTCAACGGAACGATATCCCTGACCTTCTTCATCGGCTCCGCTCTCGCTGCCATTGCCGGCATCCTCTTCATCTGTCAATATGAAGCTTTGAAGCCGACACTCGGTGCACTGCCCGGTATCAAGGCATTCGTCGCTGCTGTTCTCGGCGGCATCGGAAGTATTCCCGGAGCTATGCTCGGCGGTATCATCCTCGGTTTGATCGAAAGTCTTTCCAAGGCATACATCTCCACACAGCTATCAGATGCCATTGTATTCGGTGTGCTCGTCATCGTTCTGCTGGTGAAACCTACCGGTCTCCTTGGCAAGCAAAGAAAGGAGAAGGTATGATGAAAAACATATTGAAAAATAAAAATAACATTATCATATTTATTGTAACGGTCGTTATTTATGCTCTGATCATGTTCCTCGTAAATGCAGGACTGCTGAACAGGCAGATGACCTCCATCATCGTTCCGGTCTGTGTCAATGTCATGCTCGCAGTTTCCCTGTGCCTGATCGTCGGCTTTCTCGGCGAACTGACGCTCGGTCATGCAAGCTTTATGTCCATCGGTGCATACACAGGCGCATTGATAACCCTAAACGCCACAGCACTTCCGGCACCGCTGGCATTTGCAGTCGCCATCATAGCGGGTGGTCTCGTTGCCGGTCTGTTCGGTATTCTCATCGGTGTACCCGTACTTCGTTTGAAAGGTGATTACCTTGCCATCGTAACACTTGGATTTGGTGAGATCGTAAAGTCCATCATCAACTCTCTGTCTATCACAGGCGGCGCAGCAGGTCTTTCCGATATACCGAAATATTCAACCTATAAACAGTTTACACTGATTTATATTATCATGGTGCTCATGATCATACTGATTGCAAATCTGGTCAATTCCAGACACGGACGCGCCATCTCTTCCATCCGCGATAATTACATTGCGGCAGAAGCGACAGGTATTCCCGTCAGTCGGTTCAAGGTAACAGCATTTGTAATATCGGCGGTATTCGCTGGAATAGCAGGCGTTATTTATGCGCACAATGTCGGCATTCTGAAGCCCGGCAACTTTGATTACAATAAGTCCATAGAAATACTCGTTATGGTAGTACTCGGCGGTATGGGCAACATCAAGGGCTCTATCATCGCAGCTGTCATCCTGACGATGCTTCCCGAGGTACTCAGAGGTCTCGACGATTATCGAATGCTGATGTATGCCATCGTCCTGATTGCAATGATGATCTTCAACAACTCTGCACTGAAGGCAAGGCTTCTTGAAAAGAAACGAATGAAATCTTCTGAAAAGGAGGCTGCATAGTATGGTATTACTGGAAATTAAAAAATTAGGCATTTCCTTCGGCGGTCTGCGTGCCGTTGATGACTTGAATATGGAACTGGAAGAAGGCTCCCTGGTTGGTCTCATCGGACCCAACGGTGCCGGTAAAACAACCGTTTTCAATATGCTGACCGGCGTCTATACACCCACGAACGGCAGGATCTTATTGGACGGCAAGAGCATCGTAGGCAAAAAGCCAAATGAAATCTGTGAAGCAGGCATCGCACGTACCTTCCAGAACATCCGTCTGTTCAGCAAGATGACGGTGCTGGATAATGTCAAAGTTGCACTGCACAATCAGATCCATTATTCCCTGCTCGAAAGCTTCTTTCATGCAGGTTCCTATCGTAAAAAAGAGCAAATGATGAATGAAAAGGCTATGGAAATCCTCACGGTATTCGATTTGGACGGCCAGGCTGACTATATGGCAACCAATCTTCCCTACGGCAAGCAGCGTAAGCTTGAAATTGCCAGGGCACTTGCCACAAATCCCCGCATACTGCTCTTAGACGA
The DNA here is from genome assembly GCA_964638005.1 of uncultured Lachnospiraceae bacterium. Classification (GTDB taxonomy): domain Bacteria; phylum Bacillota; class Clostridia; order Lachnospirales; family Lachnospiraceae; genus JAAYYM01. The sequence continues at coordinate 10,188 of CAZWXS010000046.1, forward strand.
GCCTGCTGCGGGCATGAATCCGAGCGAGACCAAGGAACTGATGAAGACCATCGAACTCGTCCGCAATCAATTCCATGTGACCATACTGCTGATCGAGCACGACATGAAACTTGTTTCCGGAATATGTGAATACTTATATGTGCTGAATTTCGGAACTCTGCTCGTACACGGCAAACCCGAAGAGGTTCTCAACGACCCCAAGGTTATCACCGCCTACCTCGGTGACGAAGAAGAATAAAGTAATACAAGTGTCTAAAGTCAAAAGCGCTTCACAAAGCAATTCGCAGTATTTTAATTTACTGAATATCAACCATACATTTTAAGGAGGTTCACTCCATGTCCATGCTGGAAATCAAAAATATAAACGTATACTACGGCCTCATCCACGCTCTCAAGGATGTATCCTTTGAAGTCAACGAAGGCGAGGTCATCGCTCTCATCGGTGCCAACGGTGCCGGTAAGACGACCATATTGCACACGATCACAGGTCTGCTGCAGGCTAAGAGCGGTTCGATCATATTCGAGGGAAATGACATCACAAAGATGCCCGGATACAAGATCGTCTCCCTCGGTATGGCACACGTTCCGGAAGGACGCCGCGTTTTTGCCGAATTGACCGTATATGAGAATCTGATGATGGGTGCCTATACCAGAAAAGATAAGGCTGAGATTGCAGAATCACTCGCCGGTATCTATGAGCATTTTCCCCGTCTTGAGGAAAGAAGGTCGCAGTTAGCCGGTACATTGTCCGGCGGCGAACAACAGATGCTCGCAATGGGGCGCGCCTTGATGTCCAAACCACGTATCCTGTTGATGGATGAGCCCTCCATGGGACTCTCTCCCATCTATGTAAATGAAATATTCAACATCATCAAGGAAGTCAGTGAAAGCGGCACGACCGTTCTGCTGGTAGAGCAGAATGCAAAGAAAGCATTTTCCATCTCTGACAGATGCTATGTCCTTGAAACCGGCTCTATCATCATGGAAAATGAATATCTGAACGATGAATCCATTAAGAAGGCTTATTTGGGCGAATAGGAGGGTTTAAACATGAATCAACCAATCATTACAATCGCGCGCCAGTATGGCAGCGGCGGCAAGACAATCGGACAGATGCTGGCAGACGACCTGAATGTGAACTGCTATGAACGTGAGATCATCTCCATGGCCTCCGAAGACAGCGGCATCAACGAAAGCCTCTTTGCCAAGGTGGATGAACGCATCGGCGTCAATTCCTTCTTCAAGATGAATCATATCTATAAGGGCAAGCTGATTTCTCCCGAAAGTGACGGATTTACCTCTAATCAGAATCTGTTCAATTATCAGGCTAAGATCATCAAGGATCTGGCCGATAAAGATTCCTGTGTCATCATCGGCAGATGTGCGAACTTCGTTCTGAAAGACAATCCGAACGCCATCAGCGTATTCGTCTATGCGGATGCAGATTTTCTTCTGGAAAATGCACTGGAACGCACCAGCCTTTCCGAAAAAGACACGATCAAATTCATTGAGAAGACCAACAAATACAGAGCCGATTACTACAAATATTACACTGGACTCGACTGGTACGACCTGCGTGGCTATGACCTGTGTCTGGACAGCGGAAAACTTGGTTTCGAGGGCTGCAAGGAAGCCATCAAAGCTTATATGAAGATTCGCTTGCAAAATAAATAATAAGCGTTATAATAGTAGTTGTGTGCAAAAACACCGCACCACAATACCTAAGAAAGAAAGATGAAAAGAAATTATGGAAGCATATGAAATATTTAAGGATTTAGCCATTATTGTTATTTTTGCAAAATTTTTCGGAATCGTAGCAAGAAAATTGAAGGCACCTCAAGTGGTCGGCGAGATTATTGCCGGCCTGCTTATTGGGCCAAGCCTGCTTGGGCTTGTGTCTGCTTCTGATTTTCTCGTGCAGATGGCAGAAATCGGTGTTGTAATGATCATGTTCTCAGCCGGTCTGGAAACAGACCTGAAGGAACTGATGAAGACAGGCCCCACCGCTCTTTTGATCGCATGTGCCGGTGTATTCATTCCACTTGTATTCGGAACGATTCTGAACATGCTATTTTACGGATTTGCCTCATTCGGAACTCTGGAATTCTACAAATCCATGTTCATCGGCGTGATCATGACTGCCACCTCTGTCAGCATTACCGTACAGGCGCTGAAAGAACTCGGCTATCTGAAGGGCAAGATCGGAACGACCATTCTGGCTGCCGCAATCATTGATGATATCATCGGCATCGTTGTGCTGACCTTTGTCATCGGCTTCAAAGATCCCGAACAGCATATGGGACTGGTTGTCGTAAATACCGTCCTGTTCTTCGTATTTTCCATCGTGGTCGGCTATATTGCCTATAAAGTATTCAAGAAATTTAATAAGCGTTATCCGCATACCAGACGTATTCCCATTGCCGGACTGGCCTTCTGTCTTGCCATGTCCTATATTGCCGAGAAGTATTTCGGCATTGCAAATATTACCGGTGCGTATGTAGCCGGCATCATCCTGTGCAGCATCCGTGATTCCGAATACATCGCGGAGAAAATGGATATCAATGCCTATATGCTCTTTGGCCCGATTTTCTTTGCAAGTATCGGATTAAAAACAGATATTACGAGCTTCTCAAGCGCCATTTTATGGTTTTCGGTCGCCTTCGTGCTTGTCGCACTGATTACAAAAATCGTTGGTTGTGGTCTGATGGCAAAGCTCTGCCGCTTTTCGACGCCTGATTCGCTCAAGATCGGTGTCGGTATGATGACGCGCGGCGAAGTTGCCCTGATCGTATCTCAAAAGGGATTGTCAGTAGGACTGTTGGATCCGGTATACTTTACCTCGGTCATTTTATTGATCATCGTTTCTTCCGTCCTGACTCCGATTGCACTAAAATTCCTGTATGCAAAGTCACCGGAAGTCATCATCGCTTCGAACAACTAACTGAGAAAACAATACCTGTGAAAGGCACACATGCATGAATGAAAATGCTGGTTCTGAATTTACGTTGAATAACGCAAATGAATATTGTGAATGTTTTTGTTCCTATTTGCAGGCGCATAATCGTGAAGCCCTGCAGGAAACACTGCTGAAACTGCGCCTGGAACTGAATCCCGGAGACACTCTGCAATATGAGTCCAAGCTGATGCTCATTGATATCATACTGGACATCAAGCAGGCATTGCTGTGCAGATATACGACAGCCGCCATTCCCTTCCCGGATAACTACACCATCGTCAAAAGCATCCTGGAAGCAGAATACGTGCATGAAACATTCGATTTTCTTGAGGATCAGTTTGAAATGATCATGAGCTATCTCGCAAGCAGCTCAAACGGCAAGGTCGTATACGATATCCTGCACTACATCAATCACAACTATCATGACAATATACAGTTGTCTACGCTTGCCACCCTGTTTGGATATAACAGTTCCTATCTGGGAAAGCTTTTTACGAAAAGAATCGGAACACCATTTAATGCTTACTTAGATTATGTGCGGATTTCACGTTCTAAGACGTTGTTATTGCAGCAGGATATGAAGGTATATACGATTGCAGAGCAGGTCGGGTATAAGAGTGTAGATTACTTTCATCAGAAGTTTAGGGCACATACGGGGATGACACCGTTGGAGTTTCGGAAGAAGTATATGATATAAATTCGTAAGAAAAGAAGAACAACCATAGTTACTGGCTGTTCTTCTTTTTGGTCTTTGTTGCTTGCTACTTTGTTGGTGGGGTCGAAAAATGTTCCATTTTTCGACTGCTGGCATTTTGCTGCGCAAAATATCCAGCTATCCTTTAACTCTATCCTTTAACTGCACCTGCAACCATTCCCTTGATTATCTCCTTACTGAAGACAAAGTACATAATGAGGATTGGGGACATTGTCAGCAGCATGGCTGCCATCTGCTTCGGGTAATCCGATGCGAACTGGCCTTTGAACATTGTCATTGCAAGTGGTACGGTCTGGAGTTTAACGTCCTTGATCAGTACCAGCGCGAATGAGAACTCATTCCAGCAGCTGAATGTCTGTATGATTGCGATGGTAACCAAGATTGGCTTTGCAACCGGTAAAATAATCGAAAATAATGTTCTTGTGAAACTGCTTCCGTCAATCGCCGCCGCTTCTTCCAGCTCTGTCGGGATACCTTTCATGTAACCCTCCATCAGGAATATCGCAATCGGCAAAGCAAAGGCGACATATGGAATCGGCAATGTAAACCACTGATTTGCAAGTCCTGTCTTGGAAAATACAACATAAATAGGAACAAGCAATGAGTGAGTCGGAATCAGCATACCCATCAGGAAGAGGTAATATATGATACGATTACCCTTGAAATTACATCTTGAAAGGATATAACCTACGATAAAGCCGAATAAAACTATGAAAACCAATGAGATAATCGTTGTTCTTGCACTGCTGGCCATGGATGCCCAAATATGGTAATCCTTATTGGTCATAACCTTGATGTAATTCTCAAAGGTAGGACTCGTTGGAAGTCCTATGATGTCTGCATTAAACACTCTCTTCAACTTCAAAGATGAGTAGAACATCCAAATCAACGGGAATATACAAATTGCGGAGAAGAAGATCAAAATCAGATTTAAAATCGTGCCGACAATTCCTCTTTTGGCTTTCTCGCCTGCAGTTGTATCTTTCTTTCCTGCGATATCTTCCGGATTATATGCCATCTACTCCACCCCCTTATCCTTGGTGTACACGTTGATGATCTTCTGTACCGCTAAGATAACTACAAGACTGGTGACAAAGATACCAACAGAAACTGCGCTACCATATCCTAAGTTCATTTCCTGGAAGGAAACTTTATATCCGTACATCGCCATAACCATGGACGAATATCCGGGACCACCTTCTGTCATCGAATAGATATGATCGAAGGCCTTCATATTACCTGATACACAAAGCGTTACACAGACAAGAAGCGTGTTCTTGATCAACGGCAACACTATGTAAATTGCTCTCTGAAATGCATTGGCTCCGTCCAGCTCGGCAACTTCAAAAATCTCCGCATCTACGGATGAAATCGCTGACAGAAGGATTACCATATAATAACCGATGAACTGCCATACAAGAGGAATCGCTACGAGGAACATAACCAGTTCAGTATTATTCAACCATACCTGTGTCTTATCTTCCTGTCCTATTGTTACCAGAAACCAGTTCAAAATACCTCTTTTATTATCATAAATCATCTTCCAGATCAAACCTACGAAAACGGCTGATACAGTACTGGGGAAGAATCCGAATGTACGATGAACACCTTTTAACTTAACGAGTCTTGAATTAATCATTAAAACCAATATAAATGCGATACCAATCTGTCCGACAATACAAATTCCAACCAGATATAAGTTGTGTCCGAATGACTGCCAGAATACAGTATCATGAAGCAACTGTTGGAAGTTAACCAGTCCGTCAAATGTCTTCTTCGGACCACCCTTCCACTCAAAAAAACTATAGTACAAAGCTGTGATCAGTGGAACAAATACTGCGAACATGTACCAAACCATTGGTACCAGTAAATACATAAAAATCGTCTTACCCTTTGGTCGAATCGATCTAAGCATGTTACCTTTCCTCCTCCATTTTATGTGATTGGCGTGAAAAATATCTATGTCTAGTATACCATAATCACATTGTAACCTCAACGAGTTTGTATCCGAAATCAGTGGAGCTTTTTTTAAAAACGGGTCCTGTCCGATGAAGGACAAGACCCGCATTATATTTAGATATTATCCAAAGTTATTCACTTTGTCAGATGACCTAAATTACTTGCTTGCTTCCCAAGCTGCCTGAGCATCTGCTGCTACTGTCTCAGGATCTTTGTCTCCGTTTAACATTTCCTGTGCTTCTGAGTTGAATACTGACCAAACAGAACCATCAAGGTATGAGTCGAAGATTTCGCATGTTGTTGTATCAACATATGACCAGTTGTAGAAGTCCTGTGTAACCTGATCGAATGCGCTAAGGTCAACATCTGCAACCTTTGTCAATCCACCAAGTGCATAATTTGTTGCTACGAAGTTAGCGAAGTCAGGACCTGTCAATTTGTATGCAAGGTCAACACATGCTGCCAACTTATCAGGATCTTCTGCCACCTTTGCATTGATAGCGATACCATAGCCAAGACCGATGTTCTGTACGTTCTTAGCTGCTGTTGCTGATGCAGGACCAGGGAATGTAGCGAAACCAATGTTGTTGTACTTAGCTTCGTCAGCTTCCTTGATTGCTGTTGTGATGTAAGACTCATCCCAGTTACCGCCTACGAATGCTGCTGCATCGCCTGCGATGAAGTACTCACGTGCATCTTCGTTTGTGATTGCATTGAAGTCTTCGTTGAATACGCCTGACTGGAATGCTTCCTGTGTGAATGCAAGAGCGTCTACAAATGCCTGATCTGTGAAGTTAGCCTTGCCATCGTTGTTGATGATTGACAGATACCAATCTGTACCTGTGAACAGAGCGTGTACAGCTGAGATGAAGCATGAGTTGATCTGCCACTGTCCGCCATTACCAAATGCGATTGTGTCAACGCCTTCGCCATCGAAGTACTCTTTAGCCTTAAGAACGTCTTCCCATGTTGTCGGGAATGAATCGAAACCAGCATCTTTCCACATCTGCTTGTCGTAGATAACTACTGTACATGTACCACCTGTTAATGCAGGAAGTGCATATGTCTTGTCACCAGCCTTGAAAGGTGCAAAGTATGCTTCGTTGTAATCTGCTGCATAAGGAGACTGAGCAATGATGTCTGTCATATCAAGAACAAGACCCTGATCTGCCCAAGACTTTGTGTTCATACCCTGTAACAGGAATACGTCCGGAAGATCATCAGCTGCTGCCAATGTAGCGATCTGTGTCTTATATTCATCATTTGCAAGTACGTTCTGGTTAAGTGTGATTCCAGGGTTAGCTGCTTCCCACTCTGCGATCATTGTACGCATACCATCTGAACCGCCGTTACCTTCTGCTTCTTCTGATGTTGAGAAGTGCATATAATCGATTTCGCCAGCATATGCAAGGCCTTCTGTCGGTGCTTCTGCTGCAGGCTCTTCTGCTGCAGGCTCTTCTGCTTCTTCAGCCGGAGCTTCTTCTGTAGCTTCTGCTGCAGGAGCTGCTTCTTCTGTCTTTGCGCCACAGCCTGCTAATAAAGATGCAACCATTGCTGTAGCTAACAATACGCTCAATAACTTCTTTTTCATTGTCTTTCCTCCGTTTTAATGAAATGATATTATAGTATCGCAGTCATTTTCGTAATTAACTTAAATGTTACTAATTGTTACCTAACAGTGTGTGAAATGCTATGTACAATTTGAACAATTCAAATGCCTTACTTAAACGACTAAGTGTATTATACCACTAAACATATCAAGGTTGCACCCCTATATAATAGTGTCTATTT
>CAZWXS010000047.1:0-13164 GCA_964638005.1 uncultured Lachnospiraceae bacterium
CTGCAGCAGCAGTTAACCAGTTAGGCTTTGCAGACAAGATGAGCCACATCTCAACCGGTGGCGGTGCTTCACTGGAATTTTTGGAAGGCAAAGAACTCCCGGGCGTAGTAGCAGCAGACGACAAATAAGCTATAGAAGCAGATTCACAAAACCGCGAATAAGACAATTGACCGATTTTGTGCTTGCACAAAAATCTGTTAGTTGGCTTAGGCGCAAGGATGCGAAGCATCTGACAAATACAACGTATTTGTCAGTTTTGTGTCACAGCCCAGGTTGGGCGCGCCAAGCGAAACGAGGAAACGCAAAGCGTTTTCGAGTATTGGAAGGCAACATCAAATAACCAAGTAAATCAGAAAAGAGGACAATAAAAATGGCAAGAAAAACAATCGTAGCCGGCAACTGGAAGATGAACATGACTCCCAGCGAGGCAGTTAAATTATGTGCAGAATTAAAGGACTTAGTAAAATCAGACAGCGTAGACGTAGTATACTGCGTACCTGCAATTGACATCGTACCTGTAGTAGAAGCAGTGAAAGGTACAAATGTAGCAGTCGGTGCAGAGAATATGTACTTTGAAGAAAAAGGTGCTTTCACCGGAGAAATCTCAGCAGCAATGCTCGTAGATGCAGGTGTTAAATATGTCATCATCGGTCATTCAGAGAGAAGAGAATACTTCAAAGAAGATGACTGCTTGTTGAATAAGAAGGTTAAGAAGTCTTTCGAAGCAGGCTTGACTCCGATTCTTTGCTGCGGCGAGACACTTGAGCAGAGAGAAATGGGCGTTACAATGGATTGGATCCGTCTGCAGATCAAGTCAGATCTCGATGGAATCACAGCAGCACAGGTTGCTTCCATGGTAATCGCATATGAGCCTATCTGGGCAATCGGAACAGGCAAGACAGCTACCACAGAGCAGGCACAGGAAGTATGCAAGGGTATCCGTGACTGCATCGCTCAGATGTATGATGCTCCTACAGCAGAAGCAGTTCGTATCCAGTACGGCGGATCAGTGAACGCAGCAACAGCAGCAGATCTGTTTTCACAGCCGGATATCGATGGCGGACTTGTGGGTGGCGCTTCACTCAAGGCTGATTTCGGAAAGATCGTTAATTACTAAGCGTAAAAGAACAAAGAGAGAACCTGCAGTAATATACTTAAAGAGCCGGCTTAATGAAATTTAAGTTGGCTCTTTTAAAATATCCATTTACTTGAAGATAGTGACAACATGCTTTATAATGAGACGTGAAATGTGTCTCGTAGACGATAACCGGTGCAGAAGGACTGTGCACACGAGGAAACAGAATGAAATTTAAATGGGCATATTTGGCGGAGCTGATCGTGGGTTTTGTACTCTTGCTTTATATGGGAATGCATTACCAGACAAATCAAAATCCACTGAATGAGAAAAACGTATTGGAATACAGAAGTGGTTGGGTCTTGGAGTGTGCAGGCGAGAAGCAGCAGCCTGTGACATTGCCGGAAACCATTGACAATCCGACAGGTGCCACCATCTGTCTGAATCATGTGCTGCCTGAAAAGGCTACACTGGATGGAGACAGCATTGCATTTTATACCTCTCATATGAATGTCAAGGTCTATGTGGAGGATGTGATGGTCTATTCCCTGACCGCACCGAAACAGGGGCCCAGCAAGACCCCGGGCAATGCATGGAATATCATCGACCTGAAGAATCAATATCGGAACAAGGTATTCAGCGTGGAATTGACACCGGCATATCAGGATGTGGCAGGAACGATTCCACAGTTTATGTTTGGGGCTAAGACGGATATCATTAGAGATATCATTGTTTCGGCATCCTTTTCCCTGTTCCTGTGTATGGTCATACTGATCATCGGCATGGGAATTGTGGTCGCACTGCTTTTCTTACGCAAGAAGATGCACTTTACAAGGTATGTGATATGGCTTGGTTTCTTTTCTGTGATGTTGTCCTTGTGGTCAGGCGGCGAAACGCAGATTTTCATATTGTTGTTCGGACATAATCTTTTTTTCAATTATCTGACGTTCATTACACTCAAGCTGATTTTTATACCCATCATGGTATTTGTCAGGTATCTGTACAACACTTCAAGCAATCGGGTGGTGGATACGCTGTGTGTGTTCAGCATCATTGATTTTATGGTGTCCATGGCATTGCAGGCGTTTGGGATTGCGGACCTTAGAGAAACGCTGAGCATCACACATGTGATTTATTGCTTAGGTGCCTTCTGGGGGATTTTTCTGACTCTGCGGATACTGATCAAGGGAAGCGGAGAGACGCGCAGAAAGGTCATGTTCCATTCCATCTGTCTGCTGTTTGTTGCCATGACGGTCATCTTGGACGCTTCTTTCTATTATAATGATACTTCCATTGACTCAGCGAGATTTTCAAGATTGGGTCTGTTGATTTACATATTGGTGCTGGGATATATGGTTATGCGCGATTCCATCAGTTTGATCAGTGTGGGCAGGCAGGCGAAGCTGATCCGTGAGGATGCGAGAAGAGACGGGCTTACGGAAGCATACAATCGTAAGGCATATGAAGAGGCAATCGAGCAGATTACCGGAGAAAGACTAAAAGAATGTGCCATTATGATGTTTGACTTGAATAATCTCAAGAATGTCAATGACCTATATGGACATAGTATGGGCGATCATTATATCATGACGGTCAGCCAAGTGCTGAAAGACGTATACGGAACATATGGATCCATATATCGGATCGGCGGAGATGAATTCTGCGTCATAGCGCAGGATATGTCAGAAGCACTTTTTCATGATCTGTATCTGCAGGTGGAAGCCCACATGCAGCATGCCAATGAGCGGTATCTGGAGCGCCGTATGTCCGTTGCCTGCGGCTATGCGGCATATGATGCGGGTATAGACGAGAATGTCCGGGATATCGTCATCAGGGCAGACAGAGCGATGTATCAGGAAAAGAGCCGTATGAAAAAGATGGGAATATGAGTTCAAAGATTAAACAAGGGCATACGAATCAACAGATGTATTGGTGAAGCGTCCGGTACAGCAGTGCTGCTTCGATGGGCTTTGCCAGATGTTCATTCATACCGGCTGCTTTGGAACGTTCGATATCTTCGTCAAATGCGTTGGCACTCATTGCGATGAGCGGAATCGTTTTGGCTTGTGTTTTTTTCATTTTTCTGATATATTCGGCAGTTTCCAAACCGTCCATCACAGGCATTCTGATGTCTATCAATATGGCAGAATAGTAGTTGTCGGGTTGCTTTTTAAAGCATTCTACGCCTATGGAGCCGTTCTCTGCCACATCCACTTCCAGATTTTTGGCTCTGAGCAGTTGTGTGGCCACTTCGATATTCAGTGCATCGTCTTCACATAAAAGGACGCGTTTACCGGTGAAATCATATTGGATTGTCTTTTCTGCGGCACATTCTACGGAACGTTTTTCAGATTCTTCTTGATTGACCAGACCGAGTTTGAGTCTGATGACAAATTCAGTCCCTTTTTCCGGATTGTTGTTGACGAAGATCGTGCCGCCCATCAGATCCAACAGGCTCTTACAGATGGCAAGACCGAGACCTGTACCGCCATATTGGCTGGTTGTGCCGATGTGTTCCTGCATGAAAGGTTCAAATACATGAGGGAGAAAGGCTTCGTTGATGCCGATACCGGTATCCCGGATGGTGAATTTGATATAGGCAAGTCTCTTGGATACCTTTTCCTGGGAAATGGAAAAGCGGATATTACCGCCGGATGGAGTAAATTTGATGGCATTGGAAATGATGTTGACAAAAATCTGCTGCAGCTTCATAATATCGCCGACATAATACTCCTGAACGGTATCGCCTGTGATGACCTCATATTGCAGTTTCTTTGCTTCTGCCTGTTCGAAACAGATGTCGTTGATCTTGCAGAGCAGTTCATGAACAGAAAAAGTCTCTTCCTTTAACGAAATCTTTCCGCTTTCAATCTGCGACATGTCCAGAATATCATTGATCAATGACAACAGAAAATGAGCAGAGGTATCAATCTTGGTGAGGCAGTCAGAGACTTGCAGACAATCATTGGCAGCCTGTGCTTGTGAGGCGATGGCTGTCATACCGATGATGGCATTCATGGGGGTTCTGATCTCGTGGCTCATGCGCGCCAGAAATTCCGTTTTGGCAATGTTGGCCCGTTCTGCCTGTGCCAGTGCATTTTGCAGAAGTTCTTTTTGCTTCTGTTCAGATTCATAAATCATGGTGATATCACTTCTCGTAAAGAGAACTGTGGTTTTTGCGTCATCCAGATATAGAAAATCCCATTTTTTATAAAGCACACGTCCGTCTATGGGGATGGTGGGATAGGTAAAGGAGAGCATTGGCTGATGTTCGAGTCCTTGCAGGATGTTTTGAAGGCTCATTTTTTTGAGGGCATCATGTACATGCTCGGGAGCGATTCGAGAAGGGTAAGCTTTTTGGCTGCTTGCGGTATAGGTGAGTCCGCTGCTGGGTTCCAGACCATCATATCCATGTTCACCCTGACGGTTAAACAGTGTCATCTCATCGGTCTGGACATCAAAGGTTGCAACGAAATCAAAGTCTGTGTCGAGCAATCGCTGGACAACGGACTGTGTAATATGTTTGTTGTGGATATCAATGGCATATATAAATGCTTCTATATCATGGGTAGTGGGATTCTCAGACATCTCTGCACATGCCCGGATCCAATAGATGTGTTCTTTGCTTAATTGTCTGCGGTATTCGATATTGGGAGAAGTGTTACCCGCGGAAAAGAGTTCCAGCAGATGCTTGCGGGAAAATATGGAGCGATATCGCGCCAGATCTTCTTTGAGAGGAATCATATCATATGCACGCTGAAAGAAGCCATCAACAGTTTCATCTGATTGCATGTCCAGAATTTCCGGATATATGGATTGGCCGTTGCCGCACCAATTTTGCGTGAGGTTCATTTGAAAAGAAGAAACTGTGTTCTGCAAAGTAATCTTGCGGTAATATAAGTCGGTATAGCGTTCCTCATTGGGTGGAGGATCGTGCTTCATCTGGAAGACTCCTTTGAAAAGTAAAATTTGTAGATGATTTATATCAACCTACGATGAACAGAAAATCCTGATAGGCAGTCTTCAGTTTTGCATAGATGCTGTCCAGGTCTGCATAGTCATTTGCACGCAGCTTTTCGGTCAGATCGCTTGCGGCGGAATATAATGGAGTGATTCCGAGATTGCCGGCAGCTCCTTTGATGTTGTGAACACAGTCAAACGCTTCCTGATATTTCTTCTGCTGCAGAAGTTCACCCAGTTCATTTACATGAAAGGTTCCTTTGTACTTTTCTAAAAATGTCAGATAGGTTTCTTCGCTGTCGAGTAATCTGTTTATCGCACCTGCAGTGTCGCAACCGAAGTCGTTTAGTTTTTGAATCAGTGGATTCATGTGAGAGCCTCCTTTTTGCTGCCTGATCGGCAGTTGCTTTTCATTATAATATACATATTGTAACACAGGATAGCAGGAAATGGCAATCGTATGGTATACTGGATTTAATAGGTTTATCTGCTTTTTCGGTATAATACAGATATTGAAAGGTGACAAAAGTGATGAAACATCGTATTTTATTAGTAGAAGATGATCGTACCATTGCAGAGGAGATACAGAAGTATCTGCAGAAGTGGGATTTTGAAGTGGGGATTATCTCGGATTTTTCGGCTGTCATGGAGGAATTCAGTGCATTTTCGCCGCATTTGGTGTTGATGGATGTGTCACTGCCGTTCTTTAATGGGTATCATTGGTGCACACAGATTCGTCAGGTGTCACAGATTCCGATTATTTTCCTTTCATCGACAAGTGATAATATGAATATTGTCATGGCAATGAACATGGGAGCGGACGATTTTATTGCAAAGCCGTTTGATCTTCAGGTGTTGTCTGCAAAGGTACAGGCGATGCTGCGCAGGAGCTATTCCTATCAGGGAAAGAGTGAATTGTCAGAATGTCAGGGGATTTTGCTGAATACTTCAAACGGAACGATGGAGGTAGACGGACAGAGGGTGGAACTGACAAAGAATGAATTCCGAATGCTGCAGATCTTATTTTCCCATAAAGGAGAAATTGTGACCAGGGAGGCAATCATGAACCATCTGTGGGATGGAGACTGCTTTGTGGATGATAACACGCTGGCTGTTAATATGGCGAGACTTCGGAAAAAGCTTTCCGAATATGGGAAAGAAGACTTAATCACCACCAAGAAGGGAATTGGGTATCTGGTGGAGGGATAGATCAATCAATTTGGCATGAGTAGAAATGAAATGAGATTGTTGAGGATGAGACTGGACGGATATGAACATTATAAAAAGCTGGCTTAGAAGAGAACGTGGATTTATAAGTGGTGTATTGCTCATGGCAGGGGTACTGACAGCTTGTACTTATTTATATGGAGAGAGTATGCGGCCTGTTAAGCTGACGTTATGGATGTGTGGCTTCTTCTTTTTGTTTTGGTGTGTGGGTTCGCTGTTTCTATATTGGAAGAAGGACAGTGCATTACATAAGACACAAAAAGAATTGCTGCATTCTTTGGACAGTCTGCCGCAGGCAGAGGATGAAATAGAGGTCAGATATCAGGAGATACTGCAGGAATTATATCAGAGATGTGAGGGATTAGAGCAAACACTACGAGAGCGTTCCGGTGAGGAAAAGGATTACTATACACTTTGGGTGCATCAGATCAAGACTCCGATTGCAGCGATGCGATTGATGCTGCAGAACATGGAAGATCAGACGAAGACAGCGCAGCTTTCAAATGAACTCTTCCGCATTGAGCAGTATGTGGGAATGGCACTGCAATATGTGCGTCTGCAGGAGACAGGCGCGGATCTGGATATCAAACAGTGTGACGTCTACGAAATTGTAAAACAGGTTGTGAAGCAGTATAAGACAGTATTTATTGAGAAGAAGTTGTCGATTGATTTTGAACCTTTTTCCTGTATGGCGGTGACGGATGAAAAATGGCTGACCTTTATACTGGAACAGATATTGTCAAATGCAGTCAAGTACACGACCAGGGGTGGTATTTCCATTCAATGCAATGAGATGGAAGCAACATATACAATCATGGTGCAGGACACAGGAATCGGTATTCGGGAGGAGGACCTGCCAAGAATTTTTGAAAAAGGATTTACCGGTTATAACGGACATATGGATAAGCGTTCTACCGGAATCGGACTGTATCTTTGCAAAAAGACAGCAGACATGCTGGGGATAGAGATTCGTGTGGAATCGGTTTTATCTGTGGGAACAACAGTGTATCTGATGATGCAGGGAAGTTCACATGAACAGGAAACAGTTATTTGGAATTAGGAAAGGAGAGGCAATGGAGAGATAAAAAAAGAATTGACACAGAAAAATGGAATGATATACTAAAAAAGGAAATAAATGTTTTTCTTAACATGGAGGGAATCAAAATGAATCAGATGATATAGAAGGTGATTGTAGGAATATTGACGGTAGCAACTGTTGTGACAGAAAATCAGGGCAGTTATCCCGTATTCGGCGCAGGACGAGAGGTAAATGGACAATTTGTTGTAACCAGCCCGATTAATGTGAATGCAGACGGGATTGTCGTAACAGAACAGCATACCGATTTGTCAACACTGAATGTGTTTGGTGCTTCTAAAGTGACAATTGCGGAGGACACGAATATTGGCACCCTGAATGCGGATACAACAGTACAGACTGTTAATATGGCACCGGTGTCGTCAATTTTTACGCTTCGTACGGCAAATCCGGACTTGGAAATAAGTGGCGTGATAGATTATTCAATGCATCCGGCATATAACCAAAAAGCATTTGGAGAGATGAAGAATAGAATATCACTTCAGTTAGAACCATTGTTAAAAGAAGGTAATAATTTTGATGCAACTAAAATGGGATTTATGGTCGATGAACTTGAGATGACAATGAAGCGTTATCAGGAATTAGAGGCAAAAGGACTAATAAATGATCCGGAATCGAAGCCGACAATTTATTATGGAAAAATGTGGAGATTGATTGAGCGGATTTTGAAACAGTATGCGGATGCTAATATTACGACAAGGTCAACGGATAGAAAACCGGTATCAGGATTTGGAGAAATGATAATTATCCCGCCCGCAGAGATAAAAAATCTGCAGACTTCTATTTATGGCGATGGACTTCCGAAACCGGAGATTCCTAAAGAGACATCGAAGGAAGAGTCTAAGAAGGAGTACACTACGCCTGTGACGGAATTTCAGGATGATGTAGTACCAGGAGGATTAGAAGAATATGATCCAGGAGGACTAGAACAGGGATGATCATGAGGATAACTAGAACCGTGGTACCATAACTATTGTGAATACAAGATTGTTCAATATTGATAGCAAGTATATAGAGAGGGTATGGCATATGAAATTGCTTTACCCTTTCTTTTTATGTAAAATAATTATATTATATTTTTGTGTGGATTTGAGATTTTACAATCTTACAAGAATGAAAGAATGAACCCCTAAAATGTAATGTAACATAAAGGCACATTTTCATGAACTCTGGTAAAGTGTTGTCATAAGGAGGTAGACAACATGTCACTATTAGAAGTAAAGAATATAGGAAAAGTATATACAACGCGGTTTGGCGGTAATCAGGTGAGGGCACTTTCCAATGTCAGTTTCTCTGTGGAACAGGGTGAGTATGTGGCAATTATGGGAGAGTCAGGTTCCGGAAAGACCACGCTATTGAATTTATTGGCGTCATTGGATAAGCCAACCGAAGGTGAAATACTGCTCAATGGACAGTCTTTTGGACAAATCAAGCAAAAAGAGTTATCAGCATTTCGCAGGGATCGGTTGGGATTTGTATTTCAGGATTTCAATCTATTGGATACATTTTCACTAAAGGATAACATTTTCCTGCCGCTTGTGTTACAAGGGATGAAACCGGAGGAGATGGAAGAGCGACTTGCACCATTGACACAGAAATTAGGCATTACGGAATTGTTAGAAAAGTTTCCGTATGAGGTATCCGGAGGACAGAAGCAGCGTGCAGCTGTGGCAAGAGCGTTGATTACGCAGCCACAGATTCTGTTGGCGGATGAACCGACCGGAGCGCTTGATTCCAAAGCGGCACATAGTTTGATGAAGATATTCAATCAGGTGAATGCGGACGGACAGACGATTTTAATGGTGACGCACAGCATTCAGGCAGCTAAATGTGCAGGCAGAGTTTTGTTTATCAAGGACGGCAGTCTGTTTCATCAGATTTATCGCGGCAATGCCACAAATGAGGAGATGTATTTAAAGATTTCCGACACACTTACTGTATTGCAGCAGGAGAGTTTGGAGGGAGGCGCAAAGAATGAATAAGATGCGTCTGCTTCCCAAAATGGCGGTGAACTCCATTTTGCGGAATAAGGTGGTTTATCTGCCGTACATTCTGACAATGGCACTGGCTGTGGCGGTTTATTTTAACTTTAGCTGTATCATCGGCAATCAGATGCTGGAACATGTTCCGCATGCAGGATATATGTTGATGTTATTGGCAATTGGACGAGCACTTCTGGCAATTATTCTGGTACCGTTTCTATTCTATACCAATGGCTTTCTGATTAAGAGACGCAAGAAGGAATTGGGACTTTACACGGTACTCGGACTTGAGAAGAAGCATGTCGGCATGATGATGATTGTTGAAACGCTGTGTATGTATGCAACGGCTGTCTTGCTTGGCTTGATTGTCTCGATTGCATTTTCAAAATTTATCTTTTTGGTACTAATCAATGCGGCGGGGATGCCAAAAGATGCTGTGTTTACAATGGATATAGGAAGTCTTGTTACAACGCTTACTTTATTTGGATTTATTTCTGCATTGAATCTGCTGACGAATCTGTGGCAGGTAACGATGACAAACCCGACAGAACTGCTCAGAGGTGGTCAAAAGGGTGAGAAAGAGCCAAAGCATCTGTGGCTGTATACGGTTTTGGGAATATTGATTCTTGGCGGTGGATATTATGAAGCATTGACAGCGAAGATAGATTCTTTTGTTTTTATCAAATTCTTTTTTGCAGTTTTTCTTGTGGTAGTCGGTAGTTATTTTCTGTTTACGTCCGGTAGTATTGCATTGCTTCGCGGGTTGAAGAAGCGTAAGAATTATTATTACAGCAAGGCGCATTTTGTGACGGTATCGGGAATGCTATATCGTATGAAACGCAACGCTTCCAGTTTGGTAAATATCTGTATTTTCAGCACCATGATTATGATTACGCTGATTTGTACGTTGACACTGACCATTAGTGGGGATGATATCATAGCGTTTGATTCGCCTTATGACGGAGAATATGTATTCCATTATGGTGACATGGCTGAAATGGACGAATTTCATGATATGGCAGCACTTGTTGCAAAGCAAAATAATGTGGAGATTACAGATGACATCGCGTATCACTATGGCACATTTAATACCTTTGTAGAAGGGGATGTTTTTGAACAGGATACAGGAGAGGGCATCCAAAATAATGAAATGCCGGTTCAAGTGCTGACGTTAGAGGAATATAATGCAATAGAAGGAAAGCAGGAAACCCTAGAGCCGGATGAAATACTGTTCTTTTCAACATCGGAAGACTATGAATATCCGCAGGTGGTAAGGGTTGGAAAGACCTATCAGATTAAGGAACAGTTATCAAGTTTTCGCATTGACACAAAGGAACCACATACGTATTCAAACCGTCGGTATTACATGATAGTGGAAAATGAAACTGTCAGGACGGAACTGTGTGGGGATGGCAGGATGTATCGAGTTCTGTTAAATGTTGCGGAGTCTGACATTGCTGCCGATTCTGTTAAGACTTCAATGTCGGGAGTTACTACCGGGTTGGATCAGAACGCTACAACCGGAAAAGAAGATTTTCTGCATGCCCTTGACGGATATGCAAGAAATTTACCCTCCTACAGTTACACACAAAATGTCATTGATCGAAGTGGCATGATGGAGTCCATGAATGGTGGCTTGCTGTTTATCGGCGTATTCTTCGGACTGATTTTCACAATTTTTCTTGTGCTGATTATGTATTATAAGCAGATTGCAGAGGGTATGGAGGACAGTGAAAGCTTCCACATCATGCAGAATGTCGGCATGAGCAGAGAGGATGTCAGAGTAACAATCAAAAGCCAGATTTTGCTGGTATTTGGGCTGCCGCTTGCAGCTGCGGTGCTGCATACATTTGTCGGGCTGCCGCTTACCATGAAGCTGTTGTATGTGCTGAACATTTATAGCGTGAGCAATATCTTGATTTCAACAGGTGTGGTGATTGTGGTATTTATGTTGTTCTATGGAGTGAGTTATTTAACAACGGCGAGGACTTATTATAAGCTGGTTATTCAATAAGGTAGTTACTAAATGGAGGGGGCGTATGCCCCCTTTTGTTTGATTGGAACGCAATGAGCGATTATATGGAAAAGCATATTTCTGTTGAAAATGATAGTAACTTGTGACACATGTAACTTGTCGTGCATTTGTGAAAATGATATTTTATCAGAAGAAGAGGAGTTGTTTGTTGGTTTGGAATCGGAATACAAAGGAGAAATGAATTTATGAAGTCACATAGCAGGTATGAGAGTGCAAGGAAATGGTTGATATTTTGGTGTCTGTTTATTGGGATCGGTGCAGTGGCGGGAGCGTCCTGCATGTTAATCAAGACGGACGGAAGCCTGATGCAGATGCAGGGAGTATTGCCGTATTTTCAGGTGCTGCCGTTTGCAGAATATTTATTTCAGGATTTTCTGTTTCCGGGAATCGCATTGTTGTGTGTGAATGGAATTCCGAATCTGGTTGCGGCGGGAATGCTGTTTAAAAAGAAAAGAGCAGGAATATTGCTCGGTACCTTGTTTGGTGTGACGCTTATGTTATGGATTTGCATTCAATTCATTATTTTCCCGCTTAATTTTATGTCCACTATCTACTTTATATTCGGACTGGCACAGTTTGTAACAGGATATATGACAAGTGTATTCTATCGACAGGGAAAATTTTATGTAAACCAAATAAATTATGCAGATATTGGTACCAATCCAAAAGAACTGGTTGTCTATTTTTCACGTATGGGATATACAAAGAAAATTGCATGTGAGACTGCAAATGAATCTGGTGCCGAGCTTTATGAAATCAAAGCAACAGAGAGGACAGAAGGAACATTGGGATTCTGGTGGTGTGGAAGATATGGAATGCATCGCTGGGCCATGCCGATTGAGGAGCAGGAGATTGATTTTTCTGCATATGATACGGTGACGATCTGCTCGCCCATCTGGGTGTTTCATTTGGCGGCACCTGTGCGTAGATTTTGTGAACTGTCTTGTGGTAAAATAAAGAGAGTGAATTATATATTGGTGCATCATCAGAGCTCGAAATATCAAAATGCCTTTGATGAGATGGACAGGCTCTTGCAGATCAAGCATGATCATGCAAAGAGTATTCGATGTCATGTGGGAAACTATGAGGTTATTTCAGATGAAACATCTTGCTAACGGTGTTACGATTGCAAGAATTGTGATTTCTATATTCATCTTATTGACGGAACCATTATCGGTGGCGTTTTTTGTGCTGTATATCATTTGCGGTGTGACGGATATGGTGGATGGAACGATTGCGAGAATGACACATTCCGAGAGCAAGACAGGGGCATTGTTAGACAGCATTTCGGATGTGGTATTTTTAGTTGTTGTCGTGATGCAGCTGGCACCGATTCTGTGGAACAGGCTTCCGGTGTGGGCGCTTGCTTGCGCTGTGGAGATTGTGTTGATCAGGATTGTATCTTATGCAATCGGAGCCAGGAAGTTCAAGAGATTTGCTTCGCTGCATACGATACTCAATAAAGTGACGGGTGGTTTGCTGTTTATACTTCCGCTGTTGCTTATGTTGATTGGGATTTCATGGACGTGTGCTGTTGTGTGTCTGGCTGCGGGAATATCGGCGATGGAAGAATTGGCAATCATAATACAGATGAAAGAATTTGATCCGGACAGGCGTGGGTATTTTATACTCTAGACGGTTAGTTATGCGAAAGGAACGGAGCATTGTATTGCCGGATATGGAGTGGGCAAAATTCAGATGTGTCGGCTCTATGCCGGGAGCATAAGATTGCACTGGGTGAATAAATAGGTATTGATTTTGTCTACGGAACGTAGGTTGATATTGGTAA
>CAZWXS010000047.1:13264-15142 GCA_964638005.1 uncultured Lachnospiraceae bacterium
TGGGTGAATAAATAGGTATTGATTTTGTCTACGGAACGTAGGTTGATATTGGTAAGTGGGGGTTGTATGATATGTATGTTGCGGATGATATGATGATGTCATGTACGGCGCTTAAAGCTTCAAGAAGTTAAAAAAGACAAAAATGAGATGTATGAACGAAGCATGAGATAAAAAGCGAAGCGTATGAAAACATGCGTTAGGAAAGAGGAGCAGACTATGGGTTATGTGACAGGAAAAGTGATTAAAGAGTTACGCGAGCGAAAGCAGATGACACAGAGACAACTTGCAGATATGTTACAGGTCAGTGATAAGACGATATCAAAGTGGGAAACGGACAGAGGACTGCCGGATATCGGATTGATCAGTACGTTAGCAGCGGCACTTGGGGTATCGGTAACAGAAATATTGATTGGAGAATATGCGGTGAATGACAACCGCTCTGCAAATATGAAAAAAGGAAGCTTCTATGTCTGTCCGGTCTGCGGAAATGTGATCTGGGCAGTCGGCAAGAGCGCCTATAACTGCTGTGGAATCACATTACCGGCATTGGAAATCGAGGAGCAGGATGAAGCATCAGATGCAGAGCATCCTGCGAAGAATCATTTAGAAAATCGTCGTCATGATATCGTGACGGAAATCATAGAAAATGAATATTACGTTCATATGGATCATCCCATGAAGAAGGAGCATTATATTTCATTCATTGCCTATGTGACCACAGATCGAACAGAAATCGTGAAGATGTATCCGGAACAGAATATTGAATGCCGATTTTTCAGAAGAGGGCATGGAAATCTGTATGCATATTGCAGCCGGCATGGATTGTTTTGCTTGAAGGTCTGAAATGATAACTGGCATATGAAATCGAAATGAAATAGCCATGCATGTTTGCAACCTATAATTTGATTTTGTTGTAAAAACATCGTATATTATTGAGTGAGATATACGATGTTTTTAGATTTGGAAATTGATTTGTCAGAGAAGGAATGATAAAAGGCATGAAGACAGGGCTTGTTATGGAAGGCGGGGCAATGAGAGGAATGTTTACCGCCGGAGTCATCGACGTGATGATGGAAAATGAGATTGTATTTGATGGTGCGATTGGGGTATCTGCAGGAGCAACATTTGGCTGCAATTATGTCAGTCACCAGCCGGGCAGAGCTATTCGATATAATATGGATTATTGTAAGGACTGGAGATATTGCAGTGTGCGTTCTTTGATTCGGACAGGAGATATGTTCGGAGCAGAATTCTGTTACTACACGATACCGGACAAGTTAGATCCGTTTGATGTAGATACATTTTATGCATCACCCACGGAGTTCTATGTGGTCTGTACGGATATTGAGACAGGAAAACCTGTTTATCATAAGTGCGACAATGGCATGCAGGAAGATATGGAGTGGATACGTGCGTCGGCATCTATGCCGCTGGCATCCGGAATTGTCAGAGCAGGAGAACGGGAAATGCTGGACGGCGGCGTTGCGGACTCAATACCGCTCAGATATTTTGAGACGATAGGATATGAACGGAATGTCGTGATCCTGACACAGCCAAGAGGATTTGTGAAGAAGAAAAATGAATTATTACCACTCATTAAAGTGGCATATCGTAAATATCCCAAGTTCGTGAAGGCTGTTGCGGAGCGTCATGAAATCTATAATAAGACGACCAGATATATTCAGATGCAGGAACGAAAGGGCAGTACATACGTTATTTGCCCGGAGGAAAAACTACCGATCGGACATATAGAGCGTGATCCGGAAAATCTGAAACGTGTATATGAGATTGGAAGAAGTGTAGCAAGTAAGCATTTAGATAAATTAAGAAGTTTTATGGGAGCTAGGGAAGCGGTAGGAAAGTAGATGAGCAAGAGAG
>CAZWXS010000047.1:15242-17551 GCA_964638005.1 uncultured Lachnospiraceae bacterium
AGAGGGATTATTCTATATTATTTGAATATTAAGCCGACACATGGCTATGAAATACAGCAGTTTATCAGTCTGTCAGGCATTGACCAGTGGACGAACATCAAGTCCGGCTCTATTTATTATGCACTCGCGAAGTTAGAGAAAGAAAAGAATATAGCAGTGCAAAGAGAAGAGAGAACCGGTTCCAGAGTGCGTAAGATATATGAGATTACGGCTAAGGGACGAGAGACTTTGGTGGAAGAGATGAGACAGGAACTGGCTATGCCCCTATTTGATCTGGGCTCTGCAAAATTCATTACCTCGCCAATCTTATCTACACTTTCCAAGAAAGAAGTAGAAGAGATTCTGGAGAAACATATCAAGCAGTTACAGAAGAACAAGGAATACTGGGCATTCTGGAGTGATAAGAAGGTACTAAACGATCAATATGGTCTGACTAAAATGAGTTTTCAGATGACCATTGATTCGATTGAGCAGCAGATCAAATGGCATGAGGAACTCTTGCAGCATCTGGATTATTATATGGAAGAAGCAGGGCAGATGGGTAGTATGATTGCATCATTTGATTTTGATCAGGCTGAGGATGTCGGAAGTGATGGAAAACGAGATGTGCAGATTGAAATGCTTGAATCTATTAAGCAAACGATAGAGAAGAACCCGGAAGAGGCACTTGAAAATATTAATTTTCTATTAGAACAGATGAAAAAATAGATTTGTTTATTTTGGGAATCCATTGCGGATTCCTTAAAATATAAATCATATATCCAACATTGGATATCAAATATTAAATAAGAAAAGTGAGAACAAAAGAAAACAAAGAAGTAGGACAACAAGACACAATGCAACAGTTCAAGAGAGGATATGAATTGAACAAAGTAGTATTAGGGACAAAAAGAAAGGATGAGAAGAAATGGAGCAGAGAAAATTAATGGAACAGTTAAAAGTTGAAAACCTAAGCAAGTCATATGGTTCAAAGGAAGTCGTAAGAGAAATCTCCTATACGGTGAATGCCGGAGAAATGATTGGATTGTTGGGAGCAAACGGAGCAGGGAAGAGTACCAGCATACGTGTGATTACAGGGATTGAAAAGCCTGAGCGGGGTCATGTCTATTATGAGGGAACAGAGATTACGGAGCAGATGGAACGATACCAGAAAAGTATCGGAGTCGTACCGCAGGAGATCGCTTTGTATATGGATATGAGTGCTTATGATAATGTGAAATTCTTTTGTTCCCTATATGGCTTCAAGGGAAGTGAGTTAAAGAGACGGGTTGAAGAAGCACTTACTTTTGTTGGACTGTGGGAACATCGGAAAGAAGCACCGGGCAGGTATTCGGGTGGAATGAAGCGAAGGTTGAACATTGCCTGCTCCATTGCACATTCCCCTCAACTTTTGATTATGGATGAGCCTACGGTGGGAATTGATCCACAGTCAAGAAATCACATTATGGAGACCATCAAGGAACTGAATAGACGAGGAACAACGGTCATCTATGTGTCACATTACATGGAAGAAGTGGAGCAGTTATGCAGTCGGATTATTTTGATGGATGAGGGTGAAGTGATAGAAGATTGTACAAAGGAAGAGCTTAAGAAAAAATATGAGCCGGATGGACTGCATACGTTGGAGGATATCTTCCTGCATATCACCGGAAAAGAACTACGAGATGGGGAGGAATAAAGGATGACAGCATTTTCGGCAATGTTAAAAATGAATCTGAAACGAAGGCTCTGCGACGGATTTGCAGTGGGATATAATCTGATCTTTCCTGCAGTGATGATTGGATTATTAGGAATCCTGTGTAAGAAACTTTCCTATGGCGGAATATCCAGTTATCAGTATTATACGGTGGTCATGATTCCATTTTGTACAATCATGGCATTGATCACTGCGGCCTATGCAGGAAAGGATGATGCCTATGCCAAGACCGCAGAACGTGTTCTGCTTACGCCACTTTCAACGAAAGCCATCGTATGGGCGAAGGTCTTATCCTGTGGTCTTGTGTTCTTTTTATGTGGGATTTTTGTATATGGAGCAGTTGGTTTTTTGGTAGGACTTGAGACTCGTAGCATAGGATGGGTCAGCATTTTATATTTTGCGTTGTCTTTTGCTGTTTCATCGCTTGGAACGTTGATTGGATTGGGAATGAAGAATTTTCTGGTGTTGAAAAATGTGTTGAATATTCCGATTGCTGTATTTGCGATTCTGGGAGGTACATTTTTTAGAATCGGTACATTTAGCAGAGTCGGAAATTTTGTGCTGAATCTGTCACCAATTCGATGGATCAATCGAAGTCTGTTTCAACTTTTAT
>CAZWXS010000048.1:0-16897 GCA_964638005.1 uncultured Lachnospiraceae bacterium
TAATTCCTTGGATCATGAATCACTACTAGCAATTCTTATCCTTGATCTGTTTCCAGACCGTTTTTACTGTTTTAGGTATTGTTTCTTTTCTGAAATCTCATTTTTGGATTCGTTGGAATCCTTTTTTGAATTTTCAGGGTTGGTTTATACTGTTTAGTTATCAAGGTACATTTGGTGTTGCCTTTCGTTACACGCAACTTGTATATAATATCATGCGTATTTTACAAAGTCAATACCTATTTTTTATTTTTTTAAAAACTTTCGTTTTTAACAAAATAATTCCACCCATTATCATCGCCTACCATCTTGAAAAGGCTTCTCTTCACGGGTGGAACTACATTATAGCACCGGTTTTTCAGACTTGTCAACGTGTTTTTTTATTGTTTTTTCGGCCTTTTATTGGTAATTATCAGAAGTGTGCAACATATTGAAATAATTGAAATAATAACCCCTATATATAGTCCTCTCGGAATATATTTTATTTCTACAAAATGTTCTCCCGGAGCAATCTCAATTGCCATAAGTGCATCTATGACCTCAAATGTCTCTGTATTCTTCCCATCAACTGTTACCGTCCAGTCCTTTTCATACGGAACAGAAAACATCAGATACGGATTGCCTTGAGTCATGGTTACGGTTCCTTCTAAGTGCGAACTTGATATTTTTGTCGGATTCCATCCGTTGATTTCTGATTGTTGATACCAATTGATCAATGCTTCTTTATTTTCATAATAGAAATAGGCATTGTCTATGATCATGGAATCTCCCGTCAATGATAAACGTACCGTAACGTTCTCTCCCGGTTTATATCTTCCGAATTCAGTTATATCCCAATTGTATTGTGAAAAATAGGAGCCTCTGTTATCGCTTCCATTGATGATAAGGTCTGCTTCCTGAAGGCCGGATGCTGTAAAATACAGATATACCAGTTCTTCTCTGTCAATGGCAAATTCATATTCAATATACGCTTCTTGATCCGGGTTCTTCTTTGTATATGTTGTTCCGTCCTGTGACAGATTTACGAGCTGTACATTGGCTGCATCGATTTTTGTATATATCTTATTGTTTTTAGATGTAAAACTGTCAGCAATTTCATTTTGTATTTCAAAAGGATCCGTCGACTGCATATCTACATCCCTTATGTCTTCGGTAATGCCAAACCCAAGTGGCAACACATAAGGATTTTCAAATACCCAGTATCCTTCCCCACTTATAATGATAGGATATGGCTTCCCATGAGCATCAAATTGTGAAAGCAGATATTTGATACCAAGAAAACAATCCGCAAAGGTCGTACTGCCGTCATTATAAAATACCCAGTTTCCGTTATTTCTGAATCCAAGCTTTCCAAGAAATTCTTTGGTGACTTCTTTTTGAGTTGAACTAAAATGGGACAGACCGTTAAATCCATACCCCATGGCATCATTGTGCGTCCTGCGGAAGTTCTTCTCCATCCTGTAGAAGGAAGGGTCATATTCTTGAATGGCATTGACTCCCTCTTCGGCATAGGCTGTAAACTTTGTATATTCCTCTTCCACAACACTGTCATAGGATCCGATGGAGTGTACTGCATTTGCCGTAATATCTGTGCATTGCAGTATCAACAATGCTATCAGAAATATCTTCTTTCCCTTTTGGTTATGAAAATAGGCATATGAGGTCAGTATGATAAATACAAGTATAATTGCATTAACAACTACCGTCCTCAAACCTACAAATGTATGCTTTGTCATCAGTAAATATACCGAGTAAATCACAAAAACAACTGTTATCGGCAGATATTCTTTAAACTTGATTTCCTGTTCCCTTGCTGTTTCAAAACCACAGTATGCAAAATGCAATAACAGAAAACTGAATATATAGGAGTACCGATACGGAAATCCAATCGGCTCACTCAATCCGTGCCATATGAGATCCAGTGCATATATATAGAAACAACCGAGCATCACCATCAGTAAAAGGAATGACAGAATGCGCTCCTTTCGATTGATCTTCTTATTACACAAATAGATAAAAACAAAAATAACCGCCGTCAGTCCTGCATAGATCAAAGGTCTTCCATTTGAAATATTTCCGTCAAATGCCATCGTATACAAATTTGAAAACAAATCTGTCATTATGAATTTTCTGCTAATCTGAAAATTAGGCATACCGGAACTTCCCTTTTCGCCTGAAAGGGACAAAAGAGTCGGTATCAAATTAAAAGCTGTCAAACCAACAGCCAATATCCCCGAGAGGACAAAAGCAGTGATCCGATCCTGATACTCTTTTATCTTCCGAATGCTGCCCATTTCCAAAAGCAAATCATAAACAAAGAATATGACCGAAAAAAGACATGCCATATAACCCATATAATAACAAGTCAGTATAGACACTGCCAATGAGATAATGAATGTTTGTTTCTGTTTTGGATTCTTTACGAGTCTATGGATTCCTAATATGACCAATGGAAATATCGCAATATTGAAGAAATAGATCGTCAAATTCATGTAGGCCACATACATTCCGATAAATGCATATGCCGTAGAAAAAATCACAGATGAGA
Organism: uncultured Lachnospiraceae bacterium; assembly: GCA_964638005.1. GTDB lineage: Bacteria > Bacillota > Clostridia > Lachnospirales > Lachnospiraceae > JAAYYM01. The sequence continues at coordinate 2,546 of CAZWXS010000048.1, forward strand.
AATGAGGTTTATGAATATGATTTAAGTAATAATTGAATATAAAGCCCGCAAAGCCTGCTTCTAAAACGACCATGACCAAAACACCGACCGGCAGCATTTCTCTTGAAAAAAACAAAAGAATCAGGTTGAAGGGATTTTGCAGATAATACGCACAGAATCCTATCGCATCTCCGCCCAGACTTTTAGAAAATGTATAAAAGAAATCATTATTGCCAAAAATAATGGATTTGAAATACTCATAATAATCCAGAAACTGATATCGTAAATCCGCAACCAAAATAGACCTGGTTCCAAACGGATAGGTTCCGAGAATCACATAAACCAGCAGCATCAGAATTGCCGGTATCAGAAATGCTGCAATATAATATTTTGCAAGTTCTCTTTTTTCGGCTGTCAGTTTCATGAATCGTTTCCTCTTCCATTACCTTATCACATAATCAAAAATATTTCCTTAAATAAAAAAATAATCTTTTATAAAAAGATTACTTTTTATCGGTACTGATGAAACGGAGAAAGAGGGATTTGAACCCTCGCGCCGGTCACCCGACCTACACCCTTAGCAGGGGCGCCTCTTCAGCCTCTTGAGTATTTCTCCATTCGATACTGAATTCCTGTTTACCTATGCAATTCTCGCCATATGACGCAAAAATTATTATACTAAAGGGATATTACTTTGTCAAATCAATTTTAATTCAACATAATCTGTGTCTTCCCCTTGTTCCTTTTTCTCTTCTTCCGTTTTTTCTGTTTTTATTTTTTTGTTATGCAGGAAAATGAAGTATAAACAAATCAGCAGCGCTGCTGCGGAAATCACTGTTCCGACTATAATACCCTGTGGAACATATACCATTTCTATTGTATGCTCTCCCTGAGATATCGGAACTGCCATCAGTGCATCAAATACCATCACCGGTGCCACTCTGCTTCCGTCAATCTTAATCTGCCATCCTGTTCCCATAGTTTGTCCGTTTACATGAACGGATGCCGCTTCATACGGTATTGTAAAGAGCAGATAATCGCTGTCTTCAATCTTTATGGTTCCCGAAATGTGTGAATCTGATACTTGTTTCAGATCTGCAAGATCCGATGCTGCCTGTTGATACATCTGCGCAATTGCTTCTTTGTCCTCGTAATAGAAGTAGGCGTTTCCAAGATGAATGGCGTCTCCTTTGACACCTAACTGCACCGAAACAGTATCTCCCTCTTGAAATGATCCTATTTCTATGATATCCCACTTGGTATCTGAAAAGTAATTACCGAACCAGACTCCATTGACCGTGATATCCGCAGCTTGTCTTTCCGGTGCTTCAAAAAATAAATAAACCGGCCGGTTATTTATAATATCCAATTCATATTCGATATATGCTTCCTGATCAGTTTGTTTCCTCGTATACTTTTGATAATTACCGTCTGTCGCTTCCTCCAGATTAACCAATTCACGCTCCGTGAGTGTAACCTCAGAATAAATATCGTTTTTCTGATTATCAAATATACTCGCCATTTCATTTTGCAGTTCAAAAGAATTTTTCTCTGTCATGTCAATGGAAAGGGCTTTTTCTTTGACACCAAATGCAAACGGTAATGCGTATGGATTTTGATATACATATTTTTTATTTTTTTCGTAAATCATTTCATATGGCTTTCCTGTTGCATCATATTTTGAAATATAATATTTTACACCAAGGAAACAATCTGCAAAAGCTGTGCCGCCCTCATCATAATAAGCCCATAGTCCGAAATTCCGAAATCCTAGCTTCTCCATAAATTGTTTCACATAATCCTTTTCGCAGGAACTGGAATGAGATAATCCCTTGTAGTTAAACTGCATGGCATCATTGTGTGTTCTCTGAAAAATCTTTTCCATACGATACAAAGAAGTATCCTGTGTTTTAACATAATCGATCACAGGTGCTACTTGTTTCACATATTCACTATATTCCTGCATTGGAACATAATCTGTATATTGCTTGACAGAAGTAACTGCATTCGCAGACAGATCCGCAATCTGAATTGCCAGTAATGCAAACAGCCAAATTTTCTGTGACCATTTTTGATATAAGACACCATAAATCATGACTGCCATAATAAGCAAAAGAATTGCATCGAATACGATGCTTCGGAACACTAAGGCACTGTTATTTGTTATAAACAAATAACAGGAATACAGAACGAAAACTCCTGCTATTCCAAGGCACTCCTTGATTCGCGGTCGGCTGCAGAAATCAGAAAATCCCTTATATGCAACATGCAGCAACAAAAAACTAAAATAAAAAGCATATCTGTAAGGAAACCCAACTGGTTCATTAAAACCGTGCCAAATCACATCAAATGTATGAATATAAAAGCATACCAACATCGTACAAAGGAATATAAAGGTTATGATTTTCTCTTTTTTTGATATCTCTTGACTGAAAAAAAAGAAGAAAACAAACACTGCTGCCAAAATACCGACGTATATGAACGGAAGATTATCATTGGATGTATTTCCGTCATACATATTGGAGTATAATTTTGAAAAAGCATCCATCATACGAAAATTTCTATAGAAAGATAACGTAGATTCCGTCGGAATATCTTTTTGTCCTCGTAACGAAAACACAACCGGAATGATATCAAACGCTGTCAGCAATACTCCCAATATCGATGATATCAAATAGGAATATATGTGTTTGGAATAATCTTTGATCTTGCGAAAACTTTCTGAATTTGTGAACAAAAGATACAGAAAAAACAATAGTGAAAATATACACAGCATATATCCAATATAGTAGTTACACAGTATGGAAAGTGCCAGTGTAATAATGTAAAGCCATTTATCCTTATAGTCTTTGATGATCTTGTGAATTCCGAGGATAACCAGCGGAAGCAAAATAATATTACAAAAATAAATTGGCAGAGTAATATAGGCAAAAACATATCCCATAAAAGCATACGCCAGCGAAAATAAAATAGATTTTTCGGAAGGACTGTTTGTCCTGTTAAGATAAAAACAAAAAGAAAGACTGCTGCAAGCCACTTGTAATATGATCATTACCCATATTCCCAACGGTAAAATATCATTTGGAAATAGAAGCAGAATCAGTAAAAAAGGATTTTGAAGATAATAGGCACTAAAACCTATCATATCTCCGCCAAGATTTTTACTGAAAGTATAAATCAGATTATTATCACCGGCTATGATGGTTTTAAAATATGCAAAATAGTCGTTGAATTGTTTATTCATATCAGAAATCAGTATCGTTCTTTCTCCAAAAGGATACATTCCTAAAAGCAAAGATATTCCTGCCATCATAACAATCGGTATGATAAAAGAAAGAAGATAGATCCATCTGATTTGTTTTTTTGAAATTGTCATCTGCATAGCAGTAGTCCTCGAACTTTTATTTTTCGTACTTTTTGATTGTCTCGTATATCTTTTCTTTTACCATTTTGGCTATATCCACAGATTTCATCCCTGCATATTCCTCATAGGAGATGGGAGGAAGATAGTGTATCTGAACAGTCACGGGTTGTGTCGTATTTTCATCAAACGGCTTATAAGAATCAATCAAAGCAATTGGAACAATCGGACATTTTGCATTCATAGCGGCTTTAAAGCTGCCTCCTTTAAATTCCAACAACTCATTTTTGTTTCTGGTGCGGGTTCCTTCTGCAAAAATAACATAATTTCTTCCCGCTTTGACTTCCGCCGTCATCTGATTGATTACCTTGAGTCCCTGTCGGATATCATCCCGATCTATCAATTGTCCCTGCAGACATCGAATGACCTGCTTTAACAAAATCACATTCCCGACTTCTTTTTTCATAACAATGCCAAACGGATTAGGACAACTCTCAATCAATCCTAAGACATCATAAAGGCCCTGATGGTTCGGGAACATAATAAATCCGTTTTGTTTTGGAATATTTTCTACACCAAAGGATGCAATTGTAACACGCCCTGCTTTATTTGCCTGAATTGTTGTTTTCCTCACAAGGGCATATCTTTGTTCTTCTGTATATTTATCATGCTTTCCATACCAATCTATCTTTATGATATAATAAATCGCCCTGAAAAACATATGAAAAACCATACGGGCTATTCTCATCTTCGATACTCCTTAATTGCTGTTTCATACAAATCATTTCCCTCGGAATCAATCACTACAATAACAGGAAACTTTTCTACCTCCAGCTTTCGGATTGCTTCTGTTCCAAGATCATCATAGGCGATTACTTCCGAAGCCTTTATCTTCTGTGATAACAGGGCGCCTGCTCCGCCGACTGCCGCAAAATATACGGCACCATTTCTCATAATGGCGTCTTTGACTGCCTGTGTGCGTTTTCCTTTTCCAATCATACCCTTTTGTCCGAGATCAAGCAAAGTAGGTGCATACTTGTCCATTCTGCTTGCAGTCGTCGGTCCCGCAGAACCAATGGGACGTCCTTCTCTGGCCGGTGACGGTCCCATATAATAAATGATATTATGAGCCAAGTCCAACGGTAATTCTTTCCCTGCCTCTATTGCTTCATACATTCTCTTATGCGCAGCATCTCTGGCTGTATAAATTGTTCCGGTAATATATACATAATCACCGGCTCTTAATCTTAGCGCATCTTCATCTGAAATAGGTGCTTTGATATATTGATCCATCTTATATACTCCTTACCGCATGACGATTGACATGACAACAGATATTGACTGCAACAGGCAGACCCGCAATGTGCGTCGGATACGTATTGATATTGACGGCAAGTGCAGTTGTAGTACCGCCAAGTCCTCCAGGACCAATGCCGAGACAATTGATCTTCTCCAACATTTCCTGTTCCAGTTCTGCGATATACTCTATGTTTGAATGTGTACCTGCTTCTCTGGTCAGTGCTTCTTTTGCCATGATTGCACATTTTTCAAAAGTTCCGCCGATACCGACTCCGACGACCATCGGTGGACAGGCATTTGGACCAGCATCCTGAACTGCCGTTAAAATCGCACTTTTCACGCCTTCAATACCGTCAGCAGGCTTTAGCATAAAGACACGACTCATATTTTCACTGCCAAACCCTTTCGGAGCAACCGTAATCTGAACTTGATCTCCGGGAACAATCTCATAATGAATGACTGCCGGTGTATTATCCTTAGTATTATCCCGAATAATCGGATCTCCTACAACAGATTTTCTGAGATATCCTTCTACATATCCTCTTCTGACGCCTTCATTGACGGCATCTTCTATCGAACCGCCTTCAAAATGAACTTCCTGTCCGATTTTCAGAAAAATCACTGCCATTCCTGTATCCTGGCAAATTGGTATCATATCATTTCCCGCAATCTTTAGATTGTCCTGTAACTGATTTAATATCTGTTTTCCGAGCGGTGATTCTTCTGTCTGAATCGCATTTTTAAGTACACAGTCCATATCTTTTGATAAATAGTGATTTGCTTCAATACACATTTCCCGAATATGATCCGTTAATGTTGAAACCGGAATTGTTCTCATTTCTTTTCCTCTTTTTCTAAAAAATAGATTTCATGAAACATTTGATGTTGATGTACAAAAAGGATTGCAAATGGTACTTACAATCCTTTTTGATTATTTCCGGTTACTTAATTCTCTTCGTCTTCACCGTTTTCATCATTCTCTTCATCCTCGTAATCCTCTTCATCCGGAAGTAAAACCTCATCGTGAACGATTACCCGGATTCTTTCTGCTTCCGGGATATCCTCCATGGCATCTTCTACATTTCCGAATTCCTGATTGCCATCCGATACCTTTTCGCGAACCTTTGCAATCTTGGCAACTAAAACTCCCTTTTCAAGATTAATCATCTTAACTCCGGAAGTAATCCTGCCAAGGATTGATATATCATCCATTCGAAGCTGTATGATAATTCCTTCATTCGTGATCATCATGATTTCATGGTCATCGTTGACAGCTTTTACACCAACAACATATCCTGTCTTTTCCATGATCTTATAACACTTGACGCCTTTACCTCCACGGTGTTGTACTGAAAATTCATTTAAGAAGGTACGTTTGCCGTAACCGTGCTCTGCTACAATCAGCAGAGAATCGCCCTGATGATCTAACTGCATACCAACGATTTCATCTGTATCTGCTATATTCATACCGATGACACCCATGGATGTTCTGCCGGTTGCTCTGACATCTGTTTCCTTGAAACGGATACACATACCGTATTTTGTTACCAGGAATATCTCCGTATTTTCATCTGTCTGCTTTACTTCAATGAGTTCATCGTCTTCTCGCAGATTGATTGCTGCCAATCCATTTCTGCGGACATTACTGAATTCTGTAAGGCGTGTCTTCTTTACAATTCCTTTTTTGGTCACCATAAAAAGATTCTTATTATCATCATAATCTTTAATCGGTATGATTGCCGTAATCTTTTCCTGCGGATTCAGCTGCAGCAGATTTACGATTGCAGTTCCTCTTGCGGTTCTTCCTGCTTCCGGAATCTCATATGCCTTCAGACGATAAGTCCGTCCCATATTTGTAAAGAACATCACATAATGATGCGTTGTCGTCATCAGAAGATCTTCGATATAATCTTCTTCCAACGTCTGCATTCCCTTGATTCCTTTACCGCCGCGATGTTGGCTTCTGAAATTATCCACCGTCATACGCTTTACATATCCGAGACTGGTCATAGCGATTACTGTATTATCCTTTGGAATCATATCTTCCATAGAAATATCAAATACATCGAAACCGATCTTCGTTTTTCTTTCATCACCGTACTTATCTCCGATAAATGAAATTTCTTCACGAATAACACTTAACAATTTTTTCTCATCCGCAAGAATCGTCTTCAATTCTTCAATCGTCTTCATCAATTCTGCGAACTCTGCTTCCAGCTTCTCTCTTTCGAGACCTGTCAAAGCACGCAGCCTCATATCTACGATTGCCTGCGCCTGAGCATCTGACAGACTAAATCTCTCCATCAATTCTGCTTTTGCTTCAGCAACATTTTTGCTGCCACGGATGATTTTAATGACTTCATCAATGTTATCAAGTGCAATCAACAGACCCTGTAATATGTGCGCACGTTCTTCCGCTTTATTCAAATCATATTTGGTGCGTCTTGTTACTACTTCCTTTTGATGTGCAAGATAATGACCGAGCATCTCATACAAATTCATAACGCATGGTTCATTATTGACAAGTGCCAGCATGATAACACCAAAAGTATCCTGTAATTGGGTATGCTTATATAACTGATTCAATATAACATTTGAGTTGGCATCACGGCGCAATTCCACTACGATACGCATACCGTCTCTGTCAGATTCATCACGCAGATCTGTAATTCCGTCTATTTTCTTATCTTTTACAAGCTCTGCAATTTTTTCAATCAATCGTGCTTTATTAACCATATATGGAAGTTCGGTAATAATGATACGACTCTTGCCGTTTGACATAGTTTCTATGTCTGTCACACCGCGAACTCTAATCTTTGCACGACCTGTTCTGTATGCTTCTTCGATGCCGCGCGTACCTAAAATTACACCGCCGGTCGGAAAATCAGGTCCTTTTACAATATCAATCAACTCTTCAATGTCTGTATTTCTGTCCTCAAGTATCTGATTATCGATAATTTTAACTACCGCTTGAATGACTTCTTTTAAATTATGCGGCGGAATATTGGTTGCCATTCCGACTGCAATACCGGTCGTACCGTTTACAAGCAGGTTCGGATATCTGCTTGGAAGTACAACAGGCTCTTTCTCGGTCTCATCAAAGTTCGGCACAAAATCAACAGTATCTTTGTTGATATCAGCAAGCATTTCCATGGAAATCTTACTCAGTCTTGCCTCGGTATAACGCATGGCAGCTGCACCGTCTCCGTCTACCGAACCAAAGTTACCGTGTCCGTCTACCAATGTACAGCGCATAGACCATGGCTGTGCCATATTAACGAGAGCTCCATAGATAGAACTGTCACCGTGCGGATGATACTTACCCATTGTATCACCGACAATACGTGCACATTTTCTGTGAGGCTTGTCGGGACCGTTATTTAGTTCAATCATAGAATACAAAACTCTTCGCTGTACAGGCTTTAATCCATCTCTTACATCAGGCAATGCTCTTGCCGCAATAACACTCATTGCATAATCGATGTAGGAGGTTTCCATCGTCTTCTTTAAATCGACTTCGTGGATTTTATCAAATATTTGGTCATCCATTTTATTGTTTCCTCCCACCTTAGATATCTAAGTTTCTGACATACTTTGCATTTTCTTCAATAAATTCTCTTCTCGGTTCAACCTTATCACCCATTAAAGTAGTAAAGGTCAGATCAATTTCAGAAGATGATTCTTCATCCATGGTAACCCGAAGCAATATTCTTCGTTCCGGATCCATTGTAGTCTCCCAAAGCTGTTCAGCATCCATTTCTCCAAGACCTTTATAACGCTGAATCTTATTATTGGTATCACGACCAACCTCTGTAAGAATACCGTTTAATTCTTCATCACTGTAAGCATACCAGACTTTTTTATTCTTCTCCAGTTTATAAAGAGGAGGCTGCGCCAGATAAACATGTCCGTCTTTAATTAAATCCGGCATAAAACGATATAAGAAAGTAAGCAATAGAGTACTGATATGTGCGCCGTCAACATCGGCATCTGTCATAATAATGATCTTATGATAACGAAGCTTTGTAATATCAAAATCATCATGAATACCTGTTCCAAAAGCGGTAATCATTGCTTTTATTTCTGCATTGGCATATATTTTATCAAGTCTTGCCTTCTCTACATTTAATATTTTTCCGCGAAGCGGCAAAATTGCCTGTGTATTTCTGCTTCTTGCTGTTTTTGCAGAACCGCCGGCAGAATCTCCCTCGACGATATAGATTTCACAATTCTTAGGATCCTTGTCAGAACAATCCGCAAGCTTGCCGGGCAGGGACATTCCTTCCAATGCCGTTTTTCTTCTTGTTAAATCTCTTGCTTTTCTTGCAGCTTCTCTTGCTCGCTGCGCAAGCAGCGATTTTTCACAAATCATCTTGGCAATTGTAGGATTTTGCTCCAGATAATAAGTCAACTGTTCGCTTACAATACTGTCAACCGCACCTCTTGCTTCACTATTACCAAGCTTCTGCTTTGTTTGTCCTTCAAACTGAGGATCTTCTATCTTGATACTTACAATCGCCGTCAATCCTTCTCGTATATCATCACCTGACAAATTAGGTTCTGAATCCTTCAATAATTTCATAGTTCTTGCATAATCATTAAATGTTTTGGTAATTGCATTACGATATCCTGTCAGGTGAGTACCACCTTCGGGTGTCGTAATATTATTAACAAAACTGAAAACGCTTTCATTGTAAGAATCATTATGCTGCATTGCTACTTCAACATAAATATTATCTTTTTTACCTTCGAAATAAAGAACATCATTATAAAGCGGTGTTTTACTTCTGTTCAGATATGTAACAAATTCCTTTATACCGCCTGCATAATGAAATTCCTTTTCCTTAACTTCTTCTTCTCTCTCATCCCTTAAAATAATTCTGAGATTTTTTGTTAAGAAAGCCATTTCACGAAGTCTTTGTTTCAGAACATCATAATCGTAAACTATTTCTTCAAAAATAGTATCATCCGGTTGAAAAGTAACCATTGTACCTGTCTTTTCAACAGGACATTCTCCTATTATTTCAAGCTTTTGTACAACATGTCCTCTTTCATAACGCTGCTTATATATCTTTCCTTCAGAAAAAATCTGAACTTCAAGCCAATTAGAAAGTGCATTTACAACTGATGCACCTACACCGTGAAGGCCACCTGATACTTTATATCCTCCACCGCCGAATTTTCCTCCGGCATGAAGTATAGTAAATACCACTTCAACCGCAGGTATTCCTGCTTTGTGATTGATACCGATCGGTATTCCTCTTCCGTTATCAACGACTGTAACTGAATTACTTTTATTTATTGTTACTTCAATCGTATCACAATACCCTGCCAATGCTTCATCCACAGAATTATCCACAATCTCATATACCAGATGATGTAATCCTCTGGAAGATGTACTTCCGATATACATACCCGGTCTTTTTCTGACTGCTTCAAGCCCTTCTAATATTTGTATTTGGTCTGCTCCGTACTCAACACCCATGAGTTTTTCCTCCAAATCAATCTCTATTGATCATTTTAATTTTCACTTAATATGGTTCCGTCGGTAATTTTAAATACTTTATTTACATGAATACGATTGTTTATAAATTCATCTAATCCGGTACAGGTAATAATCGTTTGTATATCTCCTATACTGTTTAATAAATAATTTTGTCTGTTTGAATCAAGTTCGGAAAGAACATCATCTAATAACAAAATAGGCGAATTACCGGTTAGATTCTTAACCAGTTCTATTTCTGAAAGTTTCAGAGAAAGAGCAACTGTTCTTTGTTGACCCTGGGAACCGAATTTTTTTATATCTATTCCTTCTATCATAAAAATAAAATCGTCTCTGTGCGGACCTACAGAAGTCATTTTATATCTTATATCTTTGTCTCTGTTCATTATCATCTGTGTTTCATAATCTTTGATTGAAACATTAGGGATATACTGAATCTCTAAATCTTTTGTATCTCCCGATAGTTTTTTATGAATATCATTTATAATATCATTCAATTGATTTACAAATAATAATCTTCTTTCAATAATCCTGCTTCCAAGTGAAATCAATTGATTATCCCATATATCTAATGTATCTTTAAGTTCAGGATGATTCCATATATCTTTTAACAAAGTATTTCTTTGATTTACAATCTTATTATAATTGGAAAGATTGGAGAGATATACTTTATCAAGCTGGCATAACTCTAAATCCATAAATCTTCTTCTGTCACTCGGACTGTTTTTTATAATAGATAAATCCTCGGGAGAAAATAATATAATATTTACAATTCCTAATAATTCACTTGCTTTTTTTATTTGGTTACCATTAATTGCAATGACTTTTGATTTAGATTTTCGAAGATGCATATCTAACTTATAATCTATACCATTTTTAATAACAAGACTTCTGATATGTGATTCATCTTTGCCAAATCTGATAACATCTTTATCCTTACTTCCCTTGTGAGACTTTGTAGTACCCAGATAATAGATAGATTCCAATATATTTGTCTTACCTTGTGCATTGTTTCCGTATAATATATTGATACCTTCATCAAATTCTATATCAAGGCGCTCATAATTTCTGTAATGATCGAGTTCTAGAGACTTAATAATCATTCGTTTTCAATCCTTATTGAATTATCTTTATATTCTATCATATCTCCGGAACGAATTTTTTTTCCACGTCTTAATTCAATCTCTCCGTTTACCTTAACCAATCCATCCTGTATCATAATTTTAGCTTCAACACCGGAGTCTGCCATACCTGATAATTTAAGTACTTGTCCAAGTTTTATATATTCATCTCTTATTTTTACGATTTCCACGGCAGCTTCCTTTCAAATAAAATCATCAATTTACATTATTAAAATTCAAAGGCAAAATCAGATAAGTATAATTTTCTTTTTCGTCCTTAATGAAACAAGGAGCTTTTGGATTTACCATATATATATTAATTTCTTCATCATCAATGACTCTTAAAGCATCAATTAGAAATTTAGGATTAAATCCAATCAATATATCTTTACCTTGCTTTTCAATATCTATTTCTTCATTCATAGATCCAACTGTAGAATTGATCTTTAATTCCATTACATCATCTGCAATGTTTATTATAATAGGTTTTTTATCTCCCTCTTTAATCAATAAGGTAGCACGATCTATACAACTGAAAAGTTCTTTTTTATTGATTTTAATTTTTGTTTCATAATCATTTGAAAGCATCTGGCTTATTTTAAAGTATTCACCTTCTATCAAACGAGAAACAACAATCGTATTATTAAATTCAAATACAATATGTTTATCTGTAAAGAATATTTCAACATTCTGATCTGTTTCACCTGATAATATCTTACTGATTTCATTTAATGTTTTTCCGGGTACTACAACCTTTTTACTATCATATGAATTCTTTAATTCTATTTTCCTGATAGAAATTCTATAACCATCCAGAGATACTACTTTTAATTCATTTTCATTGATTTCAAATAGTTCTCCTGTCATTAACTTATTATTTTCATTATCAGATATGGAAAATATAGTCTGTCTTATTAATTCCTTTAATGTAAATTGTGATAATAAAACACCTTCATTTTTTTCAATCACTGGCAGATATGAAAAATCTTCACCTGATTTTCCTATAATATTGAATTTTGCTTTTTCACAAGTAATGGTAACTTTATAATTATCATCTATTTCAATGGTGATGTCATTGTCAGGAAGCTTTCTTACAATTTCCAATAAAATCTTTGCATCAAGAGCTACAATACCTTTTTCTATGATTTCTCCATCAATGACTGTTTCTATTCCAAGTTCCATATCATTGGCTGTTAATTTTATTACATTATCAGAAGCCTGTATCAATATACATTCTAATATAGACATTGTAGTTTTTGATGGAACTGCTTTAGAAACAATATTAACTCCGTTTAACAGGTTAGGTTTTGAACAAATAATTTTCATGTGTATAAAGTCCTCCATTCATTTTATGTATATAAATAATAAAATAATCAGTAATAGTAGTAATAATAGCTGTGAATAAGTGTATAATCCATTTTGCCCAGTAATAAAGAGACTTAGAAAGAATAATAAGTATGTTAAGAAATGACTTATAACTTTTTATAAGTTGATAGTTATCAACAATGTAAAAATGAACCAAAAAGTATAAACATTCTATTACTTAATTATAACCATGAATATGTGTATAATCTAATTTGGATTGATCTTTTTAATAATAGTGTCGATTGTAGCTTTTAATGTAGGATTTGATTCAATATCTGCAGCTACTTTTTTATGACCGTGTATAATCGTTGTGTGATCTTTTTTTCCAAGTAATTTTGCAACAGCGGTCAAAGGAGTTTCTGTCATTTCTCTGCAAAGATACATTACAATCTGTCGAGGAACGACTACTTCGGAATTTCTTTTCTTTGACAATATGTCTGAGGATTGTATATTAAAGTGTTCAGAAACTACTTCAATAATAAATTGAGGAGTAATTGCTTTAGGAAGATTAGGAGATATAATGTCTTTTAATGCTTCTTCTGCAAGTTCCATATTGATTTCTCTTTTTTCAAGATTAGAAAAAGCAATTAATTTATTTAAGGCTCCTTCTAATTCTCTGATATTTGATTTTACATTGTTTGCAATGTATTTGATGATTTCATCATCAATATCATATCCGTCCATTTCTTCTTTTTTGCGAAGGATTGCCATTCTGGTTTCATAATCAGGAGATTGAATATCAGCAATCAGACCCCATTCAAATCTTGAACGAAGTCTTTCCTCTAATGTTTCCATATCTTTTGGTGGTCTGTCTGATGAAAGGATAATCTGTTTCTTTTCACCATGTAATTGATTAAATGTATGGAAAAATTCTTCCTGAGTACTTTCTTTTCCTATTATAAACTGAACATCATCCAGTAATAATACATCTACATTTCTATACTTTTCTCTGAATTTTGACATTGCAGTAGGTGAATTATTACCAATCCTGATTGTTTCGATTACTTCATTTGTAAATGTTTCAGAAGTCACATAAAGTACTTTTGCATTAGGATTATTATTAATAATGAAGTGAGCAATTGAATGCATTAAATGTGTCTTGCCTAATCCTACTCCTCCGTACAGAAAAAGAGGATTATATATTTCTCCGGGAGACTCAGCAACAGCCAGTGCTGCAGAATGAGCAAACTTATTATTACCTCCGACAACAAATGTGTCGAAAGTATATTTTGAATTCAAGTTTGCTTTTTCACATTCGGTGCTATTTTCTGATTTGGAATTTCCTTTTGATTTATTAGCTCTTGCAATATCTTTTTCTAATATAAATTCGACTTCATAAACCTTGTGCATAGTTTCTGCAATTGCAACTTTGAAAGGAAGAGAATATTTATTACTGATATAAGTTAATGAATGTTCTTGATCGGAAGGAATTAAAATAGTAACAAAATTATCCTTCACATTGAATAGTTGAAGAGGAAGAATCCAAGTATTATAAGAAATATCAGAAAGATCATGTTCCTTTCTGAGTGATTCCTTTATTTCATTCCATTTTTCTTTAAAGGCTTCCATTGCAAATTCTCCCAACATAAAAAAATCTATCCTTTTCTATATTAAACTACTTTCCGAAAAATTTCAATATTTTCTTATTTACAATAAATTACTACTTAATTATTTTAGTTAACATATTATTGATATATTTTTTGATTATGTGAATGAAGTAAAAA
>CAZWXS010000049.1:0-16228 GCA_964638005.1 uncultured Lachnospiraceae bacterium
TGCACCTCGATTCCGCTGCCGCTGCATCTCGGTCACGGGCTTCGCCCTATGAATAATGACAAAGAAGCGTTTCCTTATGGGCGAGCACAACGCAAAGGCTTCTTCGTCATTATTCGCATGGCTCATTGCTAACTTGAAAAAGAAAAGACCCACCCCGTGAGTCTTTTCCTATTCTAACAACCTAATACCATTGAATCACATCCGCCGACATTTCCCACCCATTGAGTAATGCGGTTCTCTAAAAGGACTAATTCTTAATCGGCCCGTTCGGAAATCTCTTGAAATAAGATTTTGTCTCAGCCACAACCACTCCATTTAATGCCAGCAGAGCAATCAGGTTCGGTATCGCCATCAGTCCGTTAAAGATGTCGGCGATGGTCCATACTGCAGATACTGTCATGAAAGGTCCGATGAAAACAGCCAGTATGTATAACCAACGATATCCCTTCACGGCATTTTTGTTTCCGCCGGTCAGGTATTCCAGACATTTCTCGCTGTAATAATCCCATCCGAGGATCGTTGTAAATGCAAAGAATACAAGGCAGACCATCAAGATGAAGGCAGCAACGGAAGATGAGAACGGAAGGCCGAGTTCAAATGCCTTGGAAGTAACGGCAACACCGATCAGGCCAATATTCCATGAGCCTGTGATAACAATAGAAAGTCCTGTCATGGAACAGATGATGACCGTGTCGATGATGGTTCCCATCATGGAAATCAGACCCTGACGTACAGCTTCATCAGATTTTGCAGCAGCGGCAGCAATAGGAGCACTACCGAGTCCGGCTTCATTAGAAAAGATACCGCGGGCAACACCCTTCTGCATAGCAATCAAAACAGCACCAAGGGCACCGCCGGCTGCGGCGCGTAGACCGAATGCACTTTCTACGACTTCTACGATGGCAGAAGGAATCTTATTATAGTTGCAGACTAAGATAATCAGTGCAGCTACTACATACAGAATTGCCATAAAAGGTACAACTACCTCAGCAACCTTGGAGATACGCTGGATGCCTCCGATAACTACAAGACCTACACACAGAGTCAGCAGGACGCCAGCGATGACAACTGTCCATGAATACGGATGTCCGAGAATTGTGATGCTCCATGCATTGTTAGGATCAAAGAAATTGTTTACAGCACTTGTGATACCGTTTACCTGTGTGAAGGTTCCGATTCCAAGCAGTCCGGCAATGACACCGAAGAAAGCAAATAATTTACCGAGCCACTTCCAGTTCTTTCCCATTCCTTTTTCTATATAGTAGAACGGGCCGCCGATGATATGTCCGTCTTCGGCAATGTGTCTGTATTTTACAGCAAGCATACATTCTGCAAATTTAGTTGCGGTTCCGAGCAGTGCCGCAAGCCACATCCAGAACAGCGCTCCGGGACCTCCGGCTACGATGGCTGTTGCAACACCGACAATATTTCCGGTACCGATGGTTGCAGACAATGCCGTGCACAGAGCTCCGATACTGGAGACTTCACCATGTTCGCCGCTGTTATCGTTTGCTGCGATATAGCGAATTGCGCGAGGGAGCTTGGTGATCTGTAATCCTTTCAGGCGGATGGTAAGAAAGATGCCGACTACCATGATCAGAACGATCAAAGGAATGCCCCACACCTTGTCGTCAATAAGGGTCAGGGTTTGGTTAATAGATTCAAATACACTGTCTAAGTCTAACATATTATGTTCCTCTCTCTCCACGAAATATAAACCAATAATAATAAAGTAGCATATTATGATGATTTCTTCAATCAAAAATGAGCGGACTGAATTAGGTTATCTGAATTTCGTCAGAAAGCAAACTTAATGAAATATAGGTTTGAGATTTTTGCCTATCAAGTGTATAATGGTAATATGATTGTAGGACAATGTCCCGACAAAAGAGGAGGTAATCTTTATGGCACTTAAAAGGAACGATAAAGGTATGATGTACCGGGAGGCTTCAGACAGATTGACGAGACTGGAGCAGAATGAGAAGAAGATGTCGGGCGCTGCAAAGGAACTGCTGGTTATAGCAAGTTCTATCAGTAATTTTGATGTAGGCATGACGCATATATCGAATAAGCTGAAGGATTATGCCGAGCAGATGGCAGCCTTGAGTGAATCTAACTTGGCACTTGTAGAGGAAACCTCGGCTACTTTAACAGGAGTCAAGGATAATCTGGAGGAGACAACAGTGACTCTGGAGAATCTGACAAGGCAATCCAACGAGATTACCGATAAAAATGATGCCAGCAGAGATATTCTGGCAGAAGCGAGCAGATTAAAAGAGGATGTTGTTACAGATACCAATATCATGAATGATAAGATTGAGCAGCTTGCCAATCTTGCAACAGAGGTTGAGAAGATTGTGGAAAGCGTTCAGAGCATTGCCAATCAGACGAACCTGTTAGCATTGAATGCGGCGATTGAGGCTGCAAGGGCGGGAGAACAGGGTAGAGGCTTTTCCGTTGTTGCGGAAGAGGTGCGTACGCTTGCAGATAATACAAAAGAGAATCTGGAAGGTATGCGTGTATTCGTTAAGGACATCCATGTTGCTGCGGAAGAAGGAAAGGCAAGCGTGGTAAGGACACTTGAGTCAACGGGACAGATGAGTGACAAGATTGACAGCGTGGCGGTCACGGTATCGGAAAATATCGATATCATGAGTGACGTGATCCAGAATATTTCAACTATCCATGAGGCAGTACAGAGTCTGCGGGATGCGGCGATAGATGTTAATGCGGCTATGGAAGGTTCGGCTGCGGATACTCAGCGCTTAAGCGACATGACACATGCTGTATATCAGGATGCAAGCACGAGCGCGGATTATGCAAAGGGAATCTCAGCAATTGATGACAGGCTGTCAGGCGTTATTATCGATATGTACGGCGGATTGAATGCCGGTGAAAATGCAATGAAGAATCAGGAATTAAAAGAGATCTTAGAGAAGGCAAAAGCAGCGCATACAGCGTGGACGGCGAAGCTCAAAGGTATGGTGGATACGATGAGTCTGGATGCCCTCCAGACGAATTCCAAGAAGTGTGCATTCGGACATTTCTATCATGCATTGAAGGTGGAGCATCCGATGCTGCGTGAGGAATGGAGCAGGATCGATGCACTGCATCATCAGGTGCATAGTTCGGGTGATGAGATCATCAGAGCAATCAAGAATGACAATCAGAGCCGGGCAAATGAGTTATATAAGAAGACAGAGCAATTATCCGGTCAGATGGTCGGAGCATTGAATCATTTGGAATCAATCATTGATGATATGACGAGAAAGGAAATACAGCTGTTTGATTAAAGGCTGGCAGTACGATGAGTAAGAAATCCAGACGTAAAAGAAAAAGAAGAAGGATGCTCTTTGTGAGCATAGGTCTGCCGATTGCTATCATAGCAGTCGGCATTGCCATTGTCATAAACGTTTTGAGTAAGGATAAGCAGGACGTGTCAAAGGCGGAGGAAGAGATACCGGTAGTCGAGGTTGTGAGCGAACCGGAGACGGTATCCGAGAATACAGCGCCACCGACCGAAGCTCCTGAAATAGAAATTATAGCAGCTGATGTGGCGGAAATGGACGATGCAGAGGATCCGGAGGTGCAGGCTGAGGAAGGTGAGTCGGTCAATGTAACGGAAGCACTTGCCAACAGTCAGTTTGAAACGGATGACATGAGTATCGGAATCGATGTGGCAAAGTATCAGGGTACGATCGACTGGTCTGCGGTAGCGGCATCGGGTGTACAGTTTGCCATCATCAGGGTCGGGTATCGGACGCAGAAGACAGGTATCATCTATGAGGATCCCTGTGCCAAGTACAATCTGCAGCAGGCACAGGCAGCGGGCATCAAGCTGGGGGCTTATTTCTTCTCAACTGCAGTCAATGAGCAGGAGGCGTTGGAGGAAGCGGCATGGGTAACGAATTACATTGCCCAATACAAGATCACGTATCCTGTGGTGTATAATTGTGAAGGGTTCAAGTCCGCGGACTCGCGGCAATACGGACTGGATAAGACGACAAGAAGCAATTGTGCGGTCAAGTTCTTGGATTACGTAGCTTCTCAGGGATATACGCCGATGTTCTATGCAGCAAGGAATGAATTGCAGGATGACACGGACTGGAATACAACGACGCTCAGCTCCAAATATAAGATATGGGTATCTCAATATCCCGATCCACCCTTCCCGACAACGGCTAAGCCGACCTATACGGGAACCTATGATATGTGGCAGTATACAAATGCAGGTGCGATCGACGGAATCAAAAAGGGTGTAGATGTCAATGTAGCCTATTTCGGATACTCGCAGGAGGCAGAGGCAAAGGATGCGACACCATACGAGATGGTGGAGGCAGATCCGGAGGTGGGTATCGTGTTTACGGAGGTCAATGATACCGTGACGGCAAAGAGCGAGACCAATCTGCGTTCGGTACCAAGTTCCGCAGACAGCAGTACGATCGTAGCCAAGCTGATCTATGGTGATACGGCGAATCGGACGGGCGTCGGAAATAACGGCTGGGCACGTGTGATCTATAACGGGCAGAAGCTGTATGCAGTGAATTCTTACCTGACCAACGATCCAAATTATACGCCGAATGCGGTGGCAGCAAGTACCGATACGACAACTGATGCGGGCAGTACAGCAGCACCGGCAGCGACGGATAAGACTGCGGATTCCTTATATTCACCGGTCAATGAACTTGTGACGGCGAAGGAAGAGACGAATCTCAGAACTTATCCGAGTACAGAGACGGGAACAGTCTATGTGCTGATCAAGCACGGAGATACCGTGACACGGACCGGCATCGGTTCTAACGGCTGGTCGCGCATCTCATATGACGGACAGACTTTATATGCGGTCACGAGCTTTTTACAGACGGTAGAATGACAGGAATGACAGGACTAGAAAAAAGTAGTTGAAAATCCAATATAAGTATGTTACACTAGAATTCGCGTGAGACAGGTTTAGGAGGTGTAAATGTGGGAACATTAAGACTTATTTTAACAATAGTGTTTATAATCGTATCGATTGCATTATCCGCAATCGTGTTACTTCAAGAAGGTAAATCGGCAGGACTGGGAGCCATCAGCGGAGCGGCTGAGAGCTACTGGGGCAAGAACAAGGGACGTTCCATGGAGGGCGCACTTGTGAAGATTACAAGATATCTTGCGGTTGGCTTCATGGTTTTGGCAATTGTGCTGAACTTGAATAGATTTTAGCAAACGACAAACACTCTTGGATAAGCAAGGGTGTTTTTTTTCGCGAGTAGTGATGGAAAATCATGCTTGCATGAGTATTTAAGGAGAAAAGATTTGGGTAATCAGAAAAAAGAAAAAGTAATATTGGATCTGTTGGGAAATGAACTGTACATTCCAATGAAGGAAAAGGAATTGGCAGTATTTCTGCAGGTCAAGAAAAAGGATCGCGAGGAACTGAAGGAAGTTCTGAATACATTATTAGAGAACGGTAAGATACAGATTTCCAAGAAGGGTAAATATTCTCTTGCAGAGTCAACGAATATAACGGGGATTTTTGTTTCTAACCAGCACGGCTTTGGATTTGTGGAGGTCGAAGGTGTAGAGGAGGATTTGTTTATTCCCGAAAAAGAAGTGCATGGTGCCATGCATGGCGATACGGTAGAGGTAGCTTTGGCAGACAGCAGCAGACGTGGGAAACGCCAGGAAGCAACGGTTATCAAGGTTGTGGAACGGGCGACCAATAAGCTCGTAGGCAGATTTGAAAAGTCAAAGCAGAACTATGGGTTTGTAGTGCCGGACAATCAGAGATTTTCGGAGGATATCTTTGTGCCGGTAGAGGCTTCTATGGGTGCAGTGGACGGACATAAGGTAGTTGTTGAGATTACGGATTACGGTTCTTCTAAAAAGAGTCCTGAGGGTAAGGTCATAGAAATTATCGGACATGCCAATGATCCCGGTGTCGATATCATGTCGATCGTTAAGAACTATGATCTCCCGGTGGAATTTTCAGATAAGATCATGCGGCAGGTGGAAAATGTGTCAGCAGAAGTATCAGAGGCAGATATGGCAGGCAGACTGGATTTGCGTGACGTATGCATGGTCACGATAGATGGTGAGGATGCCAAGGATCTGGATGATGCCGTCAGCGTGATGAGAGTGGGAGACTGCTATCAACTGGGCGTGCATATCGCAGATGTGACCAATTATGTACAGGAGAAAAGTGCGCTGGATCAGGAAGCACTGAACCGCGGAACGAGTGTATATCTGGTGGACAGAGTCATACCGATGCTGCCGCATAAGCTATCAAACGGCATCTGTTCCTTAAATGCAGGTGAGAACCGTCTGGCGCTCAGCTGTATCATGACAATCGATGCAGAGGGCAAGGTGATCGACCATAAGATTGCCGAGTCAGTGATCAAGGTGGATCGACGGATGAGCTATACTGCCGTCAATGCAATTCTGGCATTAAATGATGCCGAACAGATCAAAGAGTATGAGACGCTTGTGCCGATGTTCAAGGAAATGGAACAGTTGGCTGCTATTTTGAGAGAGAAGCGTAAGAAAAGAGGCTCGATTGACTTTGATTTTCCGGAAACCAAGATGATTCTTGACAAGGAAGGACATCCGATCGAGATCAGACCTTATGATCGTAATGTCGCAACACGTATGATTGAAGAGTTTATGTTGATTGCAAACGAAACTGTGGCACAGGATTATTATTGGTTGGAGGTTCCCTTTGTATACAGATGCCACGAAAATCCGGATCCCGAGAAGATTCAGAAGCTGGCGATCTTTATTCGGAACTTTGGATATGGTATCAAGATCAAGGATGAAGAAATCCATCCGAAGGAACTACAGAAGCTACTCTCTAATATAGAAGGAACACCTGAGGAAGATTTGATCAGCCGGTTGACCCTGCGCTCTATGAAGCGTGCGAAGTATGCGACGGTAGGAACCGGACATTTTGGATTGGCGTGTCAGTATTACTGTCATTTCACATCTCCGATCAGACGTTATCCGGATCTGCAGATTCATAGGATTATCAAGGAGAATCTGCGAGGCAGACTGCGGGACAAGCGTATTGAACACTATGAGAAGATACTGCCCGAGGTTGCAAAGCATTCCAGTGAAATGGAACGAAGAGCAGACGAAGCGGAGCGTGAGACAGAGAAGCTGAAGAAAGTAGAATATATGGAGAACCGTATCGGAGAGACCTACGAGGGCGTTATTTCGGGTGTTACCAATTGGGGCATCTATGTAGAACTTCCGAATACCATTGAAGGACTGATTCATGTATCGAAGCTGACAGGCGATTTTTATCGATATGATGAGAGTACCTATGAGATGGTCGGGGAAGCGACACATAAGAGATATAAACTCGGTGAAAAGATCAAGGTTATCGTAAACGGAACCGATAAAGATAACAGGACGATTGATTTCGTCATGGCGGATGAAGAAGAATCGGTATCGTGACCGAGCCTGAAAGAGGCATCGGGTATTGAGGTGAAGAAAATGGGTAAGGACAGCATCAAACTGATTGCAAATAATAAAAAAGCATATTTTGACTACTTCATAGAGGACAAGTTCGAAGCCGGTATATCATTGAGTGGAACCGAGGTGAAGTCTCTGCGTACCGGCAAATGCAGCATCAAAGAGGCGTATGTTAAGGTAGACCGTGGAGAAGTATTTATCTATGGAATGCACATCAGTCCCTATGAAAAGGGCAATATATTTAACAAAGATCCTCTGCGTACGAGAAAGCTGCTGCTTCATAAGAGCGAGATCAATAAGCTGCTCGGCAAAATTGCACAGCAGGGATATACGATTGCTCCGCTGCAGGTTTATTTCAAGGGACGTCTTGTAAAGGTGGAAATAGGTCTGGCGAAGGGTAAGAAATTGTATGACAAGCGTCAAGATATTGCTAAGAAAGATCAAAGAAGAGAAGCAGAAAAAGACTTTAAAGTAAAAAATTTATATTAAATTTTCGTCACAAAACTTTAACGGATAGTTTATTGTTTTTGAGTTATAAATCATGTATACTGTAACTGTAAGAAATAAACCGTGTACCGTATGCGTAATCTGAACAGATGCGCAATATTCGGGCTTGTACCGGTTTCGACGGGGGTTTGGAAATTAGGATAGCCATCTGTGATTCGGTATCACATTAAACAACCGAAACTTAAAATTAAACGCAAACGATAATTATTCGTTAGCAGCAGCCTAGTCTGCCGCTTGTCGACCTTAGATTACTCGCGATTTAAGAATCCGGCATCAAATTAGCGAGGCACCTTGTCCCCAAAGCTTTGAGGGGATAAGAGAACTTATGAAGCTACTGAAATGTAAAGCCTGTCACTCGGCGTTGCACAGAGGGAATGTCAAATGAATGACTATGATGGTAGAATTCTTAATGAAAGGGCTTTCGGACGCGGGTTCAACTCCCGCCAGGTCCATACGCAAAAAAAATAAACCGATGATCAATCGGTTTATTTTTTTTGCGTATTATACAATACAAGATTTCTCTGTAAACTGCTTTTTGCTACAGTTCGAACAATTCAGATAACCGCGATGAATCAACTGAATTATGCGAAATATCAAAATTTATCACGAAACTTTACAACAATTCCTTTTTTTGGTATAATGTACAATAGTACCATATACTTAGGAAAAACAGAATGCAACGAAGGATAATGATCGTAGACGATAATGAAATGAATCGTGACATGCTGCGCGAGATGTTGCATCGCGAGTATGATATTATAGAAGCAGACGATGGCATAGAGGCACTCAGATTGATGGAACATGCCTCTGAAAGTATTTCTGCGGTGTTACTGGATATTTTGATGCCTCGGATGGATGGGTATGAGGTTTTGGCACATATGCGAGGCAGTGAAACAATGTCGCAGATACCGGTCATTGTCACCACCGGCAATACGGAGGAAGGGGCAGAGGTTAAGGCATTGGCGCTGGGGGCAAATGATTTTATCACGAAGCCCTATAATCCGGAAATCATAAGGCATCGATTGTCCAATACCATTAGTCTGCGTGAAAAGGCAGCAATCATCAATGCCACCAAAACAGATGCATTAACAGGCCTGTATAGTCGGGCGGCTTTTTTTGAAATCGTTGAAGAAATGGTTTCCAAACATGAGCCGGGATACTATGTCATGGCCTGTTTTGATATTGATAAATTCAAGGTCATCAATGACCAGTACGGCAGTGCAAAGGGCGATGAGGTATTAAAGTATATTGCAGATGCCTTTCTGGAAGGCTTCGGACAGAGCGGCGGTGTCTGTTGTCGCATTATGGCAGATAATTATGCAATACTTTATCCGAGAAGTTTCATGGAGTCGGAAGAAATCGAAGAAATCAGAAGAAAAGCAGAGACACTTGACGGTTCCATTCCACCGATTACATTCAGTATCGGCCGCTATATCGTGGATGACATCAAGTTGTCTCCGAGTGCGATGTATGACAGAGCATCTATGGCAAAGACTTCAATTAAAGGGCGCTTTGATGTACACATTGCCATATATGATGAGTCCATGCGTAATCTGATGCTGCGTGAGCAGGAGATTATCGGCGAGATGCGGCAAGCGCTGGAAAACAGACAGTTTGAAGTGTGGTTCCAGCCGCAGTACAATCATGCGACCAAGGCATTGGTCGGGGCAGAAGCACTGGTGCGCTGGCGTCATCCGGACAGGGGACTGATCTCTCCGGGGATTTTTATTCCGATTTTTGAAAAGAACGGATTCATATATGAGATGGACAAGTATGTCTGGGAACAGACTTGTATTGCATTGAAGCACTGGACAGAGGCAGGTTTTGAACTACTCCCGATATCCGTGAACATCTCCAGATATGATATACATAGGGATGATTTGATCGAGGTCATCAGTGGACTGGTGAGTCGATATGATATTCCGGTGTCTATGCTGCGTCTCGAGATTACGGAGTCTGTATTCTCACAGTCAAGTGACAGGATCATCTATGTGGTCAGGGAATTTCAGAGGTTGGGCTTTACAATGGAGATTGATGATTTTGGAAGCGGATATTCGTCTCTGAATACACTCAAGGATGTCCCGGCGGATGTTGTAAAGCTGGATATGCGTTTCCTGGAGGGCGATGGTCAGACCGGACGAGGCGGCAACATTCTGGAGTCTATTGTCAGGATGACGAGATGGCTTGGCATGTCTGTAATTGCAGAGGGAGTCGAGACAATTGAGCAGGCTGATTTCCTGAAATCCATCGGTTGTATCTATGTGCAGGGATATCTGTATGCGAAACCCATGCTGCTGGAAGATTATGAGAATCTTTTGATGAATGAGGGAAAGGAAGACAAAATGCTGTCTCTTGAGACAGTTGAGAATCTGGATAACAATACTTTCTGGGATCCGAAATCCATAGAAACATTGATTTTCAACAGCTTTGTCGGTGGTGCCAGCGTATTTGAATATAATCAGGGAAAGATTGAGATGCTGCGTATCAATGACAAATACGCAAAAGTGCTTGGCGGAGAGAATATGTCCGTAGAAGAGGCATTACAGGTCGATTGGCAGGATTACACCGATGGAGACTACAGAGATCGGACGAAGGAGGTTGTTCGGAAGGCGATTGCAACTAACTGCGAAGTGTCGGATGAGATCAAGCTGGAGGGACTGCGGGAGAATGGTCAGCCGACCTATGTTCGCTCTACGATACGGGTTATCGCACGTGCTGATGACAGATATCTGCTCTACGCTATGATGGAGGACATTACGGAACAAAAGGTTGCAGAAGAAGAGAGCCGTATGCATGCAGAGGAGACAAAGCGGCGTTATGAACACGAACTGCAGCTGCGTCATGAACTGATCAATGACTCTATTATCTATTATGAACTTAATATTACATCAGGAATCATTGAAGAATTTCTGTCTAAATATACAGATATTCCGAGCATGCGCTCTGCAATACCAATCAATGTCAGGATCCGCGCGGAAATTCTGGAGAATATTGCGGAGGAGGACAAAAGTCTGGTGGAAAGAACTTTATTCTCCGAGGGCTTGTTAGAAGCATATGAACGAGATGAGAATCAGATTGAAATTGAGTACCGTCGCAATCTTCCGGGACGGGGAATGTGCTGGGTGAAAACGAATGTTACCATCGTGAGGAGGCCTGATACAGAGGAACTGGTGGCACTCATATATGTGCGAGACATTGACCGTGAGAAGAAGAATCAGATTGCCATTGAAACCATTATGAATGAGGAAATAGAATCTGTTGTGATTTTGCAGGTGTCGGATGGTACGGCACATCTTGTGCATGCCAATCATAATCTCAGCAGTATTTCTCTGAATCAGACGTTTGATTTTGCTGAGACATTCCGGCAATTGAATCAGACTATGGTTTTGGAAAAGGATGTAGGAGAGTGTAATCGTTTCTTTTGTCTGGAAGGACTGCTTCAGGCACTTGCAAAAGAAAAGATATGCAGGATCAACTATCGCGTGAAGGAGCAGGACAATATCTGCCGAAAGACAACAAGGGCATATTATCTGGATGATTCACAGAGGGAAATCGTACTGATCCGTCAAGATATTACCGATTTGTATGAAGAAGAGCAGCATCAGAAAAGGATTCTCCAGCGGGCGGTCAAAGAGGCAAATGAAGCCAATCATGCAAAGAGTGATTTTCTTTCCAATATGAGTCATGATATGAGGACTCCGCTAAATGCTGTTTTGGCATTTTCTAATGAAGAGATTACGGATCAGGCGACGGAAGAACAACTCAGAGATTATCTGGATAAAATACATGTTTCGGGCGATTATCTGTTGGGCATCATCAACGATGTTCTTGATATGTCGAAGATTGAACAGAAAAAGGTAACCTTGAATCCTGAGCCGTATTCGTTTGAAGAGTTTACCAAGACAATTGAGAACGTCATCGGAGAACATTGCAGAAATAAGAAAATCACATTTCATATAGATTGTAGCAATACAGAAATTTATACAATCATGGTGGATAAGATCCGCTTTAATCAGATCTTTATCAATCTCTTATCAAATGCGGTGAAGTTTACGCCGCAAAACGGCAGGGTAGAGCTGCTTGTTGATGATGCGCCGAAGGAATCGTGGCCCAATGTGTCGGATGACGTGGCGGTCAAGCGTTTTGTGGTTAAGGATAACGGTATCGGAATGAGTTCCGAATTTTTACCGCATGCATTTGAGAGTTTTAAACAGGAATTCAGGAAGGATATATCCGAAAATAATAAAGGAACGGGACTGGGGCTTGCGATTGTCAAGGAACTGGTCAATCTCATGAAGGGAAAGATATCCGTTGAGAGCGAATCGGGTAAAGGGACGACCTTTGTTGTGGATATTCCGCTCGAAATTGTGCGAGATGAGGCGGCAATTTTGGAGACCAAAAAGATACATGAACAGTCGCTTCAGGGTATGCATATCCTGCTTGGAGAAGACAATATCATCAATACGGAAATTGCAATGGTGCTGCTTGAAAAGCAGGGATGCATCGTAGATGCGGAGGACAACGGAAAGAAGGCACTGGAGAGATTTCAAGCGTCTGCGGAGGGATATTATGATGTGATCCTGATGGACATCCGGATGCCTGTCATGAACGGATTGGAGGCAGCTAAGGCCATCAGGACAACCGGACGCAAGGACGCCAAGAGCATACCGATTATCGCGATGACGGCCGATGCATTCAGTGAAGACGAGCAGACTGCGAAAGATGCGGGAATGAGCAATTACATATCAAAACCCATAGAGCCGCAGATCCTGTTTGGATTGTTAAAGAAGTATTATGTGACACCGAGGGAGAATGAAATACATTCATGACTGATTAGAGCGAGGGAATCTTATGGAAAAAGAAAAGATGATTTTACAAGGAGAAGACGAATTTTCAACAAGTGAACTGGAAACGGGACTGATGGAGGAGCAATTTGCTGTCTGGCTACAGCCGAAATTCAATCTGACGACAGAGGAGGTCTGTGGTGCCGAAGCATTGGTGCGATGGCAGCATCCGAAGAAGGGACTTGTTCAGCCGGATGATTTCATAACGGTATTTGAGCGGGAAGGGCTGATCTCAAAACTTGATTATTATGTGTGGGAAAAGACCTGTCAAATCATCCATGACTGGTTTGTCGCAGGCAGACTGCCGTATCCGATTTCGGTAAATGTATCGCAGCATTCGTTGATGAATGCACAGCTGGTTGGGTTCTTGGTCGGACTGATCTCTAAGTATGGGATATCACCGTCTTTCTTGCAGTTGGAGATTACAGAGACTGCTTATATGAGTGATCCGGAGATGACTGCACATGTTATACAATCGCTGCACGATATTGGCTTCAGCATTATCATGGATGACTTCGGAAGCGGTTATTCTTCGCTCAATACGCTTAAGCGGATAGAGATAGATGCACTGAAACTGGATATGAAGTTCTTGCCTATTAAGGATCGGACAGAAAATGATGAAATCATATTGGTATCTGTCATCAAGATGGCAAGCTGGCTCGGTATGTCTGTAATCGCAGAGGGAGTGGAGACCAGAAGGCAGAGAGATTTCTTGCAGGGGGCCGGCTGTGGATGTGTACAGGGACATTATTTCTCTGAGGCATTGTCGCAGGAGGAGTATGAGAAAAAGTATATATATCGTACGACGGAACCGACGGAACAGGAAAACATGATGTCAGATGAGGTTCAGCCGAAGTATAATATGACGATACTTGCGATCGACGATGATGAGATGAGTCGCGAGATTCTGAAGGAGATCTTTCAGGAACTGTATCATGTCCATTTATGTGAAAGTGCAGAGGAGGGACTTGCATATTTGCAAAAGAATATGAATCAGGTGAAATTGATTCTGATCGATAACTTTATGCCGGGTATGAGCGGTATGGAATTTTTGCGATATTGCAAACAGGATCCTTTGCTAAAGGTGATTCCACAGATTATGATCACTACCAGTGATGCAGATGCAGATCAGCTGGAGGCCTTTTATGAAGGTGCGTATGATTACATTTCAAAACCATTTGCCAAGGCTGTTGTCATGGCACGTGTCAACCATGTCATGGAAATCAGCTGCCGTACATCCATATTTGATATTATAGAACAGAAGTATAAGCAGAAGCCGGAACTGGATGCTGCGACATCGCTGTTAAACAAGGTTGCCTTCAGTGATCTTTCGGCTAGAATCATTGAGACGTTTTCACAAGAGAAGCAGGCATTATTTATGATTGATATTGATGATTTCAAGAAGGTCAATGACCAGTACGGACATCTGACCGGTGACAAGGTTATCTGCTGCGTGGCAGATGAATTGACCAATGCATTTAGAAAGACTGATTTGATCGGACGATTCGGCGGTGATGAGTTTGTCGTGCTGATGACGAAGATACAGAGTCAGGAAATAGCCAAGATCAAGGGGATTGAAATCATCAAAAATGTATTGTTCAGCTGCGTTAAACAATTCAATATCAACATCAGTATCAGTGTTGGGCTGGCTTTTTCGGAGAAAAAGGATACCTTAAGCCTATTATTCTCGCGTGCGGATAAAGCACTCTATGAAGCGAAGAATACGGGTAAGGGAAGAGTGGTGGTACACGGTGAGACGATACCGCCTGTTTCGGATGATGGGCAGCCGATCGTACTGGTATGTAGCAAAGACAAGCAGGTGTATTCTACAATTGCACTTGCCTACGGAGAGGGTGCAGGCTTTCTTAAGATTTCAAGTGAAAAGGAACTTAAGAAGACATTTGAGAAGTATGAAAATCGCATCCGTATTGTATGCATTGATATGCGGGAATCTGTACCGGAGCAGTTAGATGTGATGTATCAGTATATCCTGCAAAAGAGCGAAAACGGGAAGCTGTTGATTCTTGCAATATGCAAGGAGGGTGATATGAAGCATTTGCGGGAAACGCTGGATCTCAGGATTAGGGATGTGCTGATGATTCCGCCACAGATCGGGACTATCGAGAGGATACTGTCGAGGTCGATTATGGAAGCCAATACAGGACAGGTTACAGAGTGAGTTTTATCATTAAAAAGGTTACATTTATCACTTTTATTTGGCTCTGAAAAATGATATATTCTATCTCATAGTAAACGTTTAAGGATGGTGTACATATGAGAAAGAATTATTTAGTGAACAAGGTTGTCTGTGCAGCTTTGCTTGGGGCAGCACTCATGGGACTTACAGCATGTGGGACAGGAAGTGCGACGGAAACTGTTGATTCGGGTGAGGTACAGGAGGAAGCGGCAGACGGAGCGGGTACGGAAGAAGTTACAGATGAAAAAGAAGCCGTAGATACAGAAGAAGTTACAGATACAAAAGAAGCAGCAGAGACAAAAGAAGCAGCAGAGACCGAAGGTGCGGCTGCAGAGGAAGTAAAGCTGGAAATCGGCGAGACTGTGGACAAGGGCTTATGGACCCAGACGACAGTGTATCCTGACAACATTGATGATACATTTGTCATTGATGTGATGCTGCCGGATGATTATGACGAGACGATTTCTTATCCGGTCGTATATCTGACGGACTGTTATTGGCGGCGTGAGAATTATGGTAAGATTAAGGAACTGTATGAATTAGGAAAGACTAAGGAGTTCATATTGGTCGGTATCGGTTATCCGGATGATTATGATTTTGATGTAATCCGTATGCGTGATCTGGTAGAGGAGCCGGATAAGTTCCTGAACTTGATTATTACAGGCGTATTACCATATGCAGAGGGTAACTACAATATTGATGCATCGGACAGAACATTCTGCGGCGCATCCAATGGCGGGTATTTTATGCTGTATAGTCTGTTCCGGAGCGGAGATATCACTCAGGATGTGTTCAAGAATTATGTTTTGGCCAGTGCGGTACTTACAAATGAGTCGAACGGTAAGGGAATCAAAGATTTTGAAACGAAATATTTTGAAAATCATGATGACCTGAAGGCGAATGTCTATATGACGGTCGGTGCAGATGAGGAAGTTCCGTATATGATTCGACCGAACGAAAGATTTGTAAAGCGGATGCAGGAAAGGAACTGTCCAAGTCTGAATCTGGTCTATGAATCTTATGAGGGTAAGGAACATTATACGGTGTGGGTTCCGTCTCTGCTGACAGGACTTGAAATGTATCTTGCAAAGTAGTCAGACAATATAGATTTCATAACGGCGTCTAAATCACAGGATGGTTTAGGCGCTTTTTTTTCATGCAAAAATAACATTAAATGTCAGAATTGCGTCCTGAATTAACACAATTGTAAGCACATTTAAGAATA
>CAZWXS010000050.1:0-6731 GCA_964638005.1 uncultured Lachnospiraceae bacterium
TCCTGTTGCTTTTCCCATTTTGGTTCCCTCCTTCCTATTCTCTTCGATTCCTGCGCCTGATGATCTCACGCGTATTGCGGTCTGCGGTCTGCAAATCGTGTTCCTCACCGGTACCCGTAATCGCATAAAATGCTTCTATCTGCGCTTGTTCACTGGACATGCCCTTTTCCTCCATCTGTACGATGGTCTGCAGCATACGGTTGTAATCATGCGGCATGATTTTCTTAAAATGTGGCAAATATTCGTCAAAGTGTTCCAATATTTGTTTGCCCTTTTCCGAATTCGTGCTAGCCACAAAATCCATGATCATCTGCTTGAGTTCAAGCACATCGTATTTCTCCGATACCTCGCTCGAGGATACCATTTCTTTATTGACCTTCATATAGAGATCTGATTTTTCATCCAGCACATAAGCAATACCGCCGCTCATGCCGGCCGCAAAGTTCTTTCCTGTCGCACCGAGCACGACCACGCGGCCACCTGTCATATACTCGCATCCATGATCGCCGACGCCCTCAACGACTGCCGTTGCACCTGAATTTCTGACACAGAAGCGTTCTCCTGCCACACCTGCAATATATGCCGAACCGCTGGTTGCTCCGTAAAGTGCCACATTGCCGATGATGATATTCTCATCCTCTTTGAAGCGGATGCCCTTTGGCGGATATACGATCAGCTTGCCACCCGAAAGGCCTTTTCCGAAATAGTCATTGCTGTCTCCGATGAGTTCCAATGTCAGCCCTTTCGGGATAAAGGCACCAAAGCTCTGTCCGCCTGCACCTGTACATTTGACCGTGTAAGTATCGTCCGGCAGATTGTCACCGCAGATACGTGTGATTTCCGAGCCAAGTATCGTGCCGAATGTCCTGTCGGTATTACCAACCTCGATTTCGACACCTTTTTTCTTCTTTTCCTCCAGTGCCCCACCGAATTTCTTCAGCAGCACTCTTTCATCCAATGTCTTTTCCAACCCGAAATCATATACCTGCTTCGGGTCAAATGTGACATGAAGTGATGAACCGTCCGCTGTACTGCCTGTCCGGTGTTCTTCCGACTCACCCAGGATCCTGCTTAGGTCGATGTGTCCGGCACGTCCTGCAAGTCCTTCCTTTGCCTTCAGCAAATCTGTCCTGCCGACCAATTCATCTACTGTCTTCACACCTAACTTGACCATATATTCCCGCAGTTCCTGCGCAATGAAATACATAAAATTAATGACGTATTCCGGTTTCCCTTTAAATCTCTTTCTCAGCTCCGGATTCTGCGTTGCAACACCGACCGGACAGGTATCCAGATTGCATACACGCATCATGACACAGCCCATTGTTACGAGCGGTGCTGTCGCAAATCCAAATTCCTCCGCGCCTAAGATAGCTGCAACCGCAACATCACGTCCGCTCATCAGCTTTCCGTCAGTCTCGATCCTGACCTTGTTACGAAGACCGTTCTGGATCAAGGTCTGATGCGTCTCAGCCAGTCCAAGCTCCCACGGAAGGCCTGCATTGTGGATGGATGTCTTCGGGGCTGCTCCCGTGCCTCCGTCATAGCCTGATACCAGAATAACCTGTGCACCCGCTTTGGCGACGCCTGCCGCAACCGTTCCGACACCTGCTTCCGACACGAGTTTCACCGAAATGCGTGCCCGCTTGTTTGCATTTTTAAGATCATAAATCAACTGTGCCAGATCTTCTATCGAATAAATGTCATGGTGCGGCGGCGGTGAAATCAAACCCACACCCGGTGTGGAATGTCTGGTCTTGGCAATCCAGGGATAAACCTTCTTGCCCGGCAAATGTCCGCCTTCTCCCGGCTTTGCACCCTGTGCCATCTTGATCTGTATCTCTTTTGCACTGACCAGATAACGGCTTGTCACACCGAAACGTCCCGATGCGACCTGCTTGATTGCCGAGCAGCGATCCAGTCCGTCTTCGCCAACCTCCAGGCGCTCCAAGTCTTCTCCGCCTTCACCGGAGTTTGATTTGCCATGAATCCGGTTCATCGCAATTGCCATGGTTTCATGTGCTTCTTGAGAGATGGAGCCGTATGACATCGCACCTGTCTTGAATCTGGTCACGATGGACTCCACGCTTTCAACATCTTTGATATCTATGCCTTGTTCGGGATAAACAAAATCCATCAGACCGCGCAGGTTCTGAATGCTGTTTTCATCATTTACCAGTGCTGTATATTGTTTAAATAAATTGTAATCGCCATGCTTTGTTGCTTCCTGCAGCAGGTGGATCGTTGCAGGATTATACAAATGCTCTTCTGCACCGCTGCGCATTTTGTGCATGCCCGGGCTGTCCAGCGTTAGGTTCGTCTCCAATCCCAATGGATCAAATGCCTTGGAATGCAACTCATCTACCTGTTTCTCGATGTCTTTCAGGCTGAGTCCTCCGACACGACAGACCGTGTTTGTGAAGTATTTACCGATAACATCCTGATTGATGCCGATTGCCTCAAAGATCTGAGACCCCTGGTAGGACTGGATCGTAGATACGCCCATCTTGGATGCAATCTTTACAATGCCATGCAGTACTGCATAGTTATAGTCCTCTACCGCTGCATAGTAATCCTTATCCAGCATGTTGTTCTCAATGAGTTCCTTGACCGTCTCATGTGCCATATACGGATTGACCGCACAGGCTCCGTAGCCAAGCAGTGTTGCAAAGTCATGCACCTCACGCGGCTCACCTGATTCCAAGATCATTGCTACGCTCGTGCGCTTCTTTGTCTTGACCAGATGCTGCTGCAAAGCAGATACTGCAAGAAGTGACGGGATTGCAACATGATTCTCGTCAACACCTCTGTCTGATAAGATTAGGATATTAGCACCTTCACGGTACGCCCTGTCTACTTCCACAAACAGACGCTCCATCGCCTTCTCCAGGCTCGTATTCTTATAATAAAGGATGGGTACGACTTCTACATGGAATCCATCTGCCTTCATATTTTTAATCTTCAATAAATCCGTATTCGTCAAAATCGGATTATTGACCTTGAGTACCCTGCAGTTTTCCGCACTTTCCTCTAAAAGGTTACCGTCTTCACCAATGTATACAGTCGTTGAGGTCACGATTTCCTCACGAATCGCATCGATGGGCGGATTGGTAACCTGTGCAAAGAGCTGTTTAAAATAGTGAAACAAGGGCTGCGGATGATCCGAAAGCACCGCAAGCGGGGTATCGACACCCATTGCTGCAATCGCCTCTGCACCGTCCTTTGCCATCGGCAGGATGCTGGTCTTGTAATCCTCATAGGAATAGCCGAATGCCTTCTGCATACGCTGACGTTCCTTATAGGAAAACTCCGGCACCTTTTCATTCGGGATCTTCAAATCCTTCAATTTGATCAGATTGCTGTCCAGCCATTCACCATATGGCTGTTTGGAGGCATACATCTCTTTCAAATGCTCATCATCGATGACCATGCCCTTCTTGGTATCCACAAGCAACATTTTGCCCGGACGCAGTCTTTCCTTCTTGACGATCTTATATGGATCAATGTCCAGCACGCCGACCTCTGAGGATAGGATCAGCTGATCATCATCCGTAATGTAATAACGTGAAGGACGCAGCCCGTTTCTGTCAAGCACCGCACCCATGACATCACCATCACAGAACAGGATTGATGCAGGTCCGTCCCACGGTTCCATCATCGTTGCATAATATTGATAGAAGTCCTTTTTAGATCTGGACATCGTCTTATTGTTCGTCCACGGCTCCGGTATCGTAATCATAACTGCCAACGGCAGATCCATACCGCTCATGACAAGGAATTCCAAGGTATTATCCAACATTGCCGAATCAGAACCCGTTGCATTGATTGCAGGCAGTACCTTATATAGCTCGCCTTTTAGGTACTCAGACTCCATAGTCTCTTCTCTTGCAAGCATCTTGTCCGCATTGCCGCGAATGGTATTGATTTCACCATTGTGGACGATGAATCTGTTCGGATGTGCTCTCTCCCAGCTTGGATTCGTATTTGTTGAAAATCTGGAATGTACAATGGCAATTGCCGATTCGTAGTCATCACTCTGCAAGTCACTATAAAATGTACGGAGCTGTCCTACTAAGAACATACCCTTATAGACAATCGTCCTGCTGGAACAGGATACCACATAAGTATTGTCTGAGCTTTGCTCAAAGACACGTCTGACGATGTACAGTTTGCGGTCAAAATCAAGCCCTGCTTCTATATTTGCCGGCTTCTTGACAAAACCCTGCATGATATAAGGCATGCATTCCACGGCCTTATGACCAAGTACGCCCGGAACCGTCGGTACATCTCTCCACCCCAAAAATTCCATGCCTTCCTTTTCTACAATAATCTCGAACATCTTCTTGGCCTGATTTCTCTGTAGTTCATCTTGCGGAAAGAAAAACATTCCGACTCCATATTCCCGTTCTTTGGGTAAAAAAATACCGAGGGGTTTCACAGTGTTGCGGAAGAATTTATGGGATATCTGCAACAATATTCCTACTCCGTCTCCTGTTTTACCCTCGGCGTCTTTGCCGGCTCTATGCTCTAAGTTTTCTACAATTTTCAGTGCGTTCTCAACCGTTTCTCGGCTCTTGACACCTTTGATGTTGACGACAGCACCGATGCCGCAGTTGTCATGCTCAAAGGAAGGCGAATATAACGCACCTTTCGGATATTTTTGTTTTACATCAAACATTCCACCACAACCTTTCAGAAATAAAAATGGACAAACATCAACTGATGTTTGCCCTCATTGGCATTTACGCTTTAACTGCGATTACTATACAACATTTTTTTTCGTTTGTAAATACCTATTTTTTTGAAGTTGTCTGATTGTTTGACTATAATTCGTATTTGATTCTATTTTCTGTTTTTTTATTGAATTGTGCCCGCTTTTGATTCATCTCTACTCTTGCTCTTTAATAACAATCGGAATCACCGTATCGCTTAATTTGACCTCGATATCCTTTGAAGTCGGATTCGCCCACAAGGCTGTATTGGTAATTGTAAATGTATAATTCATCGGAAGTAACGGTCCAAATTCAATCGGTGTCGTGCCATCGGCAACCGCATCTGCAAAGGTAGTCAAAGAAACTGTTGTATCCGGATATCCAATATCTGCACTCACGGAAATCTTTGGCAAAGTCAAATAATATACATCCTGTGTTACCGTAGAATAAGTCGCCTCGTCAGCTACTGATGTGATAAATGTACTTCTCTTATCTGCATTGGCTGACATATATGTTACAAAAGCATCTATTGCCTCCACGGAATATCCGATATAGTTTCCGCTCGTATCTCTGCACAGCAATTTATTCGTAATAAATGCCTTGTCACCGAGGGAAAGTGCATTATCAATCTGTGTCAACAGTTCCGCATGGGAAGTTGCTTCGGGATATGTAGAGGTCGTACCGGTCAACGCAGTTACATCGCCTGTCCCCACAACCGTACCCGCCGCCGGATCTGTTGCACTTGCATCGACAGTACCGTCCGGCATTGTAGTTGTTCCCGTCACATCTGTAGCAGTAAGAGAAGACGCTGCAGCCGAACCCGCCGCATAGATATCTGTTAACACTCCGTTAATAGTAACCACTCCCGTAGGATATACAAAAGGCTCCTTATTAACATTCAGCATATAGAATACACAGGATACGATGATTGCCAACGTAAGAAGACCTCCAAACGCAAACAGCCCGAGTCCGCCCTCCGGCAGGATATCATCACCCTTATAGGTATAATTGCTGTAGCTCATAGTTCTGACACCACCAGCACTCTTCTGTGACGGCCGTGTCTCAATTCCGATACCGTACATATCCTGCACGGATCTTGTTCTTCTCTTTTTTTTCTTATTATTAAAATCCATATGTGCATCCTACCTTACTTACAATCTCTTGGCATTCTTTGAGCAGAACCTTTGACCACGCTCTGCCTGTTACGTTCCTACTGCGTAGTATACCACAAGATGTATACTCTTTGCATTACTTTTTTACAAGAATTTGTGTTTTTGGTAAATATGACATATTTGTATTATTCTTCTACGAATTTCTTCAAAGCAGCAAAGCATTCCTTTGCACAATCATAGCCATGTTGGTAAAATGCCCTCAGCTTATCCGGATTGGCTTCATTGTTCCTGACAGGCTTTACCTTGGGACGAATGACAAATGCCTTTCCTTCACGCTCCAAGCGGCTGATCGTATCGATTGCGTCGTTATAGCGCTTCGGTCTGCTCTCCACCATTTTGATGAATTTTGGATACTTCCTGTATATAATACGCAACAAGAACATATACAAATGCCGTTTAACCTTACGGTAATCTCCCAGCCGCGTATATATGACAATAACCTTCTTCAGCCCTTCCTCCAGTGCCTTGTCAATCGGTATGGCATCGTACATGCCTCCGTCAAGCATCGGAATGCCGTCAATATTCACTTTCTTTGAAATAAAAGGAAGACTGTTGCTGGCCCTGGCAATCCGCATCAATTGCTGTTTGTCCCGAAACTGATCGTAATATACCGGCAATCCTGTGTTACAGTTGACCGTACTCATCAGAAAATGCTGGTCAGAATTCATAAATGTGTCATAATCAAACGGCTGCTCCCCATTTGGCAGTTTGTCAAACAATAACTCCATATCAAACAGCTCGCCTGTCTTGAAAAAGGTTCCAAGTCCCAGATATTTTTCCTTACGCAGGGTGTCTATATTCGTCTCTGCCGTCCTGCCCCGCTGTTTTGCAACATAGTTCATTCCCG
>CAZWXS010000050.1:6831-15971 GCA_964638005.1 uncultured Lachnospiraceae bacterium
TCTATATTCGTCTCTGCCGTCCTGCCCCGCTGTTTTGCAACATAGTTCATTCCCGCATAAGCCCCTGCCGAAACAGCCACTACATTGGGTACATAAAAATTCTGATCCATAAAATAATCCAGTACTCCTGCGGTAAATACAGAACGAAGTGCTCCTCCTTCAAGCAGTATCCCCGTTGTCCTATCCATAAATTCGGCTCCCTTACTTCTCCATTGGCACACGACGTTGCTCTTTGAGTAAGTCGGTACTATCTTTTTGTTTTTTTACATCTTTCTTCTTCACATGCATCATAGCACTATACAACAAGCCAAGCAGACTCGCTGCGAATCCGATTATCAAACTGTTGATGATAAACAGAGCAATTCCCGTCTGCAGAGCCGTCCTGATCAAAGTTCCGTGCATGAACATCTCCGCTAACGGATACAGCAGCAGGAAAGCGCCTCCGTTTGCAATCAATTGAATCATATTAAACAAAGCGACCTTGCCGCCCTTGAAACATCCTTCTCGCAGACCGTATCCCTCTGCATATATACCGATTCCGATTCCGACGATCATATTTGCAATCGCCCAACCCAGAAAATAGACCTGTCCCGACAAAAGCTTTGACATGATATATCCCAAAAAACCAACCAGACCACCGACAATCGGTCCGCTCAGCATGGCAAAAGTCGCTGTAACAATCGCCTCCGGCTGAATCACTCTGCAGGAATTCACCGTAAAGCCTACATTGACGTTACCAAGTATGGCCGTCAAGCCGGTTCCTATCAATACAAAAAACAGTTCTTTTAATCCGAATCTGTATCTCATCCTGT
The DNA here is from genome assembly GCA_964638005.1 of uncultured Lachnospiraceae bacterium. Taxonomy (GTDB): domain Bacteria; phylum Bacillota; class Clostridia; order Lachnospirales; family Lachnospiraceae; genus JAAYYM01. Next base: position 7,644 of record CAZWXS010000050.1, read on the forward strand.
ATCCTCCACCGTAACCATAATCATACTTTATTTATGACATTTTTACAAGATTGATTTCTCTTCCGAGTGCAAACGAATATATGGTCTCTTCTTTCACATGCTTTCCGGTCAACTGTTCAAGAGCCTGTGCATAATAATCCAACTGTGTTTTGTAGCGTTTGATCAACTCTTCTCCTGTCTGTACGCGGTCCGTCTTATAATCGACTACAACCAGTTCTCCGTCTTCCTCAAAATAAGCATCTATGATTCCCTGAACAAGCACAGTCTCACCGGGAATCATGCCCGGATATACCTGTTCTGCATCCACACCCAAAACGAAGGGCTGCTCACGATACAGCTCCTGTCTTGCAAAGGCTGCACCCATCCGCTGTGCAATTGATGAATTCCGAAAGCATTCCATATCTTCCGGACGGATTACAGCAAAGAATTCTTCACTGATATGACCCTGCTTACACAGTTGGGCAAAATGCTGCATTAACTCTTTGGTCGATACCGATTGCCGATCTGCACCAATGCTGTAGTCCAACATTTCTAAAAGCTTATGGTAAGCAGTTCCTCGCTGGACAGCAGACACCTCTTCCCTTTTACTGATGAACAACGGAATGCAGGGTATGACTTCCTCAGTCGGAAATAATTCCTCACCCTCCGCCATTGTTTCTTCCATATGCTGCTTCTTCAGCTCTGATACAGATACCTTCATGCGAATCTGCGCAGATGATTCATACGGATACCGATAAGAAAAGCGTTCTGATATGATTTGCTCCTCCTGCAGTATGGTATTTGCATTTGATAACAATTGTTTTTTTTCTTCTTCACTGCTGAGCTGCTCTTTCATTTCATGTAATACAAGATCCTCAATCCCGAGAACCTTTATCTGAATATCCGCGCACATATCCGTTACATTACCGTGTTGTGGCTGTACATATTCCAATCCATAGCTTTCTAATAACTCCGCTGCAGCTTTGTGCCTGATCCACGCATATAAAATCATATCCAGATAACTTGTGAAAGATGAAATCAAGGTGATCGGGAGGCTGCGACCGATATTGTACAATGCAATTGAACTGCTCTGCAGTCGCTTCTCAATATCATCAACTGCGGCCGTCAGGATCAATTTCTCCTCTGCGCGTGTCATCGCAACATACAAAATACGCAGTTCCTCTGACAGTGTCTCTATCCGGCTCTTCTTCTGCATGACCTTTTTGAGCAGAGTCGGAACCCTGAGTCGGCGTACCGGATCGATGCTGTTAACTCCGATTCCATAGTCTATATCCGTCACCACCGCCTGATTGGCATCCTGAAAGTTGATTTTCTTGTTCATTGCAGCAAGAATACAGATTGGAAATTCTAAGCCTTTGCTCTTGTGAATACTCATGATCCTGACTGTATTGTCATTCTCGCTTGCCAGATTCACTTCTCCATAGTCTACATCATATTTCCTGAGATATTCTATATATCTGATAAAATGAAACAGTCCTTTATAACTGGTCTTACCATAATCGTCTGCCTTGGTAAGAAGCATATTGACATTGGCTCTCCGTTGTCCACCGCGCGGCAAGGCGGATACATAGCTTAAGTAGCCTGTTCTATTTACTATCTCATATAGGAGATAGTATACGGAAGTGTATGGTATTTTGCTTCTGTAGTATTGAATAGATTCCAGAAAATTATGTGTCTTAACCTGAAGTTCGGGCATGGAAGACTGCTCCGCAAATTCCGTTGTTGCATGGAATAACAGCCGTTTTTTTCTTGAAGCGCGTATGATTGCCAGCTCTTCATCCGTGAAATTGCCAAACATAGATTTCATGACTGCCGCCAGCGGTATATCCTGTAACGGATTATCCAGTATCCTTAAAAACTGAAGCAGCGTCTCTACCTCTGTGGTCGTAAAATAGCCTGTCTTGGAGGCAATGTGCGTGGGAATCCCCGCTTCCTGCAGAACCCGGTTGTATATTTCATCATAATTTCGATTGGTACGCAGCAAGATCACAATATCACTATAACGAACTCGACGATATGCCTTTTCATGCTTATCCCATACCTGTCCAGAACACACCAGTTCAGCAATACGCCCGGCAATCACTCTTGCCTCAGCCTCCTTGGCATCCGGCAAATCATCTGTGACAGACGCCGTCTGCCTCTGAGATTCATCCGGTTCTTTCTGTTCGCCATGCTGTAGTTTCTGCGGTTTCATTTGTATCAAAAGAAGCTCCGTAGTCGGAGAGACAGGGCACGTTGTACTTTCTGTGCTCTTTGTTCGTCCTGCGGCTTCACATTCGTCTTCGGGATAGTCTGCTCCATAATGCAGTGCCGCCGCATCATCATAATCAATGCCGCCGATTTCTTTTCTCATAATCTGTGAAAAAGTCAAATTTACAGTATCAAGTACATTCTTCCTGCTTCGAAAATTCTTATGCAAATCTATTCTTTCTTTCTGTTCGCCCTGTTCTTCCTGAACTTCATTGGCTGCCTTCAAATCCTGCCTCTCTCGTGCTGCACCGTCCCCCGATAGTACCGGATAAGCATGGTACTTCTCCATAAACAGTTCAGGACGCGCAAGGCGGAATCGATAAATACTCTGCTTAACATCACCCACCATAAACACATTGCGTGCATCTGCTGATTCTTTACTGATGCTCCTGATCAGATACTCCTGCACCAGATTGCTGTCCTGATACTCATCTACCAGGATCTCCTCATAATAATCACGATATTCCATCGCCGTTCTGCTTGGAACGATTTGTTCCCCATCTTTGTGAAGCAGTATCTGCAGTGCCATATGTTCCATATCACTAAAATCTATGATATTCTTTTCTCTTTTTGCCTCCGCATAAAATCGGACAAACTCACAGGTCAGATCTGCCAGAGCCGAAACAGCGCACCTGCATCCCTGCATATCGATTAACATCTGCTCCGGTGTCTCATAGAAATACTGCTCCCGCAGACGATCAATCAATTTCTTGTATCGGTCGCGTATTCCCTTGACCATTGCCTGCTTGCCGGAATCTGTTCCGTCGCTTGCTTTGATACGCCCAAGCTTTTCATATGCCACTGTCGAGAGAGCTTTTGCATATTGCAAATAGGTTTCACATGCTGCCATTCCATCAAGCATTTCGACATCACTTGCAATAGCCTGCTCATATGCATGCGGCCCATCAGGTTCTGTGCACATTTCAAGTGCCGCCTGTGCCTGTTGTCTTACATCGGCTATCGTCTGCTGCAGATCTTCTATAACATTTGTTATCCAATCAAGATCTTCTATGTTCGTTACATCCTGTAGTTCATATGTCTTTTTACAGCTGAGCAACCAGTCCTCTGGAAATGGATAACTCATGGCATAGTTATACAGACCCATTACCAATTCTTCCACTGAAGTGTCACTTTTCTTTGCACCATAACATTCCACCATAAACAGAAAATCTTCGTCTGCCTGCTCGTACGCGGATTCCAGCACCCGTTCCAACACATCTGCTTTGAGCAGCTTGCATTCGCCCTCATCCGCCACTCTGAATCCGGGATCCAGGTCAATCTCATGAAAATGATTTCTGATGACATTCAAGCAAAAACCATGAATCGTTGTAATAGGAGCCTGATGTATCAATAACGATTGTTTTTGTAAATGTGAATTCAAGGGCTGTTCCTTGAGCCGTGCTTCAATCGCATTGCCGATACGCTCTTTCATCTCCGCTGCCGCTGCCTCGGTAAAGGTCATGACCAATAACTGATCGATATTTACAGGAGCCGATTCGTCCAACACTCGCCTGATGATACGCTCAACAAGTACGGCAGTTTTGCCTGAGCCTGCCGCTGCGGATACTAGTATGTCCTTGTCTCTGGTTGTGATAACTCGTAACTGCTCGCTTGTATAGTTCATGCCCTCTCCATCTCCTGCAATACTTCCTCCTGTGTCATTTGCTGTACTTTACGCTTTGAAAAACCTGCCGCCTTGTCATCAAAGCCACATACGGAATGATATTGACAATACGCACAGGCAGATGTCTTGCCGTCTTCGTATGGGTTGACAGCAATTTCACCGGAAAGTATTTCCTGTCCCATTTCTGTGATTTTCCGATTCACAAAGTCAGAAATCATTTGAAACTGTTCACTGCTCGCAATTGATGCGTTTCTCGAAAATTCGCCACTTGCTGTCTTGGCAACAGGTATAACATCAGAACTTCTCTCAAATTCACTGTCCATCATATGTATGACATGCTCATCGCTGTTGACCAACCCTTTGGCGCATAACTCGGCAACAATCTTCTGATTGATTTCTTCCGTTGTCATATCACCCTTCTTGTCAATGAGTGGATCATCAATGTGATAGTATAGGATTCCTGCCGGTACGATTTCTTTCTCCGGATGTTCCTTCTGCTGCATTTCCATCGCCGCATTCAGATATACGACCAGCTGCAGCTGCAGACCATGATAAACCGCTGCAAGGTCAAATGACTTATTCCCGGATTTATAATCAACTACTTTCACATATAGTCTGTCTTCTTCCTCACAGGTATCCATTCTGTCTATTCTTCCGCTCAGGTGCAAGGCTTCTTCTTCCGAAAGTTTGATGTTCAAAGATTGATAATTTGTTTCAGAAGAAAATGCAAACTCAAACTGATTGGGAACAAATTTACCTTTCTTAATCTGAACTCCAAGTACCATAACCGTACGCTTCAATATCCGTTTGATTCTGGTCAGCATGTACTCATATCTGGCAGTGCTGTAGAGAACTTCATTCTGCGTCCTTCCCATGCAATTTTCCACCGCCTGCTCCACCAACGTATCTGAGAGTTCTTTTGGAATATCAAACCACGTATAGCCGCTCTGTGCAAGACTCTCCGCGTACCTCTGCAGCGCATCATGGAAAATCGTTCCCATATCTTTTGCTTCAAAGGAATATATTTCTCTCTCCTGCAATTTCAGTCCATATTGCAAGAAATGACTGTATGCACATGCCGCATATAACTCCAGTCTTGTGACACTGTTCTCAAGTACCTTTCCATACAGAGCCGTTGCCACGGCCTTACTGATGCTGTCAGTCTTCTCTGTCATAAATGCCGCATCCACATAGCTTTTCAGACGTTTCCCGTATTCAGCGTCATGCAGGTACCAATTAAACAACGTATGGTATTTATGTGACAAGATGTGCGATTCCCGAATTCCTGCAACCACATCTTCAAAAGCCGCCTGCTTTGACATCAGGCATTCTATATCACATGTTCTTCTATCTTTCTCTGTTTCCATTCTCGGAAACAAGCTCCTTACTGTCTGTATCAGATAAGAGGGGTGCATGGACTTTCCGTCCGTCCCCACCTTTGCATAAGACAGATACAGATGCTCTGTCGGCTTGCTCATAATCATATAGAGATAAATACGCTGCATATAAGCCTGCTGTCTCGCAGAGGGTGCCAGTTCGATTTCCTGAGCAGACAAAAGTTCCCTGTCCAGATCAGAGATGATGCCTGACACTGCATTTCCTTTGGGAACAATTCCATCATTGACACCCACAAAAAAGAGTGCCTTGATGTCTCGCAGACGTGTCCTTGTAATATCACCGACTGTCACTTCATCCATACTTGGCGGTGTGATTCCGACACGAATCTCATCAAAGCCCGCATCCAATATCTCTCCAAACTCCCCTATGGACATCTTTTCATTTGGAAGCAACGAATAGATCTGATCGAACAATCCCATAATCAAAGGATATATCTGCTTATATTCTTTTGCCGTTTCTGCATCTCCCTGTTGTTCAAAACGCAGGGCCATGTCATGTAACTGCTGCTCAATACCCGCTCCTGCTATCATCTGATAAATAGCAGCTGTATACCCCTCAGCCGTTTCCGCACGATGCATCTCTTCATCAAAAGGCTGCAAATGACTCATAATCCTCGCCCGGAGTTCCTCCAGATGCTGCAGCTCTTCCGTCGCGAGTCCTTTGTATCCACGAATCCACATTTGACTCCACTGCGCTTTTGATTTGATTCCGCATGCCAATACATAATTCTCCAGCGCATCTATGTCCTCCCACTGCAGGCTGATCACACCGTTCTCAGCCGTCCTCCATGAAACCAGAGAAGTCTTCAAATATCGAAACATGCTTTCATAACTATAATTTCTGACAAAGATATCAACCAATGCACGGAGATACTCCACGAACGGATTGAGCAGTATGCCTCTGGTTCGATCAATAAAATTGGGTATTTCATAGCGAGCAAGTTCTTGCTCTGTGACATGCGCATAGCGTTCTATATCGCCCGTTATGATTGCAATCTCTCCATAACGGTAATGATGTTCTCTTACGAGCCTGCCAATCTGTATGCATACTTCACGCAATTCTTCTTGTGGATTTTCAGCCTCAAACAAATGGATTCCTCTCGGTTCTTCCTTATAAGGAGCAGCACCCGATTCAAACAGATGCTGTTCCAGATATGCCAGATCAGCTTCATCGTGAAAACGATAGACCGGTCCTGACGGAAGTATATGATGTGGTTCCATCCTTGTCTGCGTTTCCTGCGCCAGTTTGGTCAAAGATGTTATCGTTTTATAACTCAGATAAAATAACTCCTGTTCCTTATGTTGATTCTGTCCAATCCCGGATATCTCTGCTTCTGCGTTTCTGAGAAGCACTGTGATATGAATGCCTTTTGCCAGCGTCATCAGTTTTGATAACAGTTGGTTCTGAATCGGAGTAAATCCGGTAAAACCGTCAAAAACGAGGATACTGTTCTGAATAATCTGTGACTGATCAATCACACTGCATAGAGTTGCCAGCAACTCCTCTTTTGTTGTATAACGTTCTTTCATATAATCTTCAAAAACACCGTATAACAGTTTGATGTCCTGTAACTTATATTGCAGCATCGGGCGATTGCTGACATATGCAAGGAGCGTATTTAATTCCTGCTCCTTAATGTTATACTGCATAAATTCTGAGATAACTGATTTGATTTCATTAATATAGCCAAGTTTTTTGAGATTCTTACCTAAAATCTTCAGTTCTCCGGCATGTTCCGAGGCAATCCTTCTGAGTACCAGACTCTTACCCATATCATCCATGACCATGCGCTTGCCTGCATCTCCTCCTACTTCATCAAACACACGATATGCAAGACGTGCAAAACTCAGCACATCTATATTCATGATACCCTTCCGCGGATGCATCATAACAAGATCCCGCTGCGTCTGCAGTGTAAATTGCTCCGGAACTATGACAATAAAATTTGTCTCAGGATGTTTCTGAGACTCTTCTATAACATATTGATACAACTCATGAGATTTTCCGGAACCGGAACCACCTATCCATAATTTCAATGACATGTCTATCCCTCAAATATGGTTGACTTTCCGCTAGGGTGATTTTTTTTACCATAACCACCATGCAGTATGAATGCTACAGATTGAAGATTATGATGAACAAAAAAACAATCAGAAACACTTATCAAAAAAATCTGTCTTCTAACATCATACACCAACAATGATATATTGGTAAATGTAATTCCTGAATTAAATATGTCTCATATTCCGGTACAATTACTGCCACGTCCGATGCCGATGCAAGTTCTCCACCGTTTCCACCTGTCAAACCTATAACTTTAATTCCGGATGCTCTGGCAACAACGGTTGCATTTATTACATTTGAACTGTTCCCAGAAGTAGAAATACCCAGAAAAACATCTCCCTTTCTTCCAAACCCAAATAGTTGCTGTGCAAATACACCTAATCCATCCACATCGTTTATGTATGCAGTTGTAAGTGCCTCATGAGCAACCAACGGAATCGCCATTAATGACTGTTCCAAATTTCCTGCCAGAATTGTCCCTCTTTCCTCATCCACGCAAATCAATTTATCAGCAAACTCTCTTTTTATCGGACGAGATTTTTGGAAACGCTTCATCAATTCCCCCGCAATGTGTTCCGCATCTGCTGCAGAACCACCATTTCCTGCAACTAATAACTTTCCATCATTTATATAGCACTCTTCCATGATAAAATATGCTTCAATAATGCTTTCCTTAATACTAGTTAATTGAGGATATCTTTTTATAAGAAATTCTATATGTTTTTCGAGTTTCTTTTCTAAGTAGGGCATTTAAAATCACCTGAGCCTTTCCTTGTTCATTACATAACTTATAACAAATCTTTTCTATTCTCTCCACCAAATTTTGCTGTGAAATACAGCATACCATCTCGGACAAAATAAGTCAACGCATTTAGGAACGTATGTTTGTTTTTTCTCTTTTATATGTACAAATAAGTCTTTAAATTCCAATTTAGAACCCTACTGCTGACAAATCCTGTTCTCAGTAGGGAGTCCTTCTTGCTTTTTACCTA
>CAZWXS010000051.1:0-15564 GCA_964638005.1 uncultured Lachnospiraceae bacterium
TATTCCAATTTGGTTAAGGAGCGCTTTGCGACATATCTGGATTACTCTGCCACTCCCTCAAGTATCGGATATGACAATGTGCAGAACACCAAGGTCCTGACTGATCTGCTGACCGCCATCATCGGACCTAACCGACCGGTAGATCAGCTCTATCTATATTCCCTGGATAAAGGTGTCTTTGGAAACGGTCTCGATAATTCCACCTCTGCACAATCGGTGGAATCTTTCCCATGGTATGAACCGCTGCAGAACAGCCCACATGAAAAGATCATGCTGTGCAACACGGATGACCGGCTGACAAAATACTATTCTTACGCAGAGGGCTCTCATTTTCTGTCCCTCTACTGTGTATATCATTCCATTTACAATACTCCACAGGGAATCATCGAGGTCAAACGTTCCATCACCTCTCTCACTTCCAAAATCAAAGGTCTGGCCACATCCTATGGCGAGAAAATATATGTTTATGACTCAAGCGGTGCACCGGTCTATCCACAGACGTCTTCTGCCGACGCTTCCTCATACTATGCATGGATTCAGTCAGATGCTTCCGAAAACGTCTCTGACGGTATCTCTACGGATGTATATGAAAGAGATTCCTACATTTTCCATACAACATCGGATTATTCCGGATTTACGACCTTTATTGTGGTGAATAACCATGATCTTCTGCAGCCGATTTACCAATTTGTACAGGTCAATCTGATTATTTTTGCGGTCATCACATTGTTCACACTGTTTCTTTCCATCATCGTGGCAAAGGTGATTACCATCCCGATCACAAAAATTTATTCCCAGATCCAGTCTTTCCGAATGAGTGAAACCGACAAAAGCAAGGAAGAAACATTTTCGGTCATCGATACACACATTCTGGAACTGAATGCACTCTATTCCGCACTCGTCAACATGCAGCAAAGAGCCATTCTTTCCATGGAACGCGAGGTATCACTGCATAATCAGGAAATGCAGTCCCGAATGCTTGCACTGCAGTCCCAGATGAATCCACACTTTTTATACAATTCCCTGGCGACCATACAATCAATGGCAGACGAGGATATGAATGACGAGATTATCAATATGTGTCAAACCGTCTCCAGAATATTAAGATACATATCTTCCGATAAGGAATTGCTGGTTTCTCTTTCCGATGATGTGCAGCACGTAGAAGACTATCTGCAGTGCATGAAGATGCGCTATGAGGATGATCTGGTATATAAAATCGATATACCGTCGGAAATGGCTGATATCAAAATACCCAAGCTGTGTCTGCAGTTAATCGTTGAAAACTCCATTAAGTTTGCCACCAAATCGGTGAAACCGCCATGGAACATATGCATCACCGGAAAAATGTCTCATTCATACTGGGAACTCTGCATCACAGATAACGGAATCGGATTCTCAGAAGAAGATATCAAAGCACTGAATGAAAAGATAGACTTTATCAATCAGACTGCATTATTACCCAGTCTTGAGTTAAACGGAATGGGATTGATGAATATCTATATCCGTTTCAAAATGCTCTATCGCGGCAACCACATTTTCCGCATAGGAAATCTGGCAGCCGGAGGTGCCATCGTAACAATCGGAGGTTCTCTGTTGGAAAATATGGAGGAAAAGCATGAATCAATATGATTACACTGTCGTAGTAGTTGAAGATGAAAAAATGATTGCAAAGAACATTGCAAAGAATATCGAAAAGGCAAATCCTCGTTTTAAAGTCATTGAGATTTTCGGAAACGGTGAGGATGCAATCAATTATATCACAAAGCAGCCTCCCCATGTCGTATTCATGGACATCCGCATGCCTATCGTAGATGGAATAGAACTGCTCAAGCAAATTTCGGAGACACAGAACTATATCCGCTGTGTCGTTTTGACCGGTTATTCAGATTTTGACTACGCAAAATCCGCCATCAAATATGGTGCAGCCGATTATTTATTAAAGCCCGTCAATCCACAGGAATTAGCAGATGCACTGAAAAAGATAGAATTATCGCTCACGGCTTCCTCACAGAATTTCTCTAATGCTGCTTCCGAAGGCAGCCACAAACCTGAAGAAATCGTAGCTCTTGTGAAAAAACATATCCAAACGCATTATGCATCCGTGCTGGATCTCAATACCATTGCTCAGGAATTCGGCTTTTCACCCTCCTATCTGACCAAGCTCTTTATCAAATATGAAGAGACCACTCCATCCAAATACATTCGGAACTATCGCATGAACATTGCCAAACAACTGCTGTCGGTTCCTAACTCATCGATTGTTTCCGTATCGGCAGCTGTCGGCTATTCCGACCCGTTTCATTTCAGTAAATCCTTTAAACAGACATTTGGCTATTCTCCCACATCCTATAAGGACGGCGAGATATTGTAATTTTTCTGCCATGCCCTCTATACAAGCAGACTCCAGTCTGCACAGTCCCATACCTGATCCACAAGACCGTGATAAAATTCCGGTTCATGACAGATCAGCAGGATACTGCCCTTATACTCGATCAGAGCACGCTTCAATTCTTCCTTGGCATCCACATCCAGATGATTGGTCGGCTCATCCAATAGCAGTATGTTGGTTTGACGATTGATCAGTTTACATAATCTTACCTTTGCCTGCTCCCCACCACTGAGCACACGTACCTGACTTTCAATATGCTGTGTCGTCAATCCGCATTTTGCCAACGCAGAACGCACTTCATACTGTGAGTAGGCCGGAAACTCGCTCCAGATTTCTTCTATACAGGTTCTTTTATTTTCTTCTTTGATTTCCTGTTCAAAGTAACCGATTTCCAGATAATCGCCCAGTGTCACCTTGCCCTCCAGTGCCTTTGTCAGCCCGAGGATGGAACGTAACAATGTCGTCTTACCGATACCGTTTGCACCGACCATCGCAATCTTCTCTCCACGCTCCATGGCAAGCGTCAATGGCTTGGACAATGGTTTGTCATAACCAATGACCAGATCTTTGGTTTCAAATATGTATCGCCCCGGTGTCCTTGCTGTCTGAAAATGAAATTCCGGCTTCGGCTTCTCTTTTGCAAGTTCAATGACATCCATCTTATCCAGCTTCTTCTGTCTGGACATCGCCATATTCCTCGTAGCAACGCGCGCCTTATTCCTTGCCACAAAATCCTCAAGATCGGCAATTTCCTGCTGCTGCTTTTTGTAGGCCGCCTCCAGTTGAGACTTCTTGACCTCATGCACTTCCATAAATTTATCATAGTCTCCTACATAGCGTTCCAACTTCTGATTTTCCATATGATAAATGAGATTGATGACACTGTTGAGAAATGGGATATCATGTGAAATCAAGATAAATGCATTCTCGTATTCCTGCAGATAACGCTTCAGCCACTCTATATGTTCCTCGTCCAAATAGTTCGTAGGCTCATCCAGCAACAGGATATCCGGCTTCTCTAACAAGAGCTTTGCAAGCAATACCTTTGTTCTCTGCCCACCTGACAGTTCGGATACATCCGTGTCCAGACCGATTGCAGTCAGACCAAGTGCCTTGCCTACCTCTTCTACCTTTGCATCGATCATATAAAAATCATGTGTCGTCAACAGATCCTGTAAGCTGCCGGCTTCCTCCAACATTGTCGTCATCTGATCCTCTGATACATCTGCCATGGAATTATAAATCTCATTGATCTGTTCTTCCCATTCGTACAAAAATGCAAATGCACTTTTTAAGACATCACGAATCGTCATGCCTTTTTCAAGAACACTGTGCTGGTCGAGGTAGCCTGCACGTACACGTTTAGACCATTCCACCTTGCCTTCGTCCGGCTGCAGCTTGCCGGTAATGATATCCATAAAAGTAGACTTGCCCTCTCCGTTCGCGCCTACAAGACCGATGTGTTCTCCTGCCAACAGTCTAAAGGATACATCTTGAAAAATCGCCCGATCTCCAAATCCGTGGCTCAAATGTTCAACATTTAAAATACTCATATTTCATTTTCTCCTATAAAAAAAGAGATATGCTACAATAGGAGTATATCTCTTTATATCATTTCTGTCTGTCATGTGATAGAACTTCTTATAATACCTTATTCAAGAAATTGATCGTCCTCTGCTCCTTCGGATGTGAGAAAATGTCCTCCGGTGTTCCTTCCTCTACAATATATCCGTCATCCATGAAGATCACTCTGTCGCAGACCTCTCTGGCAAATCCCATCTCATGTGTCACGACGATCATAGTCATACCATCCTTCGCAAGCTGCTTCATAACTTCTAAAACTTCGCCTACCATCTCCGGATCCAGTGCCGAGGTCGGCTCATCAAACAGCATGATATTCGGACTCATGGCAAGGCTTCTTGCGATGGCAACCCTCTGCTTCTGTCCTCCGGATAATTGGGCCGGATATGCTGCTGCCTTTTCCTCAAGGCCGACCTTCTGTAACAGTTCCATCCCACGCTTTTCGGCCGTCTGCTTGTCCATGATCTTAAGCTGTACCGGAGCCAGCGTAACATTCTGTAATACGGTCAGATGCGGAAACAGATTAAAATGTTGGAATACCATTCCTACATTCTCTCTCAGCTTATTGATGTTCGTGCTCTTAGCGAGTACATCTACACCATCTACTTGAATTGTTCCTGCCGTTGCCCGTTCAAGACGATTCAGACAACGTAAGAACGTACTCTTTCCGGATCCGGACGGACCGATCAGGCTCAATACCTCACCGTCTGCCACATCTACGTCCATTCCCTTTAACACCTTCAAATCGCCAAAGGTCTTCACAAGTCCTCTGACACTGATCTTAGTTTCCTTATTTTCCATAAGACATCCTCCTCTCCAAAGCCTTCGCTATCTTGGATAGGACGGTTACCACTACCAGATAATAGACTGCTACGATGGTCCACATTCTCATCGCTTCCATATTGTTCGCAATGATAATTTTGCCATTCATGGTCAATTCTCTGATACCGATGACCGAAAGAATTGACGTATCCTTCAAAGAAATGATGAACTGGTTGATGATCGACGGCATCATCATACGAAGCGCCTGTGGCAGAATTACCTTCAGCATGGCCTGTCCGTATGTAAGCCCCAGACTTCTCGCCGCCTCCATCTGCCCTTTGTCTACAGCCTCTATACCACCTCTGACGATTTCCGTCATATACGCTCCTGCATTGATGCTGAGTGTAATCACACCCGCGGTCATTGCCGGAATCCTCAAAGACAAGGCCTGACTGATGCCGAAATAAATCAGAAATGCCTGCACTAACAGCGGTGTTCCTCTGATAATGTCCACATAGACCCTTGTAACTCCGATCAGTATCTTATTGCTCGACACGCTGAACAGTCCGAACACGATGCCGATGATCGATGCAATCAACAGGGACAGTGCAGTCAACTCCAGTGTAAAGAGCAATGCGCTCATAAAAGAGGGAAAATACTGTATAAACAGTTCGATGATTTTCATGCCGTACCTCGATTTCAAATAGATTTTACATACAGTTTGTCATACAAACCTTCATAGAATAAATTAAGGCAGCAACTGAAGCTTCAGTGCTACCTTAATATTTTACTTCATATACACTTGTAAATCAAGAATTAAGTTTACTTCGCAATATATGTATTCAGTATTTCATCATATTTTCCGCTGGCTTTCAGATTTGCAAGACCTGCGTTGAACTTCTCTACAAGTTCCGGATGTGCTCCCTTTAAGGTCGCAAATCCATAAGGTGAGCCTGCCTCCATCGGTAACGGCATCTTCAGATCCATACCTCTGGAAATCTCATAACCCATAACAGGATAATCTTCAAAGCATGCAACCGCATTGCCTGAAAGAACTGCCTGATACATGCTTGAGGAATCCTCGTACTGTACTACCTCAAAACCATACTGCTCTGCAATAGACTCTGCAAATGCACATCCCTCTGTACCAACCTTGGCTGCAACTGTCTGACCTGCAAGATCATCATAAGAAGCAATGCTTGAAGAAGTCAAGACACCCATTCCCACACCCGAATCATAATAAGGCTCTGAGAAATCATACTTCTCTGCACGTTCATCCGTAATACTCATACCGGCAATAACTGCATCGCACTGTCCTGCCTCAAGAGCTGTTACCGCTGCTGAAAATCCAAGTACCTGCAATTCATACTCAAATCCCTGATCCTCTGCAATCGCTGCGAGCAAGTCCAGATCGATACCAACCATATCACCCGACTCGTTCTCAAATTCAAACGGAGCAAACGTGGTATCCGTTGCAATCAGATACTTATCTGACTTCTTACCGCATCCTGCCATGGCAACTGCCATTACGGCTACCATCACAAGTGCTAAAACCTTGTTCCATCTCTTCATAATAAATCTCCTCCTTTGAAATATACAAATCTCAGCATAAAATCTGCTGACACTACCTTAATAAAAATACCATAAACCGAATATACCGTCAAGCAAGCCCTGTTATACATTGAAGCAGCTGCCGCCTACAAACTCCCTGATAATTGAGTTGTTCGGCAGATCTTCACTGCTGACACCCAGAAAATATTCCAGGAATTTCAAGAGCCTCTTTGCTTCCTGATATTCCGGATCATCCTTGCTCACGCTAAAGAGAAGCGGCTCCGCATATTGTTTGAGTACTGCCAATTCATAGATCAATGCAGAATTAAACATCGCATCTGCAGATTCCTGGTACGGAAAGATATTTTCTTCCTCACCCTTCCTGACAGACTGCCACATCGATAAGGTCTTCTGTGCCGAAGCACCTCTGGTTCTCGCATCACGCACCATACGTCTGATCAGCCTTCCGTCCGTGGTTGCAATGCGGTTGTGTTCATCGACATTGAGCGACGTCAAAGCACTGATGTAGATTTTATATTTGCTTTCAGCCGGCAAGGCATAAGAAAGCTTGTCATTCAAGCCATGGATTCCTTCTATGACAAGGATGTCCTCAGCTCCCAATGTCTTAAAGTTTCCTTTATATTCACGCTTGCCTGTCTTAAAGTTGAAACTCGGCAATTCCACCGTCTCTCCTGCAAGCAGTGCACTCATATCTTTATTAAATCCCTCTACGTCAATGGCTTCCAAGCATTCAAAATTGAAATTACCGTTCTCATCAAGAGGTGTCTTTTCTCTGTCCACAAAATAATCATCCACAGCAATCGGATGCGGAATCAGTCCATGTGCGCGCAATTGAATCGACAGCCTGTGTGAAAAAGTCGTCTTACCTGATGAAGACGGTCCTGCAATCATGACAAATTTCTTGCCTCCACGTCTTACGATATCATCTGCAATATCTGCAATCTTGCTCTCCTGCAGAGCCTCCTGTACCAGGATCAGTTCTTGGAAGTTGCCCTCACAAAGCTTGTCATTGAGTGCTCCTACCGTATCAATCCCAAGTGCATCGCCCCACTGGGTTGCCTCTTTCATCGTCTGATAAAGCTTCATCTGCGGTTCAAACGGCGGTACAATGCCCGGTTTCTTCCTGACCGGCATCTGAACTACAAATCCCGTATCAAACAGATGCAGTTCATATGCATCTATGTAGCCTGTACTTGGAAGCATATACCCATAGTAATAATCCTCAAAATCCTCCAGTCCATAAATATTGACCTTGGAAGCCCTGCGATAACGGAACAGACGCTCCTTATCCTTCATACCGCGTTCCCTAAACATGGAAATTGCATCATCCAGGGCAAATGACTGCTTGGTAATCGGAATGTCCGCTGCTACCATCTCATCCATTCTTGCCTTGACGGCATTGAGAAATTCCTGATCAATTGTAAAATCTCCGTATGCATTCACAAAATAACCCTTGCTCACCGAAAATTCAATCTTGATCTTTTTTAACTTTTCATCTCCGACCACATCATGAATTGCCTTGACCAACAGAAGGCACACGCTTCTCCTGTAGGTCTTATAGCCGGTTCTGTCCTTGACTGTCTTAAATGTGATTTCACAATCCTTGACCAATTTCTTGTGCAGTTCATTGAGTTTCTTATCTACCATTGCAAGCACGATCCTTGCATCATAGTCCTTCTGAAAATCCTCAGCGATTTCACGATAGGTAGTACCTGCCGCATACTCCTTCTTTGTCTCTCCCACTGTTACCTGATAGAACACTTCTCCCATGTTGCTTTCCCTCCGTTGCTGATTCTAATATTGAGTATCCGGATTCCGGTCTATACACAGTCCCTTACATCTCACTTTACACAATGACAAACGGTGCACTGATCGGATGGGTATAGATTACCATCTCCGGAAGTTCTCTCCTTAAATATTCCTTTATATATGCAATGAATATCTTCTCTATTCCATAATGTCCCGCATCAATGATGTAAAGCCCCTGCTCATTTGCATCGATGCCGGTATGATGATCGATATCTCCCGTAATCAGAACATCCACATGCGCGGCAACCGCATCCTTCACAACCGACTTGCCCGAACCGGGGCTGACGGCTGCATCTTCGACCGTTGCTTCCATATCTCCGAACACCTTGACCCTGTCAATATGAAAACACTGCTTGACATGCTCTGCACATTCGCCCAGCGTCATGATGTGAGGCAGTTTGCCTCTTCTTCCGATGCCTTCCTTTGCAATATCATCTTCATATGTAATGTTCAATACCTCACGTTTTTTCAAGCCTATCTCATCTGCTGCCGCATCCGCCATCCCCATAATATCAAAATTAGTATGCATCGCATAACAGGCAATATCATGTCTTGCAAGCCTTAAGATACGTCTGCCGATATAATCATCTGACTGTATTCGGCTGACCGGTGAAAAAATAAGAGGATGATGTGTCAACAGCATATCTGCCTGTATCTTTACGGCTTCTTCGATCACTTCATCTGTAGCATCCAGAGCGACGTATATCTTGCGTACTTCCTTCTCACGCCTGCCCACAAGAAGACCTACGTTATCCCACTCCTCGGCATACATCGTCGGTGACAATTCTTCTAAACGTTCCATGACTTCATAGCACTTCATAGATTCCATTCCTCCGTCCGTCGGATTGCTTTCCGTGCACATACTTCGCTTCCCGTTTACATCAATTTATAATCCTCATCAAATCCATCCGCACCATACTTAAAATAGCCAAGTGCCTCCCTTGTATAGGACAGTTCCTGTTCTAATTCCTGCCTGCGGCCATCTATTCGCTCCGTTTGTGCTGATAGATTCAAGCTTTCCAGCAGGTTTACATAATGTCGTTCCTCTTTCTTCAGAAATTGATACAACACAGGATTCTCCTCATGCAGCAGTATCCTGCCATAGCGAAAATCCACTTCATTCACATAGGACATCTCTCCATGAACCGCCTTCATCATCGGATAATACTTCTCATCCTCACACACCATAGATTCCGATATGATATGATAACCGCTGTTCTGAAGAAAATGACGAAACTCTGCAATCTCTGACTGTGGCTGCAGGATAAATTCTTTCATTTGTGCAAGAACATCCTGTCCCTCTTCCATAATACGCTGCATCAGCGGTCCACCCATACCTGCGATAATCAGACTATCTGCCTCTCCCGGCTGCAATGCATGCACACCGTCTGATAGTCTGGTCTCTATGTATTCTGTCAAACCCGCTTCTTCAATATGTTCTTTTGCACGCTTAAGCGGACCCGTGCCGACATCCATCGCAATTGCATGCGGGATGATCTGTTCTTCAACCAGATAGATGGATACATATCCATGATCACAGCCCACATCAGCAACCACATGTCCCGGGGTCACCATTTCCGTAATGTTATAAAGCCTCTCCGAAAGTTCCATGCTCCACCTCGTCGCCGATTGTCATGGCATCAATCCAGATAATCCTTCAGTTTGCGGCTCCTGCTCGGATGCCTCAGCTTGCGCAATGCCTTTGCTTCGATCTGACGAATCCTCTCACGTGTGACATTAAACTCCTTGCCGACCTCTTCCAGCGTACGAGCCCTGCCGTCATCCAGACCGAATCGCAGCCTGAGTACCTTTTGCTCTCTCTCCGTCAATGTACTGAGCACCTCGACGAGCTGTTCCTTAAGTAATGTAAATGCCGCAGCATCTGCAGGCACAGGCACATTATCGTCCTGTATGAAATCACCGAGGTGGCTGTCTTCCTCTTCTCCGATCGGTGTCTCAAGTGATACCGGTTCCTGCGAAATCTTTAAAATCTCACGTACTCGCTCAACAGGCAGTCCCATCTCTGCAGCAATCTCCTCCGGCACCGGCTCACGACCGAGTTCCTGCAAGAGTTGTCTGCTGACACGTATCAGCTTATTGATGGTTTCAACCATATGCACCGGAATACGAATCGTTCTTGCCTGATCCGCAATCGCACGTGTAATCGCCTGACGTATCCACCAGGTTGCATAGGTACTGAATTTGTACCCCTTCCTGTAATCAAACTTTTCTACAGCCTTAATCAAGCCGAGATTTCCTTCCTGAATCAGATCCAGAAAGAGCATTCCCCTGCCCACATATCTTTTGGCAATGCTGACAACCAGTCGAAGATTCGCTTCTGCAAGACGCTTCTTAGCCTCAACATCACCCATTTCCATCTTCTTGGCAAGATCGATCTCTTCCTCCGCTGACAATAGAGGAACCTTACCGATTTCCTTCAGATACATTCTGACCGGATCCTCTATGCTGACACCGTCCGGTACCGAAAGGTCGATTGTCTCTGCATCCACCTCATCCTCTTCGGTCAGGATGATTTCTTCATCCTCATCGTCCTCTTCCACGATACGGAGAACATCCACACCACTTTGTTCCAATGTCTCCAGTATTTTGTCAAAATGCTCCTCTTGGAGTTCCATGTCATTGAAAAAGTCACTGACCTCCTGATATTCCAGAACATTCTTTTTCTTCTTGGCAATCTCTAAGAGTTCTTTTAATTTCTCGTCAAATTTTGCCTGTGTAGCTTCATCCATGTTGTTTCCATCCTTCCATAACTGTTTAGTAGTTTATCCTTAATCTAAAGAAATATGCAGATTGTCCAGTTCCTCAATTGCTTTCTTGTCCGCAATCACTCGTGCAAGTGCATCCATATCTTCAGGCAGATCATCTTCTTTTTTTCGTTCCAGACTGTTCTTTTTGACCTTGATGATGATATCATGCAACGCCTTTTCCTGCTCCTGCTTGGACTCTATCTCCTCAAGCTTCGTATTAAAAAGTGCAGCAACTTCCCGCTGCTCCTCTTCGTTGGTAAAACAGCTGATGATCATCGCCGGATTGACCTTTCCTTCTGCGAGTTGTCCGAACAACAATCCCGTCACCTGCCGATACAGCTCCTCCGTGAAATCCTCCGGTGTAATAATGGATTTAATGATATGATATACCCTCGGTTCCTCTGTCAGCCATGTAATCAACAGTCTCTCTGCCTTACGGATGCCCTCATTCGGATCCTTCTTTGACTGTATGCCAGACTTGGGTCTGGCGGCAGTCGGCATCATCGCATCCTTGGCCGCGTGCTTCACGACCAGCTTTCTCATATTATCAAAGCCGAGATGATATTTATCGGCAATTGCCTCAATATAATTATCGCGCTCCAATTCGTCAGTGAAACGAAGCAGCTTTTTTGCGATTTCTGTACAGAACTTCGTTTTGCTCTCCGGATCTTTCAGATCATAGTCATTCTCCAAAATTCTGATTTCATAATAGAAACTGTTTTCCGCATTTGC
Source organism: uncultured Lachnospiraceae bacterium (assembly GCA_964638005.1). GTDB lineage: Bacteria > Bacillota > Clostridia > Lachnospirales > Lachnospiraceae > JAAYYM01. The sequence continues at coordinate 11,617 of CAZWXS010000051.1, forward strand.
AATCCGTTCTTCAAACGCCTGCGCGCCCATGTTCTTTATAAATTCATCAGGATCTTTATACGGTCGCATATCAATGACCTTGGCCGTGAGTCCTGCTTCCTTTAAAATCGGGATAGCTCTGAGTGCTGCCTTGACACCCGCACCGTCGCTGTCATAAGTAAGCAGCACTTCCTCCGTATAACGCCTGAGCAGATTGGCTTGTCCCGAAGTAAATGCAGTTCCGAGCGATGCAACAGCCTGTCCGAATCCTGCCTGATGCAGTGCGATGACATCCATATAACCTTCACAGATGATCATATTCTTCTTACGTGAAGTACGCGCATGATTCAGTCCGTAGAGGTTCCGTCCCTTGTCGAAAACCGGTGTCTCAGGAGAATTCAGATACTTTGGTTCCCCATCTCCCATGACCCTTCCGCCGAATCCGATGACCCTGTGGTTGACATCCATAATCGGAAAAATAACTCTGCTCCAAAACTTATCAGTCATGCCATGCTTTTCATCAATGTTAAACAATCCGCAGCTCTTCAACAATTCATCCTGGAATCCCTTGCTGCGCAGATAACGATAGATATTATCCCTGCCTGTAACAGCATAGCCGAGACCGAACTTCTTGATTGTCTCCTCCGATAGGCTCCGTCCTGTCAGATACTTACGTGCTGTCGCCCCTTGTTCACTCTTGAGGCCGAAATAATAAAACTTGGCTGCCTCCTTATTAACCTCCAGAATACGTGCTTTGAGATCATCCTGCTTACGTGCCTCTGCCGAATACTCGATCTCCGGCAACGCAACTCCTGCCCTGTCTGCAAGAAACTTTAATGCCTCTGCAAATGTATAGTTTTCATACTCCATGATGAATGTGATTACATTACCGCCTGCACCGCATCCGAAGCAATAGTACATCTGCTTGTTCGGTGCCACGGAAAAGGATGGTGATTTCTCATTATGAAAAGGGCATAATCCAAAATAGTTGCTCCCTTTTTTCTGTAGCCGCACATAGCCTGATATCACATCTACAATATCATTTCTGATACGGACTTCTTCCACCAAATCATCCGGATAGTACATCAGACACCCTCTCTTCTGGTTTACATAACATTTTCATCTTGCCTCACTGCAGCATTTCTAATCCTTCCATGAATCCGGTAAATAAATCTCTCCGAATTTTGAAATCGCAAAACGGTCTGACATTGCTGAAACATAGTCGCACACGACACGTTCCTTTGCCTCACCGCGTTCTTCTATCAGCATTCTCAGTTCTGCCGGCAACAATTCTGTATTCTTCATGTAATACTCATACAAATTCTCGACAAGCCTCTCTGCTTTGCCTTCTTCTCCTTTGGCACGCGGATTCTGATAGACATGATCGAACATGAACTTCCGCAGATCCGTCAGTGCCTGCCCGATTTCTGCAGACATGCAGATATCATTTTGCTCGGCACTGCTCGTAATGATATCATGAATAAAACGATCCAAACGCTCCGTAGTCGTCCTGCCAAGCGTATTGCGCAACTCCTTCGGTATATCCTCTTCCGCAAGTATCCTGCCCCGGATAGCATCATCCATATCGTGATGAATGTAGGCAATCTTATCGGACAGCCGTACAATGCGGCCTTCCAAAGTGATTGGCTTGGTTGCCGTCTTATGATTACGGATACCGTCCCTGACCTCATAGGTCAGATTCAGCCCCTTTGATTCCTTCTCCAGTACCTCTACAACACGCACGCTCTGTTCGTTGTGCGCAAACCCCAACGGACACACTCTGTCCAGAGCACGCTCACCTGCATGCCCAAATGGTGTGTGTCCAAGATCATGTCCGAGAGCAATTGCCTCTACAAGATCCTCGTTCATACGAAGTGCCTTGGCAATCGTGCGGGCATTCTGGGATACCTCCAATGTATGTGTCAGTCTGGTACGATAATGATCTCCTTCCGGAGTCAGAAAGACCTGTGTCTTATCCTTCAATCGGCGAAAAGATTTGCTATGTAAGATTCTGTCCCTGTCTCTCTGATAGACAGGCCGGATATCGCATTGCTCTTCTTCTGTCTCTCTGCCTCTTGAATTCATGGACAAGGATGCATATGGACTCAGATATTCCTTCTCGCGCTGTTCCAGTTGTTCTCTGATGGTCATGCCTTAAGTCCTCTCATGTCGATAAGCAGATTTCAAGTGTCTACTTTATATATTCTGCGGCATTTTTAAAAATCCTTTTTTGAGAACATGAATTTTATCGGAAAACTGCACTAGTACAGCCAATCGGCAACAATAGGAACAATAACGACGGTCATGATACCCGTGACAACAATTGCAAGTGAACTCATGGCTGCCTGTACTTCGCCAAGTTCAACTGCCTTGGAAGTGCCTACCGCATGTGATGCCGTGCCCAATCCAAGTCCTTGTGCCACCGGTTCTTTGATTTTCAAGATCTTATAGATTGTCGGTGCCACAATCGCACCCATCATACCTGCAACGACAACACCGATGACCGTTACCGCTTCAATACCACCGATTTCGCCTGAAATGCCAAGTGCAATCGGTGTCGTAACGGATTTCGGTAAAATCGAGGCAATCAATACATGATCCACCCCAAACACAGCCCCAAGTCCTACGACCACAAGCACATGTGAAACGCATCCGCAGAAAATGGAAATCAAAATCGCTCCCATGTGTTTTTTCAGCGCTTGAATCTGGCGGAACAGCGGCACGGCCAGACATACGGTAGCCGGCTGCATCAGTGCCGTGATATGACTTGCTCCGTTATTATAATCTTCATAATCAATTTGAAAGACTTTCAATACAATGATAACAAAAACAGTTGCCAACAGCAGCGGATTGCATATCTCATACGGAACACGTTTCTTAATCAATAGTCCGAGGGAATAGCATACCAGACTCAGGGCTGCTCCGAAATAGATTGAATTCGTAATCACTTCTTTCATGATCTTTCTGCCTCCTTATGCCTGTTCTTGAGTCTGATATAGCACTGCGCCGTAAGGCTCGTCACCGCCATAACGACCATCATGGATACAAAAGCAATGATGATAAGCGAAACCGCCTGTTCTTTCACATGTGCAAATGAATTGATGATACTGACATTCGGTGCCAGAAACATGACCGGCATGACCGCAAGCAGGAATCTTGCCACATCATCCACCTGATGCAGCTTGACAATACCCGTACACAGACATACGAACAGAATGAGCAGTCCGTACACGCTTGCCGGAACCGGCAACGGTATATAGTGATTCAATAATTCTCCGATAAAATTGATGGTGACGATGATCGCCAGCTGTTGCAGATATTTCACGCTAAAACCCCTTTTCAATATGTTTTACTTATTTACAAATCTCATAAATAAAGTCTGCGGCTTCCTTGATTGCTTCAAATGACTTTTTAAACGGTGCCATCTGGAACACATGCCACATCCCGTCATAGATGCTGATTCTTGTAAGGACATTATACTTCAGCAGTTCTTTATACAATCTTGTGGCATCATCCAAGAGCATTTCATTGTCACCCACCTGTATATAGGTTGGCGGGAATTCCGTGAAGTCCGCATACAATGGCGAGATTCGCGGATCATCCAACTCATTTTCTCCTGCATAGTATTTGATTGCTGCCGCAAGATACTCCCGATCAAGTACAGGGTCTATATCCGCCCGTGTTTCATGCGACTCTCCCGAACAGGTCATATCCGTCCACGGTGACAACAATACAAGCGCCTTTGGCATCATTCTTTTCTTCGCCTTGATACGAAGCAGCAGTTCCAGCGCCAGATTGCCACCTGCACTGTCTCCGGCCACGATGATATCTTCCGCTCCATAGCCCTGATACATCAGATAATCCCATACCTTGACCGCGTCATCGATTGCTGCCGGATACGGATGTTCAGGAGCGAGCCGGTAATCAAATGCAATGGCTGACATCGAGGTCGCCTCCACGAATTTGGAA
>CAZWXS010000052.1:0-15429 GCA_964638005.1 uncultured Lachnospiraceae bacterium
ATGTAAAGAACATGATCACTGGTGCTGCTCAGATGGATGGTGCTATCCTCGTTGTAGCTGCTACTGATGGTGTTATGGCACAGACAAAGGAGCACATCCTTCTGTCACGTCAGGTAGGCGTTCCTTGTATCGTAGTATTCATGAACAAGTGCGATATGGTAGATGACGCTGAGTTGCTTGAACTCGTTGAGATGGAGATCAGAGATCTCTTATCAGAGTATGACTTCCCGGGAGATGACACACCTGTTATCCAGGGTTCAGCACTTAAAGCTCTTGAAGATCCTGCAGGAGAGTGGGGAGACAAGATCATGGAACTTATGGATGCTGTTGATTCATGGATTCCTGATCCTCAGAGAGATACAGATAAGCCGTTCATCATGCCTGTAGAGGATGTATTCTCAATCACAGGTCGTGGAACAGTTGCAACAGGTAGAGTAGAAGCAGGTACACTTCATGTTTCAGAAGAAGTTGAGATCGTTGGTATCAAGGAAGAGACACGTAAGGTTGTCGTTACCGGTATCGAAATGTTCCGTAAGTTACTTGACGAAGCTCAGGCTGGTGATAACATTGGTGCACTTCTTCGTGGTGTTAACCGTGATGAGATTGAAAGAGGACAGGTTCTTGCTAAACCTGGTTCAATCAAGTGCCACACAAAGTTTACAGCTCAGGTTTACGTATTGACAAAAGATGAAGGTGGACGTCATACTCCTTTCTTCAACAACTACAGACCTCAGTTCTACTTCAGAACAACAGACGTAACAGGTGTTTGTAACCTTCCGGCAGGCGTAGAAATGTGCATGCCTGGTGATAACATCGAAATGACCATCGAACTGATTCACCCGATTGCTATGGATCAGGGTCTTACATTCGCCATCAGAGAAGGTGGCCGTACAGTAGGATCAGGTCGTGTTGCAAAGATTATTGAATAGTCACGTTGGCCAATGAGCCATGCGTAATTAGATAACGAAAAGCCCGATGCAAGCTTGCTTGTGATCGGGCTTTTTGTTATCTAATTATATAGGGCGAAGCCCGTGCACGAGATGAAGCAAAGCGGAATCGAGAGCGCGCATGGCGGATTCAAGCAGGCGAACCCCGATGCAAGCATACCTCCACTTGCAAACCTCCCCCATCTATACTAAAATAAATACCATGAATCTAAAAGAAATTTTAAGCCGAATAATCAACGACATAAAAAACTCCATCTGGATCATCATCGGAATTTTCGCCTACTGGGCTATCTCCTTCACCGTATTTGACGAGTTCTGTCCCATGAAGATCCTGACAGGTATTCCATGCCCGGGCTGCGGTATGACCCGTGCTATATTTCTGATGCTGACAGGGCATTTTTCGGAATCCTTTGAGATGCATCCGATGGCGCTTCTGTGGATTCTGCTGGGATTGTATTTTTTTATATGTCGTTATATTCTGGATCGAAAGCCGAAGGGAGCTGCAACGATGGCAGTGGTTCTGTGTGTGATGATGTTTCCGATCTATATATACCGTATGTGCACGTTGTTTCCGGATTATCCGCCGATGGTTTATACACAGACGCCATTAGGGGATATGCTGATAGAACTCTTACGGTCAAAAAAGTGATTAGACATAGGATGGACATAGGATGCGATTTTTGATTTTGCAAAGTTGTAATTATGTGGTACAATATAGAAGCACGAAAGAATTTCCATATGAGGAGGAAAATGATCATGGACACAAACACAAATGTAATGCAGGCACCGTCTGTAGAGACGACTATTTCAATCGGAGAGTGGATTTTGACCACTTTTTTAATGATGATCCCATGTGTTGGAATCATTATGACGTTTGTATGGGCTTTTGGAGACACAAAGAATACAAAGCCCAGTAAATCAAACTATGCCAAGGCTATGTTAATCTGGTATGCAATCAGTATTGCGATATCAGTGATATGCTACTCTGCTATGGCAGCAACAATTTCAGCAATTATGAGTCAGATGATGTAACTGACAGATTAGAAGAGGGACTTTCTCATATACGAGAAAGTCCCTTTTTATTCATAACAATAAAAGTTTTGCAGAGTTAACTTTTTGCAATCTATAAAATGTGTGGTTAGCGTATTGACTCATCTTTTATATCGACCGCTTGCCCCACAGGGAAGAACCAATCCGCTTTCCGTTACCGGCAGTCCGATTTCATCGGCTTCTACATGTCCACCAAACTTTTTGACAACGGCAGTGTTCAGCATATAAGAGAGAACAGCGGGCTGCAGTCCGGTCGTATAAGAATTGACTAAAAAGAACAGCGGTTTGTCAGACAAAATCTGTGTACACAGTTCGATAAAGGGAAAAATGGAATCCTCAATCTTCCAGATTTCTCCCTTCGGTCCGCGACCGTATGAAGGTGGATCCATGATAATGGCGTCATATTTGCTGCCGCGCCTGATTTCACGCTCTACGAATTTGACACAGTCGTCAACCAGCCATCGGATAGGCGCATCTTCCAGTGCACTGCTCCGGGCATTTTCCTTTGCCCATGTCACCATGCCTTTGGATGCATCTACATGGGTCACATGTGCTCCGGCAGCAGCGGCGGCAAGCGTTGCACCACCGGTATATGCAAAGAGGTTCAATACTTTGACTGTCTTTCCGCTTTTGACTTCATCTGTAATCAGCTGGGAGAACCAATCCCAATTAGCTGCTTGTTCAGGGAAAAGCCCTGTATGCTTAAAACTGAATGGTTTCAGATTGAATGTCAAAGAATGATAGGATACGGTCCATTGTTCGGGCAGATCAAAGAACTCCCACTCTCCACCGCCTTTGACGCTTCTGTGATAATGACCGTTCATTTTCTTCCAACCCGTGTGCTGTTTCGGGGTGTTCCAGATAACCTGGGGATCGGGGCGAACGAGCAGATACTTGTCCCAACGCTCTAACTTTTCTCCTGTCGAGGTGTCAAGAACCTCATAATCTTTCCACTGATCTGCTATCCACATATCCGGCTCCTTATTATCTCAATACACTGTCAATGATGGAAATGATCATATCCTGCTCAAAGGGTTTTGAGAGAAAATCGCTTGCACCATATTTTACGGCTTCTACCATCTTGCTCTTTTGGCCAGCGGCGGTTACCATGATAACCTTGGCGCTTTTGTCATAATCCATAATTTCTTTGAGTGCTTCTATACCATCAAGTGTAGGCATTGTAATGTCCATGGTAACAACATCGGGACGAAGTGCCTTGTATTGTTCGATACCGGCTTTGCCATCGCAGGCCTCTCCGATAATCTTGTGTCCGGCACCTTCCAAAATGCCTGTCAACATTTTGCGTGATGTTCTTGAGTCGTCTACGATTAGTATATTTGCCATGTTCTGTTTATCCTCCGTATTTAATCTGTTATTATGCTGTTATTTTAACTGTATGATCCACACTGATAATGATGTCGACTTTGGTGCCCATGATATAGAGTGGTAAGACATAAAACGGCTGCTCAGAAGTGATTTCCTGATCATCATAAAACAGCGGCGGCGTCATATCGATTTCAATTCCGTCATTGCTTAAGGCAGAAGCAAATAGACCGTTTACGATATTGATGAACTCGCATATGGCATCCAAAGCATCAGCATCGACTGTTTCAAAATCTTCCTTGCCAAAAGGAGAAGCAATTGACAAGAGCGAATTACGTTCACCGGCTATGCCAAGAAACATCGTGTGGTCACCGATGATGCCTTGAGAGGCCAAATGGTCAAAGTGATACTGTTTGGTGCTATATACCTTGTCCATATAGATTTTAGGGTTTACAAAGCGAACGATATTGCGAAGCGTAAGTCCGAATAAATCGGTATAAAAAGGCTGATCGATTTTGATGAAGGCGGATGCTGTAGCATCTACATCCCCACTTTTGACTGCTTCCATATCTGCGTCGGACAACTGCAGTTCCTTTTGACAATCCGAGAGAGCTGCTTCCAATTGCTCCAGAGTCAAATATCCCAGATCGACAATTGTCTGTACGAAAGATAAATAAGGACTTCCCTGCAGATCCAAAAGATGAGAGACATCAGCAGCTGTCAGATATCCTTTTTCGATTGCAATATCTCCGAAACGTCTGTCCATAACGGATTGCAGGTGATTGATCTCCGAGGCCTGTGCTTCGGTCAACAATTTCTCAGAAACTGCTATCAATCCCAACTTGACACGGGTTTCGCGTTGTGCTTTCAGAATTTCGGCGAATTGAGCTTCTGTAATAAGCTGTTTCTTAATCAGGTAGTGGCCGCAAAATTGAGTAAACATAGCATTCCCCTTTCGATTTGAAAAGTATTATATATGAATTGTATAATGTTTTCAGACAAAAAACAAGAACTATTGCGGTTCGGAAATAATTATATTATAATCTATATTAGTGTGTTCAGAGAAAACTTATGAGGAGGAAATGTGATGTCGAATAGTGCAATTGTATGGGTGCTGATTGCGTTTGCCATTTATCTGTTGGGGATGATCGTAGTCGGTGCGCTCTACATGAAACAAAACAGTAGTTCAGAGGATTATTTTTTGGGAGGAAGGAATCTAAACGGATTCATGGCAGCGCTGTCTGCACAGGCTTCCGACATGAGCGGATGGCTCTTGATGGGACTTCCGGGTGCCATCTATGCATTCGGTACAGGTCAGGCATGGATCGCAATCGGACTTTTTATCGGAACGGTGTGCAACTGGATGTTTATTTCGGGAAGACTTCGTAAATATACGATTGTTGCGAATAATTCTTTGACGTTACCGATGTATTTCGAGAACAGATTCCATGACAAGAAGAGAATCCTGCTATTTGTATCGTCGGTGGCGATTGTTATCTTCTTTTTGGTATATACGGCTTCTGCACTTGCAGCGGGCGGTAAGCTGTTTAATTCAATCTTCGGTGTTGATTACAGGGTAGCACTTACGATTGGAGCAATTGTAATTCTTACATATACTTTTATGGGTGGATTCATGGCAGTATGTGCAACGGATTTTATCCAGGGAACATTAATGCTGATCGGCTTGTTGATTATTCCGATTATTGCGTTTGCAACACTTGGAGGTGAGCAGATTACCGCGACTTTGGAAGAGACAGGGGTCGATGCTTCGTTATTCACCAATCTGTTTTACAATGACGGACAGCCGATTAAGGCAATCGATATCATCTCAAATCTCGCATGGGGACTTGGATATTGCGGTATGCCTCATATTCTGGTTCGTTTTATGGCCATCAAGGACGAGAAAGAACTTAAGAAATCAAAGAGCGTGGCAATCATATGGGTAGCCTTGTCTCTGGTTTTTGCATGTATCATAGGTGTTGTCGGAAGAGCATATCTTGCACCGACGATTTTGGGAACAGAGGGAGCGGCATCTGCAGAGAGCGTATTCATTGAAATGATTACCAAGATGTTTACGGTTCAGTTTGCACTTCCGTTTATAGGAGGTATTTTCCTGTGCGGAATTCTGGCGGCGATTATGTCTACAGCGGATTCACAGCTGTTGGTTACGGCATCTTCGATTGCTGAGGATATCTACAAAGGAGTATTTAAGAAGGATGCAGAGGACAATAAAGTTCTTGTAATCAGCAGACTTACAGTTATTGCAGTTGCGATACTGGCTTATCTGATCGCACTGAATCCGAACAATTCCATTATGGGACTTGTGTCAAATGCATGGGCAGGACTTGGCTCTGCTTTTGGCCCGTTGGTATTGATGTCGCTGTTCTGGAAGCGTACCAATTTTCAGGGTGCGGTGGCAGGAATCGTATCGGGAGCAGTGGCGGTGCTTGTGTGGGATTACATTCCGCTTGTTTCAGGTCAGACACTGGGTGCCGCGACAGGACTCTATTCGCTGGTGATCGGGTTTGCTCTTGGTTTGATTTGTATCGTGACAGTCAGTCTGTTGACACCGGCTCCTTCGGAAGAAATCATGAAGGAATTTGACGAAGCAACAGCAAAGTAAGGTGAGGATCGTATGAACAAAAAAGCGGCTTCGGCTTGTGTGGTAGCGGCCGGCATCCTGTGGGGGATGATCGCTCTGTTCGTAAGAAGACTCAATACAAACGGATTTGAATCAATGGATATTGTAGCGCTTCGTTCATGCGGAGCGCTACTGCTTATGTTTGTGTTTCTTCTTATATATGACAGGGCATTGCTCAGAATCAAATGGAAAGATATATGGTGTTTTGTTGGGACGGGAATCTTGAGCCTGACGTTTTTTAACTGGTGCTATTTCAGAACCATTGTTTTGACGTCGTTGTCTGTCGCGGCTATTTTGCTCTATACGGCACCGGTCATTGTGGTACTGTTGTCTGCGTTGCTGTTCCATGAGAGACTGACGGGCAAGAAGGTACTCTGTATGATTGCGGCATTTGTTGGGTGCGTGCTTGTAACCGGTGTTTTTTCAGATGGCGGAGCAGGTCTGTCAGCTAAGGGATTACTGGTCGGACTCGGTGCAGGACTTGGCTATGCGCTCTATAGTATCTTTGGAAGATATGCCATTGAGAAGGGATATTCTTCATTTACCATCAGTTTCTACACGTTCTTCTTTTCTGTTATCGGGACATTGCCTCTGATGGACGCCAAAGGAATGGTGAACAGGTTGGCGGTGGAGCCTGTCGGAAATCTATTGTTGATTGGCGGATTGGCATTGATCTCAACAGTGCTTCCCTATTTACTTTATACATTGGGACTGACGTATGTAGAGAACGGAAAGGCTTCGATTATGGCATCTGTGGAACCGGTGATGGCGACATTGATAGGCATTCTGGTATTTGGAGAGAGATTGTCTGTTATGGGAGTGTTGGGCATGGCATTGGTACTTGGTGCTGTGGTGTTATTGAACCGGCAGGATGCACAGGCAAAGTGAGCGCGCATTTCTTCTATAAATAATACAGGAGTGTATTGAGATGCCTGTCTTATGTGATATGTCGTGGAAGGTACTATATATAGAAGAAATATGTTATATAAATACAAGAATTGAAAATTGTTCTAAAAAAAGTACACGAATTAGAAAAAAAACCTTGAAATAAAGGGATTTCTCGTGTATACTAAATTTTGCTGTGACATGATAGCGTTGAAGCGTGAGGTTGCCGAAGGTCTTGCAAATGCAGGATATATCGGGTTTTCCGTGGAGCGAATGTCAAGTTAGGAAACTGGCGACAAGTCACTGTACGAATCAGATGTCTACCGGGAATGGTAGAAACGACGTGTTGGAAGTCGAAAAGCTAAGGACAAAACGAGATAATAACAACGTGAATTCTTGGCTAGGGTCAAAAAATCCAAAGATTTTTTGACTGCGACGATGTTCGCGTAGCGAAATCGCCGCTGACACACACGGGAGAGTGTACAGTCACCGCTTGTCGTACTTAAGAAATATAAAGTGCGAAAAGGAGGCGACTTTTTTTATGGCAACTCAGGTAATGAGAATCACATTAAAAGCGTACGATCATCAATTAGTAGATGCATCGGCAAAGAAGATCATCGAAACTGTAAAGAAGAACGGATCTCAGGTAAGTGGACCGGTACCTCTTCCTACTAAAAAGGAAGTAGTTACAATCCTTAGAGCGGTACACAAGTACAAGGATTCCAGAGAACAGTTCGAGCAGAGAACTCACAAGAGATTAATTGACATCATCACACCGACACAGAAGACGGTAGATTCATTGTCAAGACTCGAAATGCCGGCTGGTGTGTACATTGATATCAAAATGAAAAACAAGTAAACCTTCTACCTAGAATGATTGGCGCAGCCAATCCTCTGTAGAAACAAAAGGAGGAAAAGAAGTAATGAAGAAAGCAATCTTAGCTACAAAAGTCGGAATGACTCAAATCTTCAACGAAGACGGAGTACTTGTTCCCGTAACCGTACTTGAAGCTGGTCCTTGTGTCGTAACACAGATCAAGACAGTTGAAAATGATGGATACAGTGCAGTACAGGTAGGTTTTGTCGATAAGAAAGACAAGATCGTGAACAAGGCCAAGAACGGTAAAAAAGAAGTAATCCATAGACATGGTGTTACAAAGGCCGAAAAAGGACACTTTGATAAAGCAGGTGTTACATCAAAGAGATTTGTTAGAGAGTTCAAGTTTGACAATGCAGACGAATACGCATTGGCACAGGAGATCAAGGCTGATATCTTTGCAGCCGGAGACAAGATTGATGCAACAGCGGTTTCAAAGGGAAAAGGTTTCCAGGGTGCGATCAAGAGATTCGGACAGCACAGAGGACCTATGAAGCATGGTTCCAAGTTCCATCGTCATCAGGGTTCAAACGGCGCATGTTCCAGCCCGAGCAAAGTATTCAAGGGAAAAGGAATGCCCGGACATATGGGTTCCAAGAGAATCACTATCCAGAACCTTGAGATCGTAAGAGTAGATGCAGAGAACAACCTGCTTCTGGTAAAGGGTGCAGTACCTGGACCCAAGAAATCATTAGTAACAGTCAAAGAAACAGTAAAGGCAATGTAATGCTTTTATATGGAAAGGAGGAATAAGTAATGGCTAACGTAGCTATTTATAATATGAAAGGCAAAGAAGTCGGCAAGATGGACTTAAGCGATGCAGTATTCGGTGTAGAAGTAAATGAGCATCTGGTACACATGGCAGTTGTTCAGCAGCTGGCAAATAATCGTCAGGGAACACAGAAGGCAAAGACTCGTTCAGAAGTTTCCGGCGGTGGAAGAAAGCCGTGGAGACAAAAAGGAACCGGTCATGCAAGACAGGGCTCAACAAGATCTCCTCAGTGGACAGGCGGTGGAGTTGTATTTGCACCGGTACCGAGAGATTATTCATTTAAATTAAATAAGAAAGAAAAGAGAATCGCTCTCAAGTCTGCACTCACTTCAAGAGTACAGGAGAACAAATTCATCGTACTTGATGAATTGAAGCTTGATGAGATTAAGACAAAGAAGTTCCAGGAGGTTCTTGATAACCTGAAGGTTTCCAAGGCACTGGTAGTCTTAAATGAGAATGATCAGAATGTGATGCTTTCTGCAAGAAACATTCCGTATGTAAGAACAGCATTAACAAACACAATCAATGTATATGATGTTATGAAATACAACACAGTCATCGTAACAAAGGATGCTGTAGCAGCGATTGAGGAGGTGTATGCATAATGGCAAACGTACAATATTATGATGTCATCCTCAAACCGGTCATCACAGAAAAAAGCATGGCAGGCATGGGTGAGAAGAAATACACTTTCCTGGTTCATACAGAAGCAAACAAGACTCAGATCAAAGAAGCTGTAGAGAAGATGTTTGCAGGAACAAAGGTAAAGAGCGTTAACACATTGAATCTGGATGGCAAGAAGAAACGCCGCGGCGCAACTTCAGGCAGAACAGCCAAGACAAAGAAAGCCATCGTTCAGTTAACGGCAGACAGCAAGGATATCGAGATTTTTGAAGGGCTGTAAGAAGCTGAGAATGGTCAAAAAATAAATTTTTTGACGCGAAGATTTTGCTTTGCAAAATTTCGCCACACCGATGTTTTGCTTCGTAAAAATCGGTGCTTATGTGCAGAAAAGCACGATAATAAATGTGAAGAAAAGGAGAAATAACAATGGGAATTAAAACCTATAACCCATATACACCGTCAAGAAGACAGATGACCGGTTCTGATTTTTCAGAAGTTACCAAGACAACACCGGAAAAGTCACTGTGCACTTCACTCTCAAAGAGTGCCGGACGTAATAACCAGGGTAAGATTACGGTTAGACATCGCGGAGGCGGTTCCAGAAGAAAGTACAGAATCATTGATTTTAAGAGAAGAAAAGATGGTATTCCTGCAACTGTTATCGGAATCGAATACGATCCTAACAGAACAGCAAATATCGCATTGATCTGTTATGCAGACGGAGAAAAGGCATATATCCTTGCTCCTGAAGGATTAACAGATGGAATGAAAGTTATGAACGGACCGGAAGCAGAAGTAAGAGTCGGCAACTGTTTACCGCTTTCAGAGATTCCGATCGGTACACAGGTACACAACATTGAGTTATATCCCGGTAAAGGCGGACAGCTCGTTCGTTCAGCCGGTAACAGCGCTCAGCTCATGGCTAAAGAAGGCAAGTATGCAACACTCAGACTTCCTTCAGGCGAGATGAGAATGGTTCCCTTGATTGCAAGAGCATCTATCGGTGTCATCGGCAATGGTGACCACAGCCTTATCAATATTGGTAAAGCAGGACGTAAGCGCCACATGGGTATCAGACCTACAGTTCGTGGTTCTGTTATGAATCCGAATGACCATCCGCACGGTGGTGGTGAAGGTAAGACAGGAATCGGTCGTCCGGGTCCGTCAACTCCTTGGGGCAAGCCTGCACTTGGTTTGAAGACAAGAAAGAAGAACAAGAAATCCAATAAGATGATTGTACGTCGTCGTGACGGCAAGGCAATCAAGTAGATAAGGAGGAGCAAAAATGGCAAGATCACTTAAAAAAGGACCATTTGCAGATGCAAGTCTGTTAAAGAAGGTTGATGCAATGAACGAAGCCGGTTCCAAGACTGTTATTAAGACTTGGTCACGTCGTTCCACGATTTTTCCTCAGTTCGTTGGACATACGATCGCGGTACATGACGGCAGAAAGCACGTTCCTGTATATGTAACAGAAGATATGGTCGGACATAAGCTCGGTGAGTTTGTGGCTACCAGAACCTATAGAGGACACGGCAAGGACGAGAAAAAATCTAAGGTAAGATAATAGGATAATTTGAAAGGAGGTTTCATCCATGGCAAAAGGACATAGATCCCAAATAAAAAGAGAAAGAAATGCGAACAAGGATACAAGACCCTCGGCAAAGTTATCTTATGCGAGAGTATCTGTTCAGAAAGCATGTTTCGTATTAGATGCCATCAGAGGAAAAGATGTAGCGTCAGCATTGGCACTTTTGACATACAATCCCAGATATGCATCAAGCATTATCAAGAAGTTGCTGGAATCAGCGATTGCAAATGCTGAGAACAATAACGGAATGAACGTTGAGAACTTATATGTAGCAGAGTGCTACGCAAATAAGGGACCGACAATGAAGAGAGTTAGACCGAGAGCACAGGGTAGAGCTTACAGAATCGAGAAGAGAATGAGCCACATCACTGTAGTGCTTGATGAGAGATAAGGAGTTTTGTGTTTACACAGAACATGAATCGAAAGGAGATTATCAATGGGACAAAAAGTTAATCCTCACGGCTTAAGAGTCGGTATTATCAAGGATTGGGATTCTAAATGGTATGCAGAAGGTGACTTTGCAGACTTCTTGGTAGAAGACTACAACATCAGAACATTCCTGAAGAAGAAATTATACAATGCAGGTGTTTCAAAGATTGAAATCGAAAGAGCATCTGACAGAGTAAAGGTAGTGATTTTCACGGCTAAGCCCGGTGTTATCATCGGCAAGGGCGGTCAGGAAATCGAAGTGACAAAGAAGGAACTTCAGAAATTCACTGACAAGAAACTGGTTGTGGACATCAAAGAAATCAAGAGACCGGACAGAGAGGCTCAGCTTGTTGCAGAGAATATCGCACAGCAGCTTGAAAACCGTGTTTCATTCAGAAGAGCAATGAAGTCAACAATGTCAAGAACAATGAAATCAGGCGCTTTGGGTATCAAAACAGCCGTTGCAGGACGTCTTGGCGGTGCGGATATGGCTCGTACAGAGTTCTATAGCGAGGGTACTATTCCTCTTCAGACTTTAAGAGCTGATATTGACTATGGATTCGCTGAAGCAGATACAACTTACGGCAAGATCGGCGTAAAGGTATGGATCTACAAGGGCGAAATCCTTCCGACCAAAGCATCAAAGGAAGGGAGCGATAAATAATGTTAATGCCAAAAAGAGTAAAGCGTCGTAAGCAGTTCCGCGGCAGCATGAAGGGCAAGGCCCTCAGAGGTAATATGATCACATACGGTGAGTATGGTATCGTTGCAACAGAACCGTGCTGGATTAAATCAAACCAGATTGAAGCAGCCCGTATTGCTATGACACGTTATATCAAGCGTGGCGGTCAGGTATGGATTAAGATCTTCCCTGACAAACCTGTAACTACTAAGCCGGCTGAAACCCGTATGGGTTCAGGTAAAGGAACACTTGAGTACTGGGTAGCGGTTGTAAAGCCCGGACGTGTAATGTTCGAAATCGCAGGCGTTTCCGAAGAGATCGCCAAAGAAGCATTACGTCTTGCTATGCACAAGCTTCCTTGTAAGTGCAAGATCGTTTCTAAGGCAGACTTGGAAGGCGGTGTAGCAAATGAAAACTAATAAGTTTGTAGAAGATTTGAAAGCAAAATCAGAAACAGAGTTGAAGCAGGACTTAACTGCAGCTAAGAAAGAACTTTTCAATTTGAGATTCCAGAACGCTACAAATCAGTTGGATAACACAAGCAGAATCAAAGAAGTCAGAAAGAATATCGCAAGAATTCAGACTGTAATCACTGAAAAAGCAAAAGTTGAAGCTTAGTAGCAGGAAGGAGAATAGCAATGGAAAGAAATCTTAGAAAAACCCGTACCGGCAAGGTGCTCAGCAATAAAATGGATAAGACGATCGTTGTAGGTATCGAAGATCACGTAAAGCATCCTCTTTACAAGAAGATCGTAAAGAAGACATATAAGCTCAAGGCTCATGACGAGAACAATGAGTGCAACATCGGCGATACAGTTAAGGTTATGGAAACAAAGCCTATTTCTAAAGACAAGAGATGGAGACTGGTAGAAGTTGTTGAAAAGGTAAAATAGTCAATATAGTCTTACGATTTCAATTTAAGTAAAGGAGAATTAGCATGATACAGCAAGAAAGCAGACTTAGAGTTGCTGATAACACAGGCGCAAAAGAATTGTTGTGCATCAGAGTTATGGGTGGTTCTACAAGAAGATATGCAAACATCGGTGATGTAATCGTTGCTACCGTCAAAGATGCAACACCCGGCGGTGTTGTAAAAAAGGGTGACGTAGTCAAAGCCGTAGTTGTACGTACTGTTAAAGGCGCTCGTCGTAAAGACGGTTCTTATATCAGATTCGATGAAAACGCAGCCGTTATTATCAAAGATGACAAGACTCCGAGAGGAACCCGTATTTTTGGACCGGTCGCAAGAGAGCTTCGTGATAAGCAATTTATGAAAATTGTTTCACTCGCTCCGGAAGTATTATAAGGAGGTGCCAGGAGAATATGTCGACAATGAAAATTAAAAAAGGTGATACTGTGAAAGTAATCGCCGGTAAAGACAAAGACAAAGAAGGAAAAGTTGTTCTTGTAAATAAGAAGGACGGCAAGTTATTGGTTGAAGGCGTGAATATGATTACAAAGCATACAAAGCCTTCCGTAGCAAACCAGAATGGTGGAATCGTTCAGAAGGAAGCATTTATTGATGCTTCAAATGTAATGTATGTTCACAAGGGAAAAGCTACAAGAGTCGGTTTCAAGACAGTCAAAGACAAAAAGGTTCGTTTCGCTAAATCAACAGGCGATGTGATTGATTAATTCTAAGAGAGGAGGTCGCAGACGTTGAGTAGATTGAAAGACATGTATAAAGACGAGATCGTAGCTAATATGATCAAAAAGTTTGAGTATAAAAACGTTATGGAAGTTCCCAAGCTCGAAAAAGTGGTTATCAATATGGGCGTTGGTGAGGCAAAGGAAAATGCTAAGCTTTTGGATGCTGCTGTTAAGGATCTGGAAATGATAACAGGTCAGAAGGCAGTACTGACAAAGGCAAAGAATTCAGTTGCAAACTTCAAAATCAGAGAAGGTATGCCGATTGGATGCAAGGTAACGCTTCGCGGAGACAAGATGTATGAGTTCGTTGATCGCTTGATCAACCTTGCATTACCCCGTGTACGTGACTTTAGAGGTGTAAACCCGAATGCATTTGATGGCAGAGGTAATTATGCACTTGGCATCAAGGAGCAGTTAATCTTCCCTGAGATTGAGTACGATAAGGTTGACAAGGTAAGAGGTATGGACGTTATCTTCGTAACAACTGCTAAGACAGACGAAGAAGCACGTGAACTGTTAACACAATTCAACATGCCGTTTGCAAAACAATCATAAGGAGGAGTAAATTCATGGCAAAAACATCGATGAAAATCAAGCAGCAGCGTAAGCCTAAATTCTCATGCAGAGAATACAATCGTTGCAGAATTTGCGGACGTCCGCATGCATATTTAAGAAAATACGGAATTTGCAGAATTTGCTTCCGCGAACTGGCATATAAGGGACAGATTCCGGGCGTAAAGAAAGCAAGTTGGTAAATAAGAGAAGGAGGTAACTTTAGATGACAATGAGTGATCCCATTGCAGATATGCTTACAAGAATTCGTAATGCTAATACTGCAAAACACGATACAGTAGATGTGCCTGCATCAAAGATGAAGGTTGCAATCGCAAACATTCTTTTGAATGAAGGTTATATCAAGAAGTACGATATCATTGAAGACGGTGGATTCAAGACAATCCGCATCGCACTGAAGTACGGTGAGAATAAAGATGAGAAGATTATTACAGGTCTCAAGAGAATCTCTAAGCCGGGTCTTCGTGTATACGCTAACAAGGAAGAATTGCCGAAGGTTCTTGGTGGACTTGGTATTGCAATCATTTCTACAAACAATGGCGTAGTAACAGATAAGGAAGCTAGAAAATTAAATGTTGGTGGCGAAGTATTAGCATTTGTGTGGTAGAGCATAAAATCAAGCACGAGTGCAGCTAAGTATATCAATCGAACAACAAAAATAGGAGGTACGGGCATGTCACGTATAGGAAGAATGCCAATCGCAATTCCTGCAGGCGTTACTGTGGATATTGCAGAAAATAATAAAGTGACTGTAAAAGGTCCCAAGGGTACATTGGAAAGAGTTCTGGTACCTGAGATGGAACTGAAGATGGAAGACGGACAGTTGACTGTAGCAAGACCGAATGATCTGAAGAGAATGAAGTCTTTACATGGTTTGACAAGAACTCTGATCCATAACATGATCGTCGGTGTTACCGAAGGATATGAGAAGGTTCTTGAAGTAAACGGTGTAGGTTACAGAGCAGCAAAGCAGGGCAAGGTCCTGACATTATCTTTAGGATATTCTCATCCGGTAGAGATGACAGATCCTGAAGGAATCGAAGCAGTACTTGATGGTCAGAACAAGATCATCGTTAAGGGTATCGACAAAGAAAAAGTAGGCCAATACGCAGCTGAAATCAGAGATAAGAGAAGACCTGAGCCATATAAGGGCAAGGGTATCAAATATGCTGATGAACATATCAGACGTAAAGTTGGTAAGACTGGTAAAAAATAGATAAGGAGAGTGTGAAAATGATTAACAAAAAATCAAAATCAGAAGTACGCGTTAATAAGCACAGAAAACTGCGTAACCGTTTCAGCGGAACAGCTGAAAGACCACGCCTTGCTGTGTTTAGAAGTAATAATCATATGTATGCTCAAATTATTGACGATACAGTTGGAAA
>CAZWXS010000053.1:0-15290 GCA_964638005.1 uncultured Lachnospiraceae bacterium
CCGTCTGACTCTATCTGTCAGTCAAGAGTCTGTAGCCTCCGTAAGGTCCGGCTATGCGATAACGGCTCCATCAATGTTGGTAAATACATTTTCGTTTGTTTCTGTCTGATCCATTGCTGTGACAACTGTGTTGTTCTTCACGTTTACGATAAACGCCAACTTGTCTACAATGACCAATGATTCGTTGATTCCCTTCTCACCGGCTTTTTGTGTGCCTGCACTCAGTCTGTCGAGCTGATCATTTGATAATTCAATATTCCTGTCGTTCAATCTGTTCGCCGCATGCTTGGAAAATTTCAGTGTCTCGGTGTTTGCTGTTTCTCCTAACTGCTTTTGCTTCAGAATCTCTTCGAAGGATAATCCATCGCTCGTTTCGACCTTTTTGGTACTGTTGCTTCCTTGCAGATACTGATTGGTTACTTGCTCAATGGAAGGAAATTGATTGTTCATGATTTTCATCTGAATTCATCTCCTTTTCTGCTTCCCGTTTTCTCTGCTTATGCAGTTGATCCGAGCAGCTCTGCCATCTTTGCTTCATATGATTCGAGTTTCTTGAGAGGTTCCTCTCCGATTGCATCCTTTAATGCCTGCGGCATCTTGTCATATTCCGTTCTGAGATCCTTGAGTTTCTGTTCCGATGCGGTTGTCAGGCTCTCCAATGCAGGTAACTCATTGATTGCTGCCGTATAGTTCGCTGCATCTGTCTTGAGCAGTTCTCCCATCTTTGTCTCGTATTCTTCAAACTTCTTATATAAATCCGAAGCGATGAAGGATTTCTGGTATGTCGTCATATCGTCATATACTTTTCTGAGACTTGCAAGTCCGTCTGCATAAGAGGATGTCAGATTGCCGACTGTCGGTAATGCTGCGATTGCCGATGCAAATTCTGTTGCAAGACCATACGCTGTCAGGTACTCTGCATCTGCTACCGTGTCCAGGTCATCAAGTGAATACAACTCACCTTCAATGGACAGATATGCTTTGCCGTTCTCATAGACTACATAATCTACTTTTCCGTCTTCAAACGTCGTCTCGCCGGTCGATTCCGAAGTCACCTTCATAACTACCTGCTGTCCTACCAGACTGGATGCTCTTGATAAATCAAGTGCCGAGCTCATGTTCTGCATTTCTTCCAGTTCCGAGAAAGTTGCAAACTGTGATATGTACTCGGTATTAGAAGTCGGTTCCAACGGATCCTGATATTTCATCTGTGCAACCAACAGCTGCAAAAACGCATCCTTATCGAGTGTCGAATTGCTGGACTTCGATTTTGAGGATATTGACTCCGATGATGCTGTTAAGTCTTGTATCTTACCGTCTACTACCGGTGCTGATATTGCCATATATATTTCTCCTTTCTGTAGACTTCCGTGTCATTGTTGTCATGCGGTATAGTCCACACTATTTCCGTTCACATCCATCATGTCGACTGCAAGCTGTTCTTCCTCGTTCAGATCTTCCGGTATGCCTTCCAGATCATTGAGGTTGATATGTCTTCTGCTGCCACGTCTTGTCAAGTCTTCCTGTTCCTGCTGCTCATCTCCCATGCTTCCGTCAAAACTGCGGTTCAGATTGTTCTCTGCGACCGTGACTTCCACTGCTTCCACCTTGATTCCCTGTTCATTCAGAGTTTCCTTCAGCTGTATCATCTGTGTTTCGATGGCCGCCTTCACTGCTTCGCTCTGTACTGCTAACTGGGCTGTCAGGTTTCCGTTTGCTGCCGTGATCTGGATATTGACTGTACCAAGGCTTGCCGGGTGCAGCTGCATCTCTATGGATGATGTGCCCGCGCTTACATTGACTTTGATATAATCCGTGACCTGTCTCATGATGTTTTCCCCATCCACACTCGTATACGATCTGACTGTCTCAATGATGTCGCCTACGCTGTTGGCAGTCTGTGTCGTTGTCTGTGGAGCAGGAAATAATCCTTCTTTGTTCTCTGCGTGATTTTCCGAATGTCCGTCTGTATTCTCATTTGGTGTCTCATTCGTCGTAACCGCGCTACCGGTCTCTGTCTGTCGGTCATCTAATACCGTCTGTTGTGTACCGTCTGCCGTACGTGTACTCTCATCCGTGGTCACTTCCACTTTGAGTGGAACCGTCACTGCTTCAGGTTCTCGCTCTTCCACAACCGGTAATGCTCCTTCTGCCTTTGCAAGTGCATCGGCAAACTGTTCATCCGTCATGTTGAACTGCTCCTGAATTGCGGTAGACAGATCCTGTGCCATCTGCTGAAGCGCCTTGACATCCGCATACAACGCTTCGTCTGTCAGAAGTGTGGTCACATCTGCATTTCCTGTGAGCTCTGTCATCAGGTTCATGATGTTGTCCGGATTCAGCAAATCCTGTGGTGTCAAACCAAGTGTCTGCATCGCGGCAATCAGTTCCTCTTCTGTGAGTCCTAACTTTTCCATGATGGCTTCTTTCAGTTCTTCCACTGCTTCATTCACTTCTTCTGCGAAATTGCCGACCGCTTCCGTATCTTCCTTTTCCGGCTTTGTTTCGACCTTCCGGTTCTGATCTGTCTTCGTCTGCTCGCTTCCGTTCAGGTCTTTCTTGCCCGAATCTTCAACGGCTTCCGTCTTCTTCGCCGGTTCAGTCTTCTCGGTTCTTGCAACATTCAAGTGATTCGTATCATCGGACTTCTTTGCCGCACTATCCATCACCTGACCAAAATCAGCTGTTCTATCAGCTGTGTTGCCCGCACCGCTGCTCGTAACATTCATAAAATACGCTTTCACGTCTGTTACAGGTGTACTGGTCATTCAAATTCCTCCTTCCATGTTCAGTTTTCAATGTCCGCGGGGCATTTCCTTACCCCTTTATAATATCCCGTCACCGCATATGCAGAGACTAAGGTTATTATTACAATTTATATCGGTGATACAGTCTGAAAATATTAGTCTTTTTCTGCTTTTTTTCTACTTCTCCGGATCCATGATCTTCGTAATCATGGAAGCCAGTTCCGCATCCATGACGCCGAGAATCTTTGCTCTGTCATCCGGATCCATGGCCTTTAATATCTTCGCCGTCAGTTCAAGATTATCCGGCATCTGTTCAAAGATTGCCGCAGCCTGCTTCGGCTTCATCTGCGAATATGCTCTCACATAATCATCCAGCAGATCATCCTCTGCAATCTGTTGTACCACCTGTTTGTACAGATACTCTGCCGTTGCAGGGTCAATGCTCTCATAATATGTCTTATATTCTTCTATGTCAGGTGCATTTTCCGCAAAGACCACTTCTTCATAAAATTCCGTCTTGACCTTCTGAAAATCTATCTGATTGTCCTCAAATGTCTGTAGGCGTTTGACCTCTTCCTGGAGCATCTCAATCTGCTTGTCCTTCTCTGTAGAATCGCCCGTTTCCTGCTCCAGCTTTGCCTGTTCCAGCTCGCCGTTCAGTCTTTCTATCTCCGCAAGTGCTTCCTCTAACGTCTTGAATTCAGACTCCTCTGCCGCCTCTGCGTCCGTCGTTTCGGGCAGGATTATATTGATCACAGGTACATCTTTCAAAATCGGCCGCAGCACCGAAGAGCCGAATCCGCCGACATCCAGTTTGATCAAAAGTCCCAATATGGAAAGCCATATAAGCACGATAAAAAACGTAATCAAAACAATCGACAGTGAACCGCCCTCTTCCTCCGAATCCGCCTCGTCATACGGCTCATTCGTCATCGGCGGGAGTTCCGTTGTCGTCCCATCTTCGCCATCTTTATTTTTCTTTTTGCCAAAGAGCTTCTTCTTTTTGGGTTCCCCCTGCTCCTCGTCCATTACCTCATCGTCATCCAACGGCATATGCTTACCTCTTTATTTATTCTTGTTCCTGCTGTCCGTAACGATAGCTCGTCAATTCATCGATTTCCTTGCTTTCTTTTGCATTCTCTTCCTGTACGAATTCATCAAAAGCCCGCTCGCGCAGTTTTTCGTGGGTCTTACGTTCCTGCATGACCTCCTGCAGTTTTGACCTCGCTACGTCTACCTTGCGTTCCGCCGCCTTGACCTGCAGGCGCTGAACCGCGATCAATTCCTTCATGACAGCCACAGCATCCTCATTTTCACGGATACGTTTCAGATGCAGCTTATCCTGCAGCAGCCTTACAATCTCCGCCTTATATGCTTCGCGACGGGCAATCAGTTCCTCCAGCTTCTCTTCTTCCTCCTGGAGCGCCCGATTGGCTAATGCAAATTCCAGTTTTGCCTGCTCCTCTAATTTGCTCTTCACATCCAGTATGTTCTGCATGCGGTATCTGAATCTGGCCATTGCCGTCATTCCCCTTTGCAGAGTGCATGTTCCGCACCCACCATATGCACGGATTCAAATAATATCCATGACAAATATCACTTTGTGAAAATATTCTCCAGGAGTGCAACGACCTCCTCAAAGGTAAACTTCTCATCCACAGCCTGCATCAAAAATGCATTCACGGCATCAATCTTGGCAATCGCAAAGTCTATATTCGGATTTGCCCCGGACTTGTATGCTCCGATATTGATCAGATCCTCTGCCTCCGTATAGGTTGCCAGTACATTCTTGAGCTTGCTCGCAACTGCCTTATGCTCCTTCGTTGCAATCTGTGACATACAACGTGAGATACTCTGCAATACATCAATTGCCGGATAATGATTCTTGTGTCCCAGCTTACGGCTCAACATGATATGTCCGTCCAAGATGCTTCGCGCCGTATCCGTGATCGGCTCATTGAAATCATCACCGTCTACAAGCACTGTATATAATCCTGTGATAGAACCTACCGACGAATTACCTGCCCGTTCCAGAAGCTTCGGCATCTCTGCATATACGCTCGGCGGATACCCTCTCGTTACGGGCGGTTCCCCTCCTGCAAGGCCAATCTCTCGCTGCGCCATAGAAAAACGGGTCAGAGAGTCCATCATCAGCAGGACATCCTTTCCCTGATCCCTAAAATACTCCGCTATTGCCGTCGCCGTCTTGGCAGCTTTATTTCTCAAAATTGCAGGCTTGTCCGAAGTTGCAACGACCACGATTGACCGTCTCATACCTTCTTCTCCAAGATCCCGCTCTATGAACTCTCTTACCTCACGCCCGCGCTCACCGATCAATGCAATGACATTGATGTCTGCCTTGGTGTTTCTGGCAAACATACCGAGCAGCGTGCTCTTACCCACACCGGAGCCTGCAAAAATACCGATTCTCTGTCCCTTCCCCACCGTCATCAGGCCGTCCACTGCCTTGACTCCGAGCGGCAGTACCGAATCAATGATTGACCTTTCCATGGGATCGGGAGGCGGTGCCTCCACAGGATATGTGATATTTGTATACAACGCTTCTCCGTCCGAGGGATTTCCAAAGCCGTCCAACGTCTTGCCGAGCAGCTGCTCTCCCACCTGAACAGAAAGCGGATAACCCAGATTCTCTATCATACATCCGAGCGCAATCCCCTCAGTATTCTCGTAGGGCATCAGCAGCGTCTTATTGTCCTTAAAGCCCGTAACCTCAGCAAGAATTGTCCTGCCATCCTCTGTTGTGATCCGGCACAAATCGCTGAGTTTGGCATCCGGCCCGGCAGATTCTATCGTAAGGCCCACGACATTCACTACCTTGCCGAGTTTTTTATACAATGTCTTTTCCATCGCTCGGTCGTACTTGTCAAAATCTATCATGTCTTATTCCTTTATATAGGATAACAGTTTCAATTCCTTCGTCAGTCCGGCAAGCTGTGTACCCAGACCGCAGTCAAAGATTCCGCCGCCGGTCTCGATCAGGCACTCGCCTTCACCGATGGTCATATCCTCAATGATCTCAATGTCAGCCGCATTTGCAATACCCGCAAGCAGCGACTTCTTCTGCATACTGACATATCCAAAATCTTCTTTGGATACGTGAATGATGAAATTCTTGCTACTCTCGATCTTGCGCACCGCATCCTGAATCAGATGAAACACAACATCTTTATTTTCTGCGAACTGCACATGAAATACGTGCTCATAAATTGCTGTCAGCTTATCGACAAACATTGGTTCCAGTTCCGTAAGCTTCTGTTCATACTCGGCATCCATCTGCATCTGCTGCTCGTGCAGCTGCTTCTCCATAGCCGCATTCTTCTGCAGACCTTCCGTATAGCCTTTATTATGCCCTTCGGCATAGCCATCCTCTGATGCCTTGCGGAACACTTCATTGGACTCTGCAATCGCATCATCTATGATTTGTTTGGCTTCTTCCTTTGCCATATTCACAATTTCTTCGGCACGTTCTCTGGCCTCTTGCTCGATTGCCGCTGTATCTACATGCGGCACCCGATGCGCACCTTCTGTCTCATCTGCCTCTTCGCCTTCTCCAAGCAGGCGTTCTACCTGCGATGCATCCAGTCCTTCAGCAAACTCAGCCTCAAAATCCTCATCTGTACTTTCTTCGATTACCGTCGCCAACAACTGTATTCGTTCTTCCACCA
This sequence comes from uncultured Lachnospiraceae bacterium, assembly GCA_964638005.1. Lineage (GTDB taxonomy): Bacteria > Bacillota > Clostridia > Lachnospirales > Lachnospiraceae > JAAYYM01. The sequence goes on from CAZWXS010000053.1 coordinate 6,434, forward strand.
GTTTGTTGGAATCAATGACTCTGGTTTTATTACCTTCATTCGTAACATAACTTGCCTTCAGCAGATTATTAGACAACGATCTCGTCACCTCCGCCTCTGGATATAACAATCTCGGCAGAATCCTCAAGACGTCTGATCGTATTAACAATCTTCTGCTGTGCCTCTTCTACATCCTTCATACGGACAGGACCCATGAATTCCATATCTTCCTTGATCATAACTGCCAGACGCTTACTCAAGTTGTTAAATACTGCCGTCTGTACCTGTTCATTCGCAGATTTCAATGCCATAGCCAAGTCGCTGTTGTCCACGTCACGCAGCACTCGCTGGATAGCTCTGTCGTCCAGAAGAAGGATATCCTCGAATACGAACATCTTCTTTCTGATTTCATCAGCAAGCTCGGGCTCGTCAATTTCCAGAGTCTCCATAATATGCTTCTCTGTACTTCTGTCAACTGTATTCAAGATTTCAACAACTGCATCGACACCACCGATAATGGTGTAATCCTGGTTGACAAGTGAGGACAGCTTCGATTCCAGTACCTTCTCCACTTCCTTGATGACCTCAGGAGAAGTTCTGTCCATCATTGCCACACGCTTGGCAACATCTGCCTGTCTGTCAGGCGGCAGAGCCGAAACGATCATGGCTGCCTGTCCCGGATTCAGATAGGCCAGAATCAGAGCAATCGTCTGTGGATGCTCATCCTGTATAAAGTTAAAGAGCTGTGATGCCTCTGTTTTACGCACAAATTCAAACGGTTTTACCTGTAAGGATGCCGTCAACTTGCCGATAACATCAAGTGCCTTGTCTGCACCAAGCGCCTTCTCCAGAAGTTCCTTGGCATATCCGATACCACCCTCTGCAATATACTGCTGAGCCAGACACACTTCATAAAACTCATCAATGACCGCTTCTTTTAACTGCGGTGTAACACTTCTTGTATTTGCAATCTCCAAGGTCAGTTCTTCGATTTCCTCTTCCTTGAGATGCTTAAAAATCATAGCGGAACGCTCAGGTCCAAGGGCAATCAACAATATCGCTGCCTTTTGTACGCCTGTAATACCGGCACTGCTTGTAGTTTGGCGAGCCATATCTACTCTACCCCCATTCCTCGTTCAGCCAGTTACGCAATAATGCCGCAACCGCATCCGGATTTTCGTCTACGAACTTCTCTATCATCATTCTGGTTTCGGACTTCGACTCTACATCGATGTCTTCGACCGAGGAGTGCTCCTGTGTAGAAGTCAGCAATGTCTCCACTGACAACTCTTCCTCTTGCGGTATCTCTTCCTTCTTGTCGCTCCTCATACCGGAGAACACTACAAATCCCAACAGTCCGAGTATCAACACGATCAATACAATCTGCAGGATATCCGTAACGCTCATTTCACTTGTTTCACGTTCCTGGAAAATAGGAACATCATAAGCAACCAGCGAAATGCTGTCTGCCGGTATACCTGTTGCATTTGCAACCAGTGTCAGGAGTTCTTCGTCGGGATCGATTCTGACCTTTTCACTGTTCGCCGTCACAAACTCATCAAACGTAATGCCGTCCAACAGTCCCTGTGCCCGCAGATCCTCTTCCTTGTAAATGACATAGTGTGATGCCGTCACTGCTATGGAAGACTCATCATATACAATCGCTCCGGGGGGTATCGTCGTATCGACGATTTCTTCATTCGGCAGATAATCCCTGGACTCATCTACTACGGAATAATTGCTGTTCGCCTCATCTTCAATGACATAAGTCTCCTCGGTATTCGTATCTGTACCTGGTACACCGCCCGAACCGCCGGAGCCCTCTGCCTCGTATATATCCTCATGCGAAAGTACACCCTGGCTCTGTCCGTCTGCCGGCGTGTAATTATGTGTTACCCTATTCGTTGCCGAGAAATCCAGCACCAGATTCGGTGCTACTTTGACATCTTCAAACAGATTGGTACCCAGCAGAACCTGTATGACCTCCTGCTTGACCAGTCTCTCTGCCTCTGTCTTGAGTGCAATCTGATTGGATGCATTGACGGAAGTGGAATTCTCCTCAGCCGCGCTCGCACCCGAAAACAGAAGATTACCGTTGGTATCGATAATCGTGATATTATCTCTTGTTTTATTACCCAACGCCGTCGCTACCGACCACGCCAGATTATCTGCTACACCTACGCCGAGCTCAGCATTCAACTCCAGCATGACACTCGCATAAGCCTCTTCTTCCTTTGCAAGAAGCGTACCGTCATTATCGGGAAGCGAAAATGTCACGTATGCAGCCTTGATTGCTTCCTGTGTCTCAAGCTGATCTTCCATCAAAGACTCCATGTACAACTTATAGCGCTTGGTCTTATCCGCTTCCGTTGTAGAAAATCCGCCTGCAAGAGCCGTCTCGATATCATAACTGTCTGCCGCATATCCGCCTGCCCCCAAAACCAGCGTGGCCTCTGACAGATCCTGCTGCAGCACCGTAATAATCAGTCCGTCATCCGTAACCTCGTAAGGAATCTCCTCTGTCGTCAGCAGCTCCGTAATCTCCGCTGCCTCCTTCGTCGATTCACAGGTAATCAGGGTCTCATACTTCGGCTGTGTCAAAATCGTTGCCAAAATCGCAAGTGCCAAACTGACACCTGCCGCAACGGAAATGATAATCGTCTTCTGTTTTGCGTTGAACTTATTCCACCACTCTAAGAGTTTTTGCGGAATCTCCCTCAATCTGTCTAACATTTATGTACTTACCCCTCGGTTTGATTTGTTTACATAGAAATCTGCATAATCTCTTTGTAGGCGTCTAGGAAGCGGTCTCTTAGGGCTACAGTGTATTGTAGGGCGGTGGAGGCTTTGGCGGAGGCTATGGCTAGATCGTGTGTGTTCTCGGTGAGTCCGAGAGCAAACTTGATCTGCTCCTCTTCGGCATTGTTCATCAGGCTGTTGGTATCGGATATGTTGCCCATCGCCGAATCCAATAATACTCCGAAGCTCTCATCCGTCACCTGCTTGCTTGTGGATGCGGTGCTGGCTGCATCGGCAATTGCTGTGGAACTGATATTGTATAATGATGATATATCCATGTTCTATCCTCCCTGGCTTCCGGTGACAGCTGTCACCCGCTCATATCCTTATCGCTGACCGATTTCAAGTCCCTTCATCGCAATAGACTTGCTGGCTGTAAATGCAGTGGCATTTGCCTCATATGCACGGGACGAATCAATCATGTTGGCCATCTCCGTAACGATATTGACATTCGGATACCATACATATCCATCATCATCTGCATCCGGATGTGCCGGATCATAGACCTTTGTCATCTCATTCACTTCGTCATCGTATACACCGCTGACCTTAACGCCGTCTCCGACATCCCTTCCGAGTGACTTGGCATAGATGGAACCGAACTGTGTAGGATTGCCGTTCTTCTCCTCAAATGTCACAATCTTACGTCTGTACGGTGTTCCGTCCTCTGTTCTGGTTGTATTGGCATTCGCAACGTTCTGCGAAATGATGTCCATTCTGTACCGTTCTGATGTCATACCGGAGGCATTGACACCGAAAGATTTGAAAATACTCATAGTATAACCTCCTTATGGGGCAATCTTGCGAGAAACATATCCCGCATACTCTTAGGTGGGGTGAAGAAAATGCTGCACATTTTTTCACTGTGGGCAAAATTGCGAAGCAATTTTATCCCGCTACTTCATGACTGTCTGCAGATCGGTAAATTTGCCGCCAATGCTCTGAATCAGGGCATTGTACTTGATCTGGTTGGAAGCCAGCTCCACGTTTTCATTGTCAATGTCTACGTTGTTGCCGTCCAGTCTGTAGGAATAGTTGGCCGAATCCGTGTAGACCCTGCCTTCGATGTGATCAAGATCGATGTCACCGATCTTCTCGTCGAGACTCTCGTTCTTGTTCGCCTTCAGAGCATGCTTCAGTTCCTCTTCAAAGGATACATCCTGTCTCTTATAGCCCGGAGTGTTCACGTTTGCAATGTTGTTGGCAATCGCTTCATTACGCAACCATGAGGCATCCGCCGCCTTATCAAGGACATTCACATAATCATAAATACCAGAATTAATCATATACGCTCACCTACCTTACTCTATTATAAATTATTTGTAGAAAAACACAAGAACTTTTTATCAAAAAACCACTTTATCTTGTATATTTTGTCTTTTTCGACACAACATGTCGATGTTATGTCTACCAATCACCTCCCGGAGAAATGAATCAAAAAAGGACCTATCGCAGACCTGAGCGGTCTGCACATAAATCCTTTTACTCACTTTATAATTCCGTTTACAAAGTTGCGTTATTCTCTTTTGTATGCATCTGCAGAAGTCGTGAGCTCTGCTTTCATGCCTTGCTGCGTTTGATGGCCTCAATTTCTTCAAAGATCACCGGATTCAGCACCTTGATATAAGTACCCTTCATTCCCGAAGATCTAGACTCGATTACACCGGCACTCTCAAACTTCCGAAGTGCATTTACGATGACTGAACGTGTAATGCCGACTCTGTCTGCGATCTTGCTTGCCACAAGAATCCCTTCATTGCCGTCCAGCTCGTCAAATATGTGGGTGATGGCTTCCATCTCCGAAAACGACAGTGTACCGATTGCCGACTTCACAACCTGAAGCTTTCTGGTCTCTTCTGCACTTTCCTCGTTCACGGCACGTAACATTTCCAGCCCGACTACCGTTGCACCATACTCACACAATATTATATCGTCAATTGTGTACTGTTCCTGAACCTTATAAATGAATAAAGTTCCAAGTCTCTCTCCTGCAATGTCAATCGGCGTGATAATCGCCTGATACTTGCTCACTCCGCTACTCTCAAATCCCAAAGTCTCAAGATTGACATTTTCCTTCGTAGAAAGAACCCCCAGCAATCTTTCGTTCAGCATATGGTCAATGATACCGCCGATTTCGTACTTCAAAAGCTCGTCAATCTCACCGATTTCCCTGACAGCACCCGTTCCAAGTATCTTGCCCTTTTTGCTGATCACCAATACATTGGACTGCATAATTTCTTTCAACACATCGCAAATATCATTAAACACAACTTTACTCGAGTTATTGTTATGTAATAATTTATTTATCTTTCGTGTTTTATCCAACAATTGTACACTACTCATCGCAAATACCTCCTTTTCCCGATTATCTTTCATGTTAGCACAAAAAAACGCGGAAATCAATCATTTCCGCGCTAATTTTTTGAATATTTAAAATAATTACTAAATATTTTCTAACATCTTTTCTTTTTCTATTCCTTCTCAATCTTTTTCTCCACGACATGCCCGCACTCTTCGTTGATGCACAGGAGTTTATTACCCTTCTCAACCAGCATGCCGCCACATTTGGGGCACTTCTCCTCCACCGGCTTCTGCCATGACATGAAATCACACTCCATACCACTCTCGCAGCCATAGTACTTTCTGCCCTTCTTCGTCTTGCGCAGTACAATCTCCTTACCGCACTTTGGACACGCAATGCCTATTTTCTCAAGATATGGCTTGGTATTCTTGCACTCCGGAAAGCCCGGACATGCCAGAAACTTGCCGTGGGGGCCATATTTGATGACCATATTGCGTCCGCAGATATCACAGATTTCCTCTGACACCTCGTCCGGAATATCCACCTTGGACAGATCCTTCTCTGCCGTCTTGACTGCCTCATCCAGATCAGGATAGAAATTGCTGACTACCGTCTTCCAATTTACAGAGCCCTCTTCCACCTTATCCAGCAGCAGCTCCATATTCGCCGTAAAGCTCATATCCACAATACTCGGAAATGCATCCTTCATCATCTTATTAACCACTTCGCCCAGCTCCGTGACATAAAGATTCTTATTTTCCTTTGTTACATATCGTCTCGCCATAATTGTAGTAATCGTCGGCGCATAAGTACTCGGACGTCCGATACCCAGTTCCTCCAGCGCCTTGACCAACGAAGCCTCCGTATAGTGAGCCGGCGGTTGTGTAAAATGCTGCTTTGCATCAAAGCTCTCCGCTTTAAGCTTTGTCTTCATCGTGATGCCCTTGATCAGAGCATTGCCGCTAGCCTTCTCATCTTCATCCGAAGTGTAGACCATCATAAACCCTTCAAAAAGAACCGCGCTCGCCGCAACGGAAAAACGATATCCGCCTGCTTCAATCTTCACTGAGGTCGTCTCATACTTTGCCTCGCTCATACGGCTTGCAACAAATCTCTTCCAGATCAGCGTATACAGACGCAGCTGCTCTCTGCTGAGCGAATCCTTGAGAGAATTCGGTGTCCTTGCAATATCTGTCGGGCGGATGGCTTCATGCGCATCCTGTATCTTCTTGCCGTCCTTCTTTTCAGGCGTCGTGCCTGCCGCAAAGTCAGCTCCATAATTCTGCTCGATGTAATCCTTCGCCATGATCTCTGCTTCTGCCGCTACACGCGTCGAATCCGTACGCAGATAGGTAATGACACCGACAGTTCCGTTTCCTTTGATGTCAATGCCTTCGTAGAGCTGCTGCGCAAGACGCATCGTCTTCTGAGTTGAATAGTTCAGAGTCTTGCTGGCTTCCTGCTGTAAAGTACTGGTTGTAAAAGGAAGCGGTGCCTTCTTGATCCTCTCGCCCTTCTTGATGTCAATGATCTTGAAATCCGCGCCTTTGACCGCCGCCATGGTTTCATCAGCCTGTTCCTTAGACGTTATGTTAGCCTTGCCTTTGGTGTCGCCACAGAAATGCGCATTTAACAGCTGCTTTTCCTTGTCAACCTTGAGATTGGCATCCAAACTCCAATATTCTTCGGGAATAAATGCGTTAATTTCATCCTCGCGGTCACATATGATACGCAATGCCACCGATTGTACACGTCCTGCACTCAACCCACGCTTTACCTTTGCCCACAAAAGCGGCGAGATGCGATAACCCACCATTCTGTCCAACATCCTGCGTGCCTGCTGCGCGTTGACCAGATCCATATCAATCTCACGGGCATTTTTTAAGGATTCTTTGACTGCATTCTTTGTGATTTCATTAAATGTGATACGATATGTTTTCTTATTTCCGAGATTCAAGGCACTGCACAGATGCCACGAAATCGCTTCACCCTCACGGTCAGGGTCAGTTGCGAGATACACTTTGTCTGCCTTCTTGACTTCCTTTCGCAGATTTGCCAGCACATCGCCTTTGCCTCTGATGGTAATATATTTTGGTTCAAAGCCATGCTCCGTATCTATTCCGAGCTGACTCTTTGGTAGATCCCTCACATGTCCGTTGCTTGCCGCAACCTCATAATTGGTTCCTAAAAACTTCTTGATTGTCTTAACCTTGGCAGGTGATTCCACAATTACAAGATTCTTTGCCATCTGTTGTTCCTCCCGATATCTATTGCTGTTACAGCCGTACATAATGGTTCTTGCCGACTTCCTTAATCAGACCTTTTAGTTCAAGTGATAATAGTATATGCGTTAATTCCTGAATTGGGATATTTAACTTCCCTACAATATCTTCCAAGTTTTTGGCATATAAATCTATGCTAGCATACACCATATCTTCTTCCTTATCAAGCACAAAATTATTTTTTTTTTTTCTGCCGTCTTCCGGTCGGAGAAGCATCAGGCTTTTCTCCGCCTGCACAGTGCATTTCTGTCATCTGAAAACGTGACGACAATTCGGTCAGCAGATCCTCCGGCGACAGAACCAGACCGGCTCCCTGTTTCAAGAGCCGATTACATCCCTCGCTCAAAGGATCAGTCAGCCTTCCGGGAACCACATAGACATCTCTTCCCTGTTCCAGAGCCATATCCACCGTAATCAAGGTTCCGCTCTTCTGCTTTGCCTCAATAACGATAATGATGTCGGCAAGTCCCGATATGATCCTGTTCCGAGCAGGAAACTGCCTCGCAAGCGGCTGTGCACCCGGCGGATATTCAGAAATAAGACCGCCCCGTGTCTGCAGGCTGCGGTATAACTCCAGATTTTCCTGCGGATAGCATACGTCCACACCGCACCCAAGCACTCCATAGGAACTTCCTCCTGCCTCGAGTGCCGCTGCCTGACTGATTCCGTCGATGCCGCGTGCCATTCCGCTGACGATCTGCACTCCCGCCTGTGCAAGCTCTGTTCCGAATCTGCGTGCCATCTGCCGTCCGTACTCCGAGCATATCCTCGCCCCGATGATTGCAGCTGCCGGTACTGACGGATCAGGCAGTCTGCCGGATACATAGAGTCCCTTCGGTGCGCCCGGAATGTTCCTTAGTTTTGCCGGATATTCTGCGGCATCACGCTCCAAATACCGTATTACCTGACGCGCCCTCTCATCATCACTGATTGTGTTTCTTCTATTATATATATTCAACATCTCCTTTCATATTTTGAGTCGAGACCCTTGTAGCGTATCGCCTCGCTCAAATGTCTCTCGTTGATATGAGCTGCACCGTCCAGATCTGCAATGGTACGTGCCACCTTGATGATTCGGTGATAGGAACGTGCCGTCAGATTCATCCGCTCAAATACACTTTCCATTAGGCTCTCTTCTTTCCTGCCCAGTTCACAGAACTGCTTCAGCTCACGTATCCCGATATCCGCGTTGAATCTGAAGGGCGTTCCGCGATAACGCTCCGTCTGGATATCTCTTGCCCGGCATACGCGCTCACGAATGGCCGCAGAGGACTCGTTTCCTGCCGTACAGGATAATTCTTTGTATGCTACCTTGGGAATGTCAATACACAGATCGATTCGATCCAGAAGTGGTCTTGAGAGTTTGCTCAGATAACGATGTACCTCATGCTCTCCGCAGGTACATGATCTTAAATCAGGATAGTTCCCGCAGGGACACGGGTTCATTGCTCCAATTAGTAAAAAGTCCGCCGGATATGTATAGGTTCCATGACTT
>CAZWXS010000054.1:0-14635 GCA_964638005.1 uncultured Lachnospiraceae bacterium
CTATATTGATGATATATGTAAATTGTTTCGAAATATGAGATTGTAAATTGAAATTAACCCCGCCATGCACCTCGATTCCGCTGGCGCTGCATCTCGGTCACGGGCTTCGCCCTATGAATAACAACAAAAAGGTGGTTGCTTTTGTCGTTATTCGCATGGCTCATTGTCAACTTGAAAAGGGGTTGATATGCAGACAGAATTGATGTTCTTTCGGATATAGTTTGATGCGATAGATGTCGTGTTCCCAGGCAGTTTTGAGGCGCGCGTCTGTAATAGGGATGCATTCTGTGACACAGGTGCATCCTTTTGGTATTGTAATTGTACCAAGATCGCCGACCTGAATCGACGCCTCTGTGATGATGGGGTTTTCATATAGCATCAGACTGATATAGCAGTTCAGTGCTCCGTCATAGGAATCCGAGACGGAGATGCCTTGCTCTTTGGAGAAAGTGACCCGGCGCTCATAGCGCGTCAGTTGCGCACTTGGCGGATAGCATGCGGAGATGTCCATTGTGATATAAGATGTGCCATCGGAGTCGATGATGGCTTCTTCTACTATCGCTTTATATTCGGAACCGGCTTCCTGCATGATTTCGCGTGTGTGAGTATGACTGTTTGTATTGTCCGTCGTGTCTGTACATAGAAAGGTCGGCAGATTGTGATAGGCGGACTGCATGGTCCAGATTTCATAGCGCTCCGGTGAGAAGGTTTTCTTGGTGTAGCTCTCTACCCCGATATCGATGATGAAAGGTCGTCCATCCTTATAAACGATAAAGCTTCCGGTATCGTTATGATTGTGGCTGTCATCGTTACAGCCTGCCTTAACGGCAAGCGCCCACGTGTCATTGCGCACCAGAAAGAGACCGATGCTTTCATAGAACAGGTCACGATGGTGAATGATGGGTCTGTCGTATCCTTGTTCGCAGCATTTCTTTAAGGCATCCTTATAATAATTCTGTATTTCTGTATAGGTAAACAGATTCTGTATGCGATAGAACAGATTGATTTCATTGGAAAGCAGACGATCGCTTTCTTCGGAATCGGCATAGTCAGATGCGGCAAAGAGCATTATATCCTTATTCCCGATTCTTTTTCCGAAGAGATATTCACGGACACCTGCACGACCGGCGATGGGGGAGCAGTCTGCAAAATTGGCATAATAGGGTCCGGCTATGTGTACATTTAAGATGTAGGCAGCGATATTCTTGATTTTTTCGTTCTCATATAAATGTGCAAATGCACCACCGGTTACGGCGTTCATGATGTCGAGCGCACCGAGCAGGCATAATCCTGCATGGCGGTAGTACTGTGCCCCTTCTTCGCAGCAGCCGTCATCGCCGTAGTCCTTCAGAAAACAGTCAATGCTGTAGCAAGCCTGTTCCATTACCTTGTTTCGTACGGCATCACTTTGCGGGGTCAGAAAGGCTGCAAGCAGTACATTCTGAGTGCACCAGATGGTCCAGTTGCACATCGGTTCCTCTTCATTTCCCATCCACCAGAAGTGTTTGTGCAGATAAGGATTGATGATTCGTTCATGGAGTTCCCGCAGGATATAGGAAGTGATCAACGGACTGATTTGATCCAGTTCCTCATGCATCATATCATATACAACTGCAAGCAATGCACCTGTTTCACAGGCGAACAGATCCAGCACCGGAGCAGTCACATCCGGCAGGGGAAGCTGCGGTGTATCCCTGATATAACTGTTATGTGCCGGCAACTGCCATGCGGATTCTTCGCAGATGGAATAGATGCCGTTGACGATGTCATCCAGATAGCGGCCTTGGTATTCGACGCCTTCTGCGAGAACCAGCGCATTCAGGACACGCCGTTTGGTAAAATACAGATCCTCATAGTCGGTTCGATTACCGGTTCTTGAAAAGGCCATGAAATCCGTTGCCTGTATGTACGGATAACGATATTTCAGAAACTTGTTTCCGTAAAGGAGCAACTGCTCGCGCAATGCAGGATCCAGTTCATTCCATTGGTTCCGCTTATTGATTGGAGCAAACGGTTGATATGCGAAAGTAATCTGATACTTACAATCTCTGATTAATGTACTCACGCGGAGATACCCCCTCTACCTTTTTGAATACTTTGCTGAAGTAAAAGGCGCTTTCGTATCCGAGCCTGTCTGCAATCTCATAAACTTTCAGGTTGTCATTTTCCATCAACTGCTTTGCGGCTTCTATCTTCATCTGTGTAATATAGTCGTTGAAACCGATGTCACTGTTCTTTTTAAACAGAAGGCTCAGATAATTGGCACTGATGCCGAATATGGCAGCCAGATCATTCAACGTCAATTTCTCTTCTATATGGGAATTGATATATTTCTTCACATTGACAACGATATGATTCTTATAATCTTTATTGTGCAGCCGGAAGAATGCACACAATCCGTCACGGAAGAGTGCCAGCCAGTTCGTGATCTGGTTCACGGAAGTCAGGCCGTAAAGAGAGCGGTATCCGTTTGGCTCATTTTGAAAGATTTCTGTCAAGGTTTCTTCGCCGTCCGTCAGAAGTGTGATCGACAGATACAACAGATTGCTGGCCGCATCAAATGCCTGTACTGTATGAGAAGGATGTGTCTCGAAGAGTTCCATGATTGTCGTGATAATATCGTGCAGCGCATCGGCATCGTACTCGTCAAAGGCTCTGCGCAGATCATCCCGAAAGAGTGCCATATTGAACAGGGTAGGTGCCTTCGGAGTATTTGTGGCATTGTCATAGAAGGCCATTGGCAGATCGGCGGATGCATTTGCAAAGGTCTGTCTGGCATCTGTGTAGGAATAGGTGATATTCATCGGTTCTGTTACGATAGGGCCGACACCTGCAAGGATCGTGACATTGTAGTAATTATGGATCATCGTACAGGTATGAGAAAGTGCTTTGGTGATGACATTGATGCTGTCCGCAGCCTGTTCCTGATTCATAAAAAAGACAATGACAAAATGCTTCAGATCCAGAGAAACGACCTGACAGGATATGTATTTTGAGGCGATTTCCTGTACCATCTGAAGGGAACTGTTGTATAGGTTCATTTGTTCTCCGGCAGCCAGAGAGTCAATGCGTTCACCGCAGATTTCCATATAGCAGCAGGTATAGGCATCATAGTCAAAGGTGATCTTCAGTTCATGACACTGCATGGAGAACTGTTCTTCGGATTCGAACAGGTTATGGAGCAGCCGGATATAGAACTTCTCCAGAAACAGATGTGTTTCATTGCGTTCGGCAGATGCATGTTGATCGACCAGACGGTGCTCGTTGACATATGCGATGGCTTTTTGCACCGATCCGGTGAGCATCTCCGGAGTCAATTCCAGCTTTACCAGATAATCTACCACTTGATATTTGATGGCTTCTTTTACGAAGTCAAATTCTTCGTAACTGGTCAGGATGATGAAACACGGGAACCGCCCGATTGTTTCCATGCATTTTTTTGCAAGTTCCAGACCGCTCATAAGAGGCATCTTAATATCAGCGATCACGATGTCGGGAAGATGCTGTTCTATCATTTCATATGCGATTTCACCGTTTGTGGCGGTGCCGACGATGGAAATATCCAGCTCTTCCCATTTGAGCATGGATTTGATACCGACCTGAACCAGAGGTTCATCGTCTACGATCAATAATTTATACATGGATACACCTTTCTGCTTAAGTCTCAGAGGACTCAGCCGTTTCCGATTTCGTATCGGGAATCAGAATGGTCATGGTAGTGGATCTGCCGAGTTCGCTCGTGATGCGGAGTCCGTACGCTGCACCAAACTCGTATTGCAGGCGTTTATGCACGTTACTGATGCCGATTTCCTTGAACAGTTTGGAGGAGCCGGTCTGTTTTTCGGTAAAGAGATTTTGAATGGTTTCCTCGCTCATGCCGATTCCGTCATCAATGATGTCAATCTGTATCTGCTGTTCTGTATTTTTAAAGATGTGGATGTGGATGGTACCGGAGGCACCCTTTGGCTCAATTCCGTGGAAGATGGCATTTTCTACAAGCGGCTGCATGGTAAATCGAAGGATATCTGCCTGCATGAGAGCCTCATCTTCAATCTCATAATCCATCGTAATGGCACCGCCGTAGCGGTATTGCTGTATGGTGAAATAATCGTCCAGCAGGGCGATTTCCTCTTTGAGAGGGATGATTCCGGCGGTTCCTTTGGAGATGCTCTTGAGCAGTCTGGACAGCGCAGTGGTCATTTCAGCGATGCCTGTAGAGCCCTGGGTAACTGCCATCCACTTGATGGAATTCAATGTATTATACAGAAAGTGTGGATTGATCTGGCTCTGCAGTACTTGGTATTCCAGATCCTGTTTTTTCTTTTCATCCTCGATTCGTGTATTCATCAGGGCGACTACATTTTCAGACAGGTCATTGATACCGCGGCCGATGTCTCCGAGTTCGTGATTCCATTCGATTTCGGTATCTCTCGTGAAGTCTCCGGCGGATATTTTGTTCATTTTATCACGGATCTTCAGCACAGGTCTGCTGATGGTTCGATTCAACAGGATAAAGAGCATGCTCCAGATCAAGATAATGGCAAAGACGATGATGAGCAGGAGATAGATATAGATACTCTGCTGTGCAGACAGTTCCTGTTCCGAAATGGTCTGGGAAACGTAACAGCCCTCTATACTGAGCGGTCTGGAAACCAGCAAGACATGTCTGTCATCGGCTGTTCTGATCTCGGTAGCAAAGGTGTCTTCGGCACGCAGGCTGTCCGACACATCGGCAATGACTTCGTAGGTACCGTCACTGATCGGAGCAAATACGCCATGATCATATAAATAAGTATGCTGTCCGAGCGTCAGATACAATGCACTGTCCTCGGCAAGCGTATAGCCATTGATCGGAGAGGCGAAGATGTCCGTAGTGAGCTGCAGCAGCACCCATCCGCCCTGAGTGGAGTTATACTTGTACATGATCGGTCTGATAATCGGAATGATGCCCTTGGCATTTCCACGATAAAATGAATCCGAAAGGATACCATAGGAAAAGTTGTATCCATGGCTGTTCAGAAGTGTATCAAAGTATTCCTGCTTCGGTGCTTCCTCTGCCACATTGATGGTACTGGAATAGGAAGAGGACACGATCTGGATATAGTCGCCTTCATTGTTGGCAATGACGATACGATGGAGGTAGCTTGCTACACCGCTGCTCTGATACTGTTCGGTGAGTCGTTCGTGGGCGTCAAGTGCAAGCAGAGGATCCTCGTCATTTCCTGATTCTACATACTCTGAGATGGTCTTATTGGTCTGGCACCATCTGGTCAGCTGGGTAACATTTGCCAGGTTATTTTCCATGGACTCCACAAGGAAACGCAGATTGTTCTCAGTCGACTGCAGCAGGGAGTTCTGGAGGTATTGACTGTATATGTAGGAACTGATCCCGGCAATGATGGTTCCCATGGCAAGAATCACGGAAACAGTAATTAACAGTATTCTTTTTTGAATTCTATTGGAAGTTTTTTTGTTCATGCTATAATGATCCTATTAGGAGTATAAATGGTATTTTTCTTAATTATAAGAAGAAACGGCGAGGATGTCCACAGAACAATAAAATATTACATGAATTCATAAAATTTTGCATGTTTTTTGTTGGGTCAAAATAGAAGCGGCATAAAATTTGAATGAAATATTAAGAAATTCCATTCTGTAATCAGAATTGTTTTTTTATACTGATTACAGAGTTCGAAATGGTTCGGACTTACAAACAAATTTTTAGGAGGGTTTATCGTGAAAAAGAAATTACTCAGTATCTTACTTTCAACAGCTATGGTAGCCACCTTACTGGCTGGCTGTGGCAGCAAGGCAGAAGAAGCAGCACCTGCAGCAGAGGCAGCAGAGGCTCCGGCAGCAGAAGAGGCAGCACCCGCAGAGGAAGCCGCTCCTGCAGAGGAAGCAGCACCGGCTGAAGCAGAAGCAGTGAATCTGAAATGGGCAATCTGGGATAAGGACACAACAGCTTATTGGCAGGCAATCGTAGATGCTTATCAGGCAGCGAACCCAAATGTTACGATCGAAATGGTTGACCTTGGTTCTACCGATTACATGACAGTTCTTGCAACAGAACTTTCAGGCAGCGGTTCAGACTTCGACGTTGTTACGATCAAGGATGTACCGGGCTATGCAACACTTGTACAGAAAAATGCCATCATTGCTTTGGATGATTACATCAGCGGCGCAGGCATCGATCTTGCACAGTATGCAGGAGCAACCGATCAGGTGACTGTAGACGGAAAATTGTATGAACTTCCTTTCAGAAATGACTTCTGGGTTCTGTTCTACAATAAAGATTTATTTGACGCAGCAGGCGTTGCATATCCGACAAATGATATGACATTTGACGAGTATGATGCACTTGCAAGAGAAATGACAGATACAACATTCGGTTCACAGGTATACGGTGCACACTATCATACATGGAGATCAGCAGTTCAGCTCTTCGGCGTATTGGATGGCAAGCACACGATCCTGGACGGAGAATATGATTTCTTCAAGCCGTACTATGAAATGGTTCTGAATGAAGAGGCTGACGGCGTATGCAGAAAGTATACAGATCTTAAGACAGAAGAACTTCACTACTCAGCAGCATTTTCAGGCGGAGATGTAGCAATGATGAATATGGGTTCATGGTTCATCGCAACGATGCTGACACAGTTACAGGAAGGCGGCGAATATGATCCGGCTCTCTGCGGCAACTGGGGTATCGTAAAATATCCTCACGCTGACGGCGTAGAGGCAGGTTCCACACTTGGTACCATTACAGGTCTTGCAGTTACCAGCGCATCAGCACAGCAGGATGCAGCATTTGACTTCGTAAATTGGGTAAGCGGTGCAGAAGGAGCTAAGGTTATGGCTGAGACAGGCAACTTCCCGGCAATCATGACAGATGAAGTTTCCAACATCATCACTTCACTGGAAGGCTTCCCGGCAGATGCTGAGAGCAAGGAAGCACTCAATGTATCCAATCTCTATCTGGAAGTACCTTATGCTGAGAACGTATCAGAGATCAACTCCGTACTTGATTCTTACCATGGAAGCATCATGTCAGGTGAAATGACGGTTGATGAAGGTATTGCAGCAATGAATGAAGAAGTAGGCAAGATATTAGGACAGTAATTGAAATGAAATGATGAAGTATCAATAGATTTCGGATGGGGCCGGCAGCATAAGAGCCGGCTCCATTTGAAAAGAATCGGGCACACCGATAGGCAAAATCAGCCAAACAGGAGACTGGTGTTATGGAAAAAACAAAATCAATCAGTGAAGACACATTAAATAAAATACAACAGATGCAGCAGGAATTGGATCAACTCATCCGAAAGATCGGTGAGGAGAAGGATCCGGATCAAAAACGGAAAATGAGTGTCAGAGTGGACACTTTACATAGAAAAATCGCACATTTGAAATCAGGAAAGCTGTTGAGCAGAGAGGGCAAGCGGGATTTGGTCGCATATTCGTTTATTGCCCCAAACTTCATAGGCTTCGCAGTCTTTACGCTGATACCGATTATATTTGCATTCGCACTTGCATTTCTGGAGTGGGACGGAAGCAATCCGATTGAATTCGTCGGGCTGGAGAATATTAAGGCACTGTGGTCAGATACATTCTTTCTTGCGGCATTGAAGAATACGATCATCTATTGTATCGGAACGGTACCGCTTACGATGATCGCATCTCTGGCACTGGCCATCATATTGAACCAAAAGGTATTCGGAAGAGGAATCTTCAGGACACTGTCCTTCTTCCCGTATGTTGCATCTCTGGTAGCAGTGACGGCTGTATGGAAGATGCTGTTTCACCCGTCCAAGGGCCCGATCAACAATATCCTGTACAATGGATTCAAGGTTCCGATGGAGAATCTGCCGCAGTGGTTTACCGGTTCTCTGGTCGTACTGTCCATGATCCTGTTCAGCGTGTGGAAGTATATGGGCTATTATATGGTCATTTATCTGGCAGGCCTGCAGGGCATATCTTCGGAACTCTACGAAGCAGGAAGCCTGGATGGCGCAGGAACATGGCAGAAGTTCAGATATATTACATGGCCGCAGCTGCGTTCGACGACCTTCTTTGTTGTTGTTATGTTAACCATAAACTGTTTTAAAGTATATGATATCGCAATCATGCTTGCCGGTGGCGGCAGCGGCGAATTGACACCGTCAGGTACGGTTCTCGTTTACTATATCTATCAAAAGGCCTTCATCGACTGGAAACTGGGTTATTCAAGTGCAGTGGCAATGGTACTCTTTGTAATGGTACTTGCGGTAACGATCATTCAGTTCAGGGGACAGGCGAAGTACGAGAAGAGTTGATGTTGATATGAGAACAGGAAAAGGAGAGGCGTAAGATTATGAAATCAGCTAAGAAAAAAGCCATTTTATCGAAAACACTTATATATATATTGTTGATTGTGATTGCGTTATGCATGTTGATTCCGTTTTTATGGATGTTCTCGGCAGCAATCAAACCTGACCGTGAGGTATTTCGGATGGATCCGTTCGTATTCATCCCGGCAGCACCCAAGTGGGATAACTATATTAAGATCTGGACGAAGATTCCGTTCTTAAAATTTGTGGAGAACACGGTGTTCCTGACAATAGTCGTGACATTTCTGCAGTTGCTGACGAGTAGTTTTGCGGCATATTCATTTGCAAAGCTGCATTTCAAGTACAAGAACGGATTGTTTCTTGCATACATCGCAACGATTGCCATGCCATGGCAGGTATACATGGTTCCGCAGTTTATCATGATGCGTAGTTTTGGCTTGAATGACAAGCTGACCGCCATCATTTGCTTACAGGCATTTTCGGCCTTCGGTGTATTCATGATGAAACAATTTTATGAGGACATCCCGGACGACCTGTGCGAGGCAGCGCGTATTGACGGAATGAGCGAGTACCAGATCTATGCGAAGATTATGCTGCCGTTATCAAAACCGGCATTGTCTACACTGACAATCTTCACATTTGTAGCAACCTGGAACGATTATCTGGGACCGTTGATCTACCTCAAGACAGAAGCCAAGAAGACGATTCAGCTGGGCCTGAAGATGTTCATCAGCCAGTACTCTTCAGACTACGGACTGATCATGGCAGGCTCCATCCTGTCCCTGATCCCGGTATTGATCGTGTTCCTGTGCCTGCAAAGATACTTCGTAGAAGGAGTGGCATCGACAGGTATTAAGGGGTGAAAAGGAAGTTTATTAGCAGGAGAAATGAGATATGTTTGATAACAATGAAAAAATCAACAGCGATGAAATCAAGAAAGCTCTGGAGTTTTGTGCAAAGCAGGTGATTCGGAACTTGGATGAGTTTACTTACGCGTTTCAGAACGCTTATAGTGAAGACGGATTTTATCGGGCAATAGAAAATAACGATTGGACGACGGGATTCTGGACAGGAGAGATCTGGCTGGCATACGAGTTTTGTCGGGATGAAAGGCTCAGAGAGGCTGCGGAGATTCAGATCGATTCGTTTGCGGAACGGATCGGGAAGAAGATCGAAGTGGATCATCATGATATGGGATTTCTGTATTCCCCCTCTTGCGTGGCGGGATATAAGCTGATTGGAAGCAAAGAAGGCAAGGAAGCCGCGATTGCGGCAGCAGATCAATTGATTACACGGTATCATCCGGTTGGAGAGTTTATTCAGGCTTGGGGACCTATGGATGCACCGGAAAATTATCGGCTGATCATCGACTGCCTGCTGAACCTTCCGCTACTGTATTGGGCAAGTGAAGAGACCGGAGATGATAGGTACAGGGAGATAGCAGAGAAGCATATTCATACGGCACTTGCAAATGTAGTCAGAGAAGATGCCTCTACATGGCATACATTTTTCTTCGATATGGAGACAGGAGCACCGGACCATGGGGCTACCTGTCAAGGATATATGGACGGTTCCGCATGGGCCAGAGGGCAGGCATGGGGGATTTATGGCTGTGCACTGGCATACCGGTATACGAAGCGGGAAGAATATATTGCATTGTTCAAGCGGGTAACGGAGTATTTTATGGAGCATCTGCCGGCGGATATGGTTCCGTTCTGGGATTTGTGCTTTACGGATGGAGATGAGCAGCCGCGGGATTCTTCCAGCGCTTCGATCGCAGCATGCGGTATGCTGGAGATGGCGAAGTATATGGATGATGAGGATGCACTGTATTATAAGGATACGGCAAAACAACTGATGAAATCGCTGTATGACAATTATGCAGTGAAGGATATGAATGCTTCCAATGGATTGGTCCTGCATAGCACATACTCGAATCATTCCCCCTATAATACGTGTAATCATTATGGAGTGGATGAGTGCAATTCGTGGGGAGACTATTTTTATATGGAGGCTCTAACGAGATTGTACGGAGATTGGGAGCCTTACTGGTAGGCAGGAATGTATGCGGTGAGGGTGACAGTGTGATAAGCCGACAGTGATTGTGTGCGGATATGAATGAGGAATTTTAGATGAAACAGTCAGATGTGAAAGTACAATTACAAAACAAAAAGGATTTTCAGCAGTTGCTGTTAAAACTTCTGAATCCGCTGAAGCCCTATTACAGTGAAGGCAGAGCGCGGCTGGATCTGGGCGTGACTATGGCACATTATGATCAAAATGCAGCATGGATGGAGGCTTTCTCGAGACCGTTGTGGGGACTGGTTCCGCTTTGGGCAGGCGGCGGATCGGATGTAGGGTTCGAAGAAATCTACCGCGAGGGACTGGCTGCAGGAACGAATAATCAGAACGTAGAGTATTGGGGCGAATGCAGCGATTTTGACCAGAGATTTGTGGAGATGGCTGCGATTTCTTATGGAATCCTGTTTGCACCGGAAGTGGTGTGGGAGCCCTTGTCGGAGGAAGAAAAGGAGCATCTTGCAGAGTATCTGTTGAAGATCAATGAGCATCCTTTGCCGGTATGCAACTGGATTTTATTTGCGGTGCTTGTCAACATTGCGATGAAGCATGTCGGCAGGAAGTATAGTCAAGAATTGCTGGAGACATATCTAAATGGATTGGATACATTTTATCTGGGTGACGGATGGTATCAGGATGGAGATTCCGGGCAGAAGGATTATTATGTTTCATTTGCGATTCATTTCTATTCATTGGTATATGCGAGGGTAATGGAGCAAGACGATCCGGCGCGTGCGGCATTGTACAAAGAACGTGCACGTGTATTCGGACAGCAGTTTATTTACTGGTTTGATGAGACGGGAGAGGCACTGCCGTTTGGTCGGTCTCTGACGTATCGTTTTTCACAGGTCAGCTTTTTCGGTGCGTGTCTGATGGCAGATGTGTATCCGTTTTCGCTGGAGGTTATGAAGGGATTGATCGTACGACATCTGCATAATTGGCTGCGGAAGCCGATCTTTGATCGTGACGGAGTACTGACGATTGGGTATGGATATCCGAATCTGATGATGGCAGAACGATATAATGCACCGGGATCCCCTTATTGGGGGATGAAGACGTTTGCATTTTTGATGCTTCCCGATGAGCATCCTTTTTGGAGTGCTGAGGCAGCATCATATCCTGCAAGGACAGCAGGAACATCATGTGCCATGCCTTCGGCCGATATGCTTATATGGCATTACGGAACGCACACGACTGCTTTCACTCCGGGGGTATACAGTCCAAAGGGGCATGGACAGATTGTGGCGAAGTATGGGAAGTTTGCATATGACAGTCGATTCAGCATCAATATGGCAAAGTCTTGTTATGAATTGCATGAAAATGCACCCGACAGTATGTTGGCATTTATCATTGACGGATATGTATATGTAAGACGTATCTGTGAAGCACGGAAGATTTCGGATAACAGTGTGTGGTCGAAATGGAGTCCCTATCCCGGTATTGAGGTGGAAACCACTATCACGCCCGATGAGAACGGACATACGAGAACACATAAGATTAAGAGTACAGTAGTGTGTGCGGCATATGACTGCGGCTTTGCGGTCAACAGAGGAACAGCGGAATCTGTGGAGTATGACAGTGTCGTGAAAGACAATATGGCAAAGGCATTTAATCGTTATTCATTTTGCGGAGTCACTGCCAATGCAGGAACTGGAATCGGAGAAATCATCACGGCGGATCCCAATTTGAATCTGTTGTATCCGAAGGTTGCGATACCGGCGGTCAAATATCAGATCAAAAAAGGCAGACAGACACTGGAGACATTGATTCAGGTGAGTGTAAAGTAAGAAGCGGTCATCGGAACCGGATATTGTGAAAAGTGCGAAATTCGCAATTTTTCTGCGAGAATATGACTGGAAGATGCTGTGCGGTCTGTCATACTTAAAGAGACAGAGTTAAACAGTATAGGCAGGAAAGGAACGGGACAGATATATGGCAACATTGGAATTGAAAATACTGAAAGCAAGCGAACAAGGAACAGAAATCGCAGCTGCGGCAAGCGGAGATGAAGAAATCGGATTGGTATATACCGAGTCCTATACAGAAGGCGACAGGATCGTATTTACATGTGATGAGAAGGGCTGTTATGTCATACAGCTGGATGATGCCATTGGGGCCACCTTTGTACATATGACAGGAAGCAGCATGGAATTTCCGGTACCGTTCGGAGAGAAGAAGGCTTGTTATTCACCGAAGAGCTTCAACGGAGACAGACATTTGCTGTATGCACGGAGTGCAACAGCGGAAGAGAAGGCAGCATACAGGAATCTGTGCCTGAACCGTTATGATGTGCATGAGAATGGCAGCTGCTATCCGCATGCATCAGCTAATATTGAGACACGCGGAGAGTCGGTCTTTGCAGCAAAAAATGCAATCAACGGAAACAGAGAAAACCATTCACATGGAGACTGGCCCTATGAATCATGGGGCATCAACATGGATGTCCGTGCAGAGATGCTGGTAGAGTTCGGGCGTCCGGTTTTGACAGATAAGATTCGGATGTATACACGTTCGGATTTTCCGCACGACAGCTGGTGGACACAAGTGACATTACAATTTTCTGATGGCTCTGAACTGGTATGGGATTTAGAAAAGTCGGATCGTGCACATGAGATTGCATTTCCGCAGAAACAGATTGAATGGGTTCGGCTTTGCAATTTGATCAAAGCAGATGATCCGTCTCCGTTTCCGGCACTGAGTCAGTTCGAAGTCTATGGATGTGAGAACTCTCAGAACTGAGAGTGACAGGTATCGGCGGCAATCATTACGAAAGTACACAGGTGGTAGGATTAGGCTCCTGCAAGTGGTATCAATATACTGTTTGCAGGAGTTTTTGATTCTTTAATAAACACTTTTTTACCCTCATGTTTGAATTTCTTAAATTATATTTGAAATGCTTTCTTAAAGAAGAAACGTATAACAACTATAATAAATATAGAATCATTCATTGTATGAATTATAACCATGAATAAAAGCGAGAGGTGAGCCATGAAAACAAAACATAAGAGAAATAAGTATACAGTATTTTGGCCGGTGGTATTTATAGCACCGTTCTGCATTTTCTTTTTTGTATTCAATTTTTTCCCCATCCTGTACTCATTTTATATGAGTTTTTTGGACTGGAACGGATACAGTACCAAGACATTTGTCGGAATCGATAATTACATCAGGGTCTTTACCAAGGATAAGACCTTCTGGGAGTCGCTGTGGAATACCGTGCGTATCGGAATCGTGGGATTTCCGGTGTCCATCATCTTGGGATTGCTGTTAGCGGCACTGCTGAGCAATCTGAAAAAATTCAGAAATGTATTTCAGACAGTGAATTTCCTGCCTTACATTACGACACCGGTTGCCATTGGTATGATATTTACGTTTATCTTTGAGCAACATGTCGGGATTCTGAATCGGCTGATAGAACTTTGCGGAGGAAATGCAATCAATTTCCTCGGGAGTGCAAAATATGCACCTTTTGCCATCGCTTTCATGATCATCTGGAAATGCACAGGATATTATATGGCAATGTATCTGGCAGGAATCACCTCTATTTCGGAGGACATATATGAAGCGTCCAGAATCGATGGCGCAAACGGTGTACAGACATTTTTCAGAATTACGGTGCCGCTGCTGAAGCCGGTTACCATTTTCGTAGTCATTACAAGTGCAATCTATGCACTTCAGTTATTTGATGAGCCGAATCTGCTGTTTACAAATCAAAGCAGCAATACCGTCGGCGGCCCGAGTCAGAGCTGTCTGACTATGGTATGGAATTTCTATAATCAGGCATTTGGCGGTAATCCGCGTATGGGATATGCATCGGCATTATCTTGTTTATTGTTCCTGATCATTGTAGTCGTGTCTGTTATCGGACTACGTGTTATGAACGGAAAGGAGGACGAATAAATGGAAAAGATAAAAGTAAGCAGCATTGCAGTGAAGATTTTGTTGATTCTGATTTCTGTCGTGTCCCTCATTCCGTTTTGGCTGATGTTTTCTATGTCGACCTACAAAAGTGAGATGATCTTTCAGGGGAACCCGATGATTCCGTCGAATTTCTTTATAGAGAACCTGAAAACGATATTTGCCTCTAATTTTGTTCAATCATATGGCAACAGCCTGTTGATTTCAATTGTATCAATGATTGTCAGCGTATTGATATGTTCTATGGTCGGGTATGGAATGAATGTCTATCGTTTCAAGTGGAAGAAGGCAATCAGTACGTTCGTGGT